>CAMOVW010000312.1 GCA_946627725.1 uncultured Clostridia bacterium
CGCAGCCAATTCATGACGGCTTTGCCGTCTATTCATTCTCGCTAAACTGCAATTTATTTCATTATTATAAAAAAGACGAAATCCCCCCGGGAATCCGAATTGTTCCCGGGGGGCGTTTTTATTGCTTGTTTTTTTCTTTCAGAAACCGCTTCAGGTCTTTTGCGCTGCCGGCGGTGAAGCCGTCTTTCGGCAGGGTGAGCGAGGCGTTGGCGGTTGTGTACAGGATCAGCGCCGTTTTTCGCTCGTATACCTTTGCGATCTCATCAAAGCGCAGCGCGGTTTCCGGCGCGCCGGAACGGTTGACGGTGATACCGGTTTCAGCCACGGTAACGCGCACCTGAACGGCGGACGCTACTTCGCCCGGGTCGCTCTCATATCGGCGCTCGGCAATGCGGATCAGCACGCGGCGAACAAGAGGCGTGAGCAGACACAGCGCGGCAAGGGCATAGCTGACCGGCGGCACGCTGCCGGCAATGCGCTTTTGCAGATACACAAATACCACGGCGGCGGCCACAAGAAGGCAGTCCGCAAGGCGGAGCAGAACGTTCTGCGGCCGTTCCAGCAGCAGATAGCGGGCCGTTTCGGTTTCCTGCGCGGCCGTTTCGGCATAGGCGCATTCAAACAGCGGCTGTTCCATAACGCCGGATCAATACATCTTTGCGCCGGCGGGGATATGGGGATCCAGCATCAGCAGATGCAGCTTTTCTTCTTCGCCCTCTTTATGCACGGCGGAAATCAGCATACCGCAGCTCTCGATACCCATCATGGGGCGGGGCGGCAGGTTTGTGATGGCCAGCAGGGTTTTGCCTACCAGCTGCTCCGGCTCATAATAAGCGTGGATACCCGAAAGGATGGTGCGCTCGGTACCGGTGCCGTCGTCCAGCGTGAACTTCAGCAGCTTTTTGCTCTTGGGCACGGCTTCGCAGGCAAGCACCTTTACGGCGCGGAAATCGGACTTTGAGAAGGTTTCAAAATCCACCGTGTCCTCAAACAGCGGCTCTACCACCACGTTGGAAAAATCGATGGGTTCTTCGGCAGGCGCGCAGCAGCAGGGCGTTTCGGCGGGGGCAGATTGAGCGGCGGGCGCTTCTTCGGCGTCCGTTTTCTCGCTGCCGGTGCTCTGCGGCTTCATCGTCGGGAACAGAAGCACGTCGCGGATGGAGGCGCTGTTGGTGAGCAGCATCACAAGGCGATCGATACCGAAGCCGAGGCCGCCCGTGGGGGGCATGCCGTATTCCAGCGCGGTAACGTAATCGTAATCCACTTCCGCCTTGCAGCCGGGCTCTTCCTTTTTCTTGGCGGCAACCTGACGCTCGAAACGCTCGCGCTGGTCGATGGGATCGTTCAGCTCGGAGAAGGCGTTGCCGTATTCGGTGGCGTTGATGAAATACTCAAACCGCTCGGTAAAGGCGGGGTCGCTCGGTTTGCGCTTGGCAAGGGGGCTGTTCTCTACCGGGTAATCGTAGATAAAGGTGGGCTGGATCAGGTTCTCTTCCACAAACGCATCGAAGAATTCCGCCAGCACGGCGCCCTTTGTGGCGTCCGCGGGCACGTCCACGTGCTTTTCTTTTGCGGCGGCGCGGGCGTCTTCATCCGTTTTCCAATCGTAATAATCGCAGCCGGAATACTTCTTTACGGCTTCAGCCATCGTGAGGCGCTCCCAATGGCCCATATCGATTTCAATGCCCTGATAATTGATCTTAAGGCCGCCGCACACCTTTTCGGCAAGCAGCTTATACAGATCCTCTACCAGATCCATCATGCCGTGGTAATCGGTGTAGGCCTGATACAGCTCGATGCTGGTAAACTCGGGGTTGTGCTTGGTATCCATGCCCTCGTTGCGGAAGATACGGCCCACCTCGTATACGCGGTCAAGCCCGCCCACGATCAGGCGCTTTAAGTAAAGCTCCGTTTCGATGCGCAGGTACATATCCATATCCAGCGTATTGTGATGGGTTTTGAAGGGACGGGCGGAGGCGCCGATCTCAATGGGCACCAGGATGGGGGTATCCACCTCAAGAAAGCCCTTGCCGTCCAGATACGCGCGGATCTCGCGCAGGATCTGCGAGCGCTTTAAGAAGGTATCGCGCACGTCCGGGTTTACGATCAGGTCCACGTAGCGCTGGCGGTAGCGGGTATCGGTATCCTTTAAGCCGTGGAATTTTTCGGGCAGCGGCAGAAGGCTCTTGGCCAGCAGCTCGATATGATCGCAATGCACGGAGATCTCACCGGTCTGGGTTTTGAACACAAAGCCGCGGATACCGATCACGTCGCCGATATCCCACTTTTTGAATTCCATGTAGTCGTCCGTGCCAACGTCGTCGCGGCGCACGTAGAGCTGGATATCGCCCTGGCTGTCACGCAGGCCGACGAAGCTGGCCTTGCCCATGATGCGGCGGCTCATGATGCGCCCGGCAAGGGATACGGTTTTGCCCTCGAAGCTTTCAAATTCGTTTTTGATATTTACGGAAACGGCGGTAACGTCGTATTTTGTTTTGGTAAAGGGATCCGCGCCCGCGGCCTGCAGCGCGCTGAGCTTGCCTACGCGCACGGCGCGCAGCTCGTTGGGATTGGCCTCCGGCGCGGCGGGGGTATTTACGTTGTTTTCTGCCATGGTTTCATCTTCCTTTCAATTGTAAAAAGCCGCCGGTAAGGTTTTACCGGACGGCGCGTCTTAAAATCAGGCCTTGAAGATCTCAAGGATCTCCATCTCATCGTAGCCGTTGGGAATCTCTACGGTTACTACGTCGCCCACCTTTTTGCCCAGAAGGCCTTTGCCGATGGGGGATTCATCGGAGATCTTGTCTTCCGCCGGGTTTGCCTGCGGCACGCCCACGATGTGATACACGCATTCCTCTTCAAAGGTGCGGTCGTAAACGCGCACGGAAAGACCCGTATGCACATGGTCGGTAGAGAGGGTGGTTTCATCCAGCACTTTGGCATGGGCAAGGGTATATTCGATATCGGCAATGCGGGCTTCCAGCTTTGCCTGATCGCTCATGGCCTCGTCATATTCGCTGTTTTCGGAAAGGTCGCCGAAGCTCTTGGCCTCTTTGATCTTTTCTGCGATATCGTCTCTGCCCTTGGTACGCAGCTCGCGCAGTTCTTCTTTTAATTGGTCTATGACCTTTTGAGGTAATACATATTCGTCTGCCATGATGATCTTATCCTTTCAAGTTTGATTCTGATAAAAGAAATGAAAATACAATAAGGTATTATAATATCCCGCGGTCGGGTTTGTCAAGCGTTTTCTCGGCCGAACTTTTTACGGCTGATTCGCTTCGCGCTTTTCCTCTACCGCGTTTCTGATGGCGTCGATAAACTCGGAAATATAATCGCGGGTTTCGCCCTCGGCGCCCTGTACCATACCGATATATTTGAACACGGCCTCTACGATATCCTCCAGCTTGATGGCGGGATCGTACTGATCGAACAGGCCGATCAGGCCGTATCTGCCGTCGCCGCCGGGCTTGGGATCCTCTTCGTCGTCTTCATCGGGATCTTCGATCTCCTCTTCGATTTTTACAATGAGGATCTTCTGCCCGTCGGGCACCTTTGTAAACAGGGTTTCCAGCCCCACGGCAAGCCGCAGGATCTCGCGGGCGTCGGCAGCGTTGATCTGGCCGTCGAAATTCACGTCGGCGTAGATGCGGTCGCCGGAATAGTTGATCAGTTCGGAATTCACCGCGTGGCGCATGGCGATACGGGCGTCAAGCGCGCTCACATAACCATCGTCGTTGATATCGCCGAAATAGCGGGGCGTGAAATTAAAATCGGTGATCTCCACCGTGCAGCGATAGGTGACGAAAATCTTGCGGTCCTTCAGAATGCTCTCGGCATCCAGCGGATTTTTACCCGTGTTTTCAAGGATCACGTTTACGGTTTTCAGCACGGCGGAATAAAAATCATATCCCAGCACGGCGGAGAGCAGGTTCATGCAGTCATAGAACGTAATGGAGAAGGAATAATCGATGGTGGAACCGTAATAGTTGATCCGGCCGTCGGGATC
>CAMOVW010000313.1 GCA_946627725.1 uncultured Clostridia bacterium
CGACTTATTTCCAGTCCTCGCCGCGATTACCGGATTCTACAATTGAATTCAACCGGTAGCATGTGCCATCAATTCTCATTATACCAAAAGCACAGTCCCAATATCCGGACTCACAGGTTCAGGCTGTTTTCATCCAGCAGGAAGTTGCGGATGCCGATGGTTACGATTCCCATATCGTTCCGGCGAACCTTTATATTATCCCGCACAACGATGATTTTTTTGAAGGAATCGCCGATGGCATTCAGCGGTCGCTCTTCCTGTTCCTGTTTTTCCGGGGAATTCATAGCGAAAGCGGACTGGAGGTAGTACTTTTCGCTGCCCTTGGTGGCGACAAAATCCACTTCCAACTGTTTTTTCGTGGTTTTTTGCTCGCTGTTTTTCCCGAACAGTTCCACAAGTCCAACGTCCACATGATACCCGCGAATGCGCAGCTCATTATAAATGATGTTCTCCATGATATGATTTTCTTCCATCTGCCTGAAGTTCAGCATTGCGTTGCGCAGCCCCACGTCCTCAAAGTAAAACTTTGCGGGACTGCCGATATACTTTCTGCCTTTGATGTCATAACGGACGGCCTTGCTTACAAGGAAAGCGTCCATCAGATAGTCCATATACTTTTTCAGCGTTTTATCGCTGATCGTCTTTTTTTTCACGGTTTTGAACGTGTTTGCAAGCTTCAGCGGGTTTGTAAGCGACCCCACGGCGGAAGCCAGAATGTTCATCAGTTCATCCAGCTCTTCCCGGTTGCGCACGTTTTGCCGATCGATAATATCGCGGAGATACACCTTCTGGAATAAAGATATAAGGTATTCCGCCTTTTCCTCCGTTGTCTCACGGGAAAGAATGAGCGGCAAACCGCCGTAGGTAAAGTAATCATCCCACGCTTCATCCTCGCTGCCATGGTAAGCGGAACAGAATTCCTGAAAGGAAAGCGGATACATGCGGATCTCGTCGCCGCGTCCGCGGAATTCCGTGATCACGTCGGAGGAAAGAAATTTTGAATTGCTGCCGGTCACATATACATCGGCATTCCGTATATGAAGAAAACTGTTCAGAACATCCTCAAATTCGTTCAGCATTTGTACTTCATCAAGAATGATATAGTACGTATCGCTGTCGATGATCTGTTCCTTCACAAATTTAAGCATATTGTCCGGATCGCGCAGCTCCTTATTGCTGCGATCATCCAACGCGATCTCGATAATGTGATCTTCTTTTACACCCTTAGCCAGCAGATAATTGTGGAACAGGTTGAACAGAAGGTATGATTTCCCGCACCGGCGAAGGCCAGTCACGACCTTGATCAGTCCGTTCTTTTCCCGTCGAATCAGACGATCCAAATAAATATCCCGTTTGATTTCCATATTGCCCTCTTGTTTCTTAAATGGATGTAACTCCACCTTTTTTCGTAATTATTATATGCATTTTCTTTTACCATGTCAAGCACTCATGAAAAACATATAATGAAAAATTTGGATATGCCGCACATTTTATATGTGTTTTGTTTTTATCAAAGGGGCTTCTTGTTATTTTTTGTTTATGCGATCCAATAATTTGACTGCTCCGTATGAAAATCATAATAAAAAACTTGTTTCCAACATTTTTTTATGATATACTTTTTGCATAATTTAGAAGGAACGAGATGTATAGATTGGATCATAAACCTATTTGTGATATGTCTCCGAAAGAATTCGAAAAGTGTTGTTTAGATATCTTATCGGGATATGCAGAAGAGGAACAATTAAAGGGTTTTACAATTAAACACAATACAATCATTCCAGCTTCGGACGGAAGATATCAAATCGATGTTTATGCCGAGTTTTCCGCACTTGGTTCTCAATTCAAAATACTATGCGAATGCAAAAAATACAAATATAGCGTAAACAGGGAAAAAGTTGCAGTATTACACAAAAAACTTGATAGTATTGGAGCTCAGAAAGGAATACTGATATCAACAAGTGATTTTCAAAGCGGTGCGATAGAATATGCCAAGGCTCATGGTATAGCTTTAATTAAGGCCGAAGATTATCACTTTGAATTTCTTTCTCATTCTAGTGGGCAAAAAGAAGATGATAACGATCCATTCCTTTATGCAGAGAAGCATCTGCCTCCTTATGTTGGTTTTGACTGTACAACAGCATCAGGCGAACCATCTAAAGTTTTCCCAACGCGAGCAATGATAAAAAAACTTTTTGAAGAGATGAATCAGCAAATTCGAGAGAAAATGGGGATTGATATTTCTATTGATTTTCCTGATCTTCAAGCGACCGATTGCCCTGCCGCTTTGTTTGACCCATGTTCTGACCCATAACAGGAAAAACGGCGACGGAGTCAACCTGTGCAAGAGCGCTAAACGGAATAAGAACCCGAGCCGAAAGGACCGGAAAGCGCCGGAAACGGCTGTTTTGACTCTCCGACTACCGCTCATAACCCGGAGGTCGTTGGTTCAAGTCCTTCTCCCGCAACCAGTCAAATCCCCAAGAATGGCTTACCACCGCCGTTTTTGGGGTTTTTTCTTTTTCAAAAATCAGGGCCAAAACCGGGCAATTCCGATTTTGACCCATGTTTGACCCATACGGGAATTTTATCAGAACACCAGCGGGACCGTTTAGGGCCCCGCTGGTGGCTGAGTTGTATTATTATTTTTTGTTTCTCAGTGAGACAGAAAAACTATTTTGTCCATGTTTTCGGATCTTCCAAGCCGACGAAAGCTCGGAGGATCAATCTTGCGTCTGCTGCAGAAACATTGCCGTCAAGATCCACGTCGCAAGCAAGGTAGGGTCAGTTTTTTCCGCTGGCCTCTATTTCTTTGCTTGCGGGCTGTTTCTCCGCGCGCCGAAAAAGGCGTTCCTTAAACGTTGATTCCAGTCCATAAAGGTGCTCTCCGCTAGCGTGGAAACGTCGGCGGGAAGAATGATTTTGCGCATACAATCCTCCACACGCCGGCAGAGATTCTTTTCATCCATAACCAGCGCCGCTCCCCTGATCCTTGCGAAAAGGATCCCGAAGCTCTTTATGAAGATATCGCTCAAAAGCTTCGGAACAGACGCCGGATTTGAATATGCGTTTCCCGAAAGCAGCGGCAATGAGGCGCGGTTCAACATCGTGCGCTGTCCGTATTACGAAACGTGCAAACGGTATGGCTGCCCGGAGATCACAACGGCGTTCTGCGACGGGGACGACGCCGGATACGGAAATCTTCACCCGCGGCTGATATGGGGGCGCACAAAAACGATCGGCCGAGGCGATGAATGCTGCAATTTTCTTCTGCAGTATTGGTTTTCCTGATTTTCAAGCAACCGATGAAACAGGGCGCCGATCCGAAAGGACCGACGCCCTGTTCATTTTACTGTGGTCTGTCAGTGGTTTGCCGTAGGAAGGATCAGAACTCCAGATTGCGCTCGGTCTCTTTGGAGAACACGTGCGCCACGTTCCCGCCGAAGGTAAACTTCAGCGTGCTGCCGGGGGTGAATTTCCCCGCGTTTTCGCCGAGGGTGATGGTGGGAACGATGATCACGGTATCCTTGCCCTCGGCGTTCAGGTGCAGGTGCACCTCGCTGCCCATCATTTCGCTCACGTCCACGGCGCCGCTCACGCCGTCCTCCGCTTCGGTCAGGGAGATATTTTCAGGGCGCACGCCCAGCGTGACGGTCTGCGGCGCCACGTTCTTCTCCCGCAGCCGCCGCTGCTTGTCCTCGCTCAGCTTCACCGTCGCGGGGCCCAGCTTCACCGCGTATTCCCCGTCGTTTTTCACCAGCTCCGCGTCGAAAAAGTTCATCTGCGGCATGCCGATGAAGCCCGCGACGAACAGATTTTCGGGATGGTTGAATACCTGCTGCGGGGTGCCGGTCTGCTGAATAACGCCATCCTTCATGATGACGATGCGGTCGCCCAGCGTCATGGCCTCGGTCTGGTCGTGGGTCACGTAGATGAAGGTGGTGTCGATGCGCTGGCGCAGCTTGATGATCTCGGCGCGCA
>CAMOVW010000314.1 GCA_946627725.1 uncultured Clostridia bacterium
AGCACTCGGTTCATACCCGGGGTGTCGAGGGTTCAAATCCCCCTCCCGCTACCATACAGAAGGCCCGGTGGTCAAGCGGCTAAGACACCGCCCTTTCACGGCGGTAACACGAGTTCGATTCTCGTCCGGGTCACCATCAAGCAGCTCGTCCAATGGGGCGGGCTGTTTGCGTTAAAGAGAACAAGAAACGAACAGGAGGGACAACCGTCCATGCCGTTAGTGGCAGCGAACGGTCGATTATCGTTTGGGATGCCACAGAAATATAATAAGAACTATTATGTTTTCCCAATAAACAGAGTATTTCCCTCCACCATAAAATGCCACCCTTAAGAGTGGTTTTTTGTTTTGTAGTTTTTCTTTTCTTCAGGGGTATTAGCGTCAGACGGTATTTCTTTGTAAACTTGTTGACCAAGGTGATTCGTTTATGTTATAATCGGGTACAGCCTACTGTACCCGATTATGAAGTTCAAAAGAGGACATCTTGCACATTCAGATCGTAGGGAGCGTAACAAAAATCTTAAAAAGTGGTTAATTAATATATGGAGGTTTCTTCGTCATGAAAAAATCAATTCTTAGAATCATTTCGGTGATATTTATATTTGCCCTTATTTTTTCGCTTTTTTTGGTATGTTCTTCAGCTCTTTCAAAAGGTGATGTAGACGGCGATGGTATTGTTAGCGCTGCTGATGCTCGATTGACCTTAAGGGCATCTGTAGGTCTTGAGAACTATAAGAATACCATATATTTTGATAGAGCCGACTATGATGAAGATGGTATAATAACTGCAACAGACGCCAGAATGATTTTGCGCACTTCTGTTGGGCTTGAGAAGGTTATATCTCTTGATGAAGTTTTATCTTATAAAATAACCAATATTATCAACAGGATTGAGGATTCTGAGTTTTCAGAGAGTGGCAAAGAGTTTAATGTGATTATAGAAATCATAAATACAGGCACGATTCCCATATATCTTGATAATTGTATTTTGGATTATGAAGATGATGATGGACATTTGTTGCAAACATATGATTTTGTAAGTACAGTACCAGATGTCGTTTCTCCTGGAGAAAAAGGATATTTTTACACAAATGGTGGCGTCGATTTTGACAAAGATATATCTTTTGAAAATGGTTGCAATTTGGTTCCTTCTATCACTGTTAAAAAGGCAAAAGATGAACTGAAAAGCCATAAAGTAGAAGATGTTTCTATTTATGAGAAATATGGTAGAGTCGGTTGTCGCGGTAGAGTGGTTAATGAAACAAACGAAGAGATCAGCGCTATATATCTGAGAGCGGTTTATTATGATAAAGACGGAAAAGTTCTTGGCATTTCAGGAACAAATGTGTTCAATTTAGCTGCGAATAAAAAGACAAGCTTTGACAATCCCGGATTTTCAATGAGCGATTTTTCTCTTGATGATGTTGCTTTTTATGAGATCTATGCCGATGAATGGTATTTTCAATTCTAACAGGACAAGACTAAAAAGCCGAATAAAAGCGGCTTGAAGAGCAAATGCAAGACTACCATAAAATGGGGAAAGTTCACATTAAATGTTGGCCATCTCGATTCCTCAATAGTGATGTTGAGAATCCGAATTTCAGAAAAGAAGTCATTGACCTGCTTGTAAACTATGTTGCTTTATGAAACGATGAATACAGCGTTGTTTAGTAAATCTTCCTTTATAATCTGACAGATGGTAAAAATGAAACGATCCGTAGTTCCGAAAGCAATCGTTCGGGTATTTGTAATACTGGTTCACCACAAAACAGTGATTTGTAAAGCAAGTCGCTGTTTTTTTGTTTTTCAGCGCGTCGAATGCTATTTTTATCTTTTTCATTTCGAAAAAGTGCGATTCATTCCCGAAAAAGGCTTTCCATTCGTAAGCGCCAAATAAACGGACGGATTGAGGTAAGGGTTCAAAAGAGTTAAAGTAGTTTCCGAAACGAGGCTGCGAAATGAGAGCCAAAGAATATGAAGCGATCGTCGAAGATTGCCGTGCCAGCGGAATGACGATCCGGGAATACAGTGAGAAGATCGGGGTATCGGTGCAGACGCTGCACGCGTGGATCCGGAGAACCGGAAAACGGCGGGGAATCAAAGACGACCGGAAGAGTTACGAAGAATACCGCGCGATCGTGATGGAGTGCAAAAAAAGCGGGCAAACGGCAAAGGATTGGTGTGCCGCGCACGGGATCCGATATAAGGCATACTGCGATTGGGCGAAGAAGGTCAACAAAAGAGAAGGCCGGGAAGAAATCGACGGGATGTGCGGGATCCGCCGGACGCCCCGAGGGAGGCAGCCCGAGCCGAAGGTGACGGCGAATCCGATGCTGTGCGAAGTAAGGCGGTGAGCATATGCTGTTGAAACGGATAGAGGAATACGATCATATTTACATTGCCTGCGGATATACGGATATGCGCAAAGGGATCGATGGGCTGGTTTCGATCATAGAGAATCAACATAAACATGATCCGTTTGCCAACAGCATCTTTTTGTTCTGCGGAAGACGCCGGAAGTTTTTCAAGGCGCTGACGTGGGAGGGGAACGGATTTTCATTGTACTACCGGCGATTTGACGGACCCGGCGCGTCGCTGTGCTGGCCGATGCGGGAAAGCGAGATGGAGAATATCACGATCTCGCAGTTGAACGCGCTGCTGACAGGGTTCGCCGTGTTTCCGAAAGACGGGTTCGGAGAAATCAAGAATCCGGTATATTACTGAGTTTTCAACAAAGCATCAAAACAGTGTTCAAGTTCAAAAAAAGTTTCTGTAATGTCCATACGGATGTTACAGACTTTTTTAAAGGAGTCGGACGGAAAGGATCCGGCGAAAGAAAAGAAAACCGTTGTCAAAGAGCATACCAGGAAGCCGAAGCGCACACGGGAAGAACTATCGGAAAATCTGCCTGTGCAGGAGGTCATTGTCCCGCTGGCGGAAGAAGAACGCAAATGAGGCGTCTGCGGTTCGGAAATGGAGCTTGTGGGGAAAGAATACGTACATTCGGAGCTGGTGTATGAACCGGCAAAGTATTACGTCCGTAAAATCTTTGTTGAGGTATGGAAATGCAAACGGTGTGGGACGGATGAAAGCAGAGATCGGAACCTGCCGGATATCGAAAAGGCTGTGCTCAGAAAAGCCGCCTCGCCTGTGCTGCTGATCCCGAAAAGCTTCTGTACGCCGGAACTGCTTGCGCATATCATCTGTGATAAGTACGGGAACGCCATGCCGTTGTACCGCCAGGAGAAGGCATTGGAGGCGATCGGGGTACATCTTTCCAGAACCACGATGGCAAATTGGATCATATATGCGGCAAGAAAGTGGTTTCAGCCGGTGTATGAGGAAATGCACAGACAACTTCTGACGCTGCCGGTGATCCATGCGGATGAAACAGTGGTGCAGGTGCTGAAGGAACCCGGCAAAAAGCCGCAGACAGATTCCCGGATGTGGGTCTACTGCGGCGGAAACGAAACGAAATATGTTTTGTTTGAGTACCAGCCGACGCGAAACGGCGATCATGCAAAGCGATTTCTCGGAGATTACAGCGGCGCATTGGTCACGGACGGTTACGCCGGGTACAACAAGCTGACGAACGTGACGCACGCGTGCTGTTGGGCGCATATACGGCGAAAATTCGCGGAAGCGCTGCCGGAAGACAGCGAAGCCGCCAAAGCAAGTATGGCGGCAAAGGGATTGGAATATATTGACGGCCTGTTCGCAGCGGAACGGGATATTGCGGATGTGGCAAGGATCGCGGAGATCAGAAAAGAAACGTCGCAACAGATCGTTGATGATTTCTATGAATGGTTGGGCAGCTTTACCGCCAACGGGGCCGCGCTGCAAAAAGCGGTGGGATATGCTGTGAGTCTCAAAAAACGGCTGACGGCCTTTCTCGACGACCCCAATATCCCGCTCAGCAACAACCGGGCCGAAAACGCGATC
>CAMOVW010000315.1 GCA_946627725.1 uncultured Clostridia bacterium
AGCCTTCACAACAACGGAAGCGGAGATCGCGCCGTTGTCCATGGAGGTTGCGGTAATGGTTTCGTTGCCGCCGAAGAACGCGTTGTTGTTGACGGACAGAACACCGTCAGAGTTGATGACGAACCTCTGGTTCTCTGCGTGGGCATCCCAGATGACGTCCCGGATGGTAGCATTTTCGGGATAGACGTTAACGCTCAGCCTTACGGTATGATAGCCCATCAGTTCAGCAGGCGCGCCGACGATCTCGATCCTTTCCACGGGAACGTACGTATTTACGCCTTCCACCAGAATGATCATGTATTTTACGGCAGTCTTGATCCGGTTGGATGCGGTGAGCGTCACCTTCAGGAAGCCGTCTTCAAGCTGATGCCGATAGGTCTGGAGGACGTCGCCGTTGATGGTCAGGTTGGCGCTGCCGGTCTTTTCAAAACGAACTACCGCATCCAGGGGGGTATCCCTGTCCAGAGTGACGATACAGGTTTTATTGCCCCTCCATTCGAATTCCTTGACGGTGACGTCATGGATGGTCAGTGTTTCAATGTTGCCTATCATGCTCATGTCGGGCCATTCCGGATCCACCGTTGCGTTGAACACTTCGGTAGGCGTATGCTTGACCGTAACGGAGCAAATGGCGCTGACATCGCCGATGGAAGCGGTGATGTTGGCTTCACCGGCCTTCACCGCAGTAACCACGCCGTCAGCAACGGAGGCAACCTCTTCGTCGGAGGAAGCCCAGGTAACGGTACCTTCCGCCGCGGGATCGACGGTTGCGGTCAGCGTCACGATTTCGCCGGGATACAGCTCGACGGTCGCCTGATCCAGTTTGACGCCGGTGTAGCTGATGCCCTCGACCGTGATGACGATATCTTCGGTTACGGTGTATTCATAGAAGTAGGTGTGCTCCTCAACGCTTGCGGGATCCAGAGTTTCGCCGTTGACCTTCACGGCGAAGGCATCGGTGATCTCATAGAAGTCCTTGACCGTAACGGAGAACTTGTATACTGCCGCGGAGGACGCTTCGGCGTCCCCCTCGAAGACGATGCCCTCCGTATCGGGCGCTGTTACGTTGAAGGCGCTGGTCTGGATCTCAACGGTTTCCCAGTTCAGCGCGGGATAGGTAACGCCCTTCTTGTAGGATGCGCCCAGCAGCTCAATGAACGCCACGGCCTGCATCTCATCATCCGTTTTCACGGTGGTGCCGGCGTTGATCGCAGTCGGCTTATTGGTTGCCGCCACCGCGCAGGAGGTATCCAGATAGTAGCAGTTCACAGCCTTGGAAGAGCTTGCATTGTAAGCATAGGCGGCGATGGCGCCGATCTTGTTGCTGCCGCCGGTGACCGCACCGGTGTTGTAGCAGTTGGTTGCGGTAGCGCCGTTGTACATGATGCCGATCAGACCGCCGGCATAACCGCTTTTGCCGTTGATTACACCGGTGTTGTAGCAGTCGGTCAGGTAGCTGTTGTCCCTGTAGCCCTGGATATAGCCGACCACACCGCCTGTGCCGCCGCCGGAATAGCTTGAAGAACTGCCGGTAATGCTGCCGGTGTTGCAGCAGCCGCTCAGAAGCGTAGAACCCTTTGCGTAGCCAAGGATACCCGCAACGGAAACGGAACCGGTGATATCGCCTTCGTTGCGGCAGTTCTCGATGGTGATAAAGGAGCCGGTCGTTGCCCCTTGCAGAGAGTAGCCCACGATACCGCCGACCTTCTTTCCGCCGGAAACGGACGCCTTATTGATGCAGCCGCTGATGTTTGCCCAGTAGGCAGAACCCGCAACGGCGCCGACATTGTTGCCGCCGCTGACAGTACCTTCCACGGTCACGTTCTTTACTTCCGCGCGGCTGGCGTTGGAAGCGCCGACAACGGAAGTGAACAGGCCGTTGGAGCCCTTCAGGTTTTTAACGGTATGGTTCTGACCGTCAAAAGATCCTGAAAGCTTTGCCATGGGTGTCCACGTTTGATTGCCGAGATCGATATCTGCCGTAAGCACGGCGCTGCTTGCAGCAGGTGCATTCTGCGCGAACCATGCCAGCTCGGCGCCTGTGCCGATCTGGTATACGCCGTCAGCCTGTGCAGGCTCTGTGAGCGTCACGCCGTCCCAGACGTCGCCTGTTGCGTGTGCCATGGCGGGAACCATGCCCAGCATCAGCACACATACAAGCAGCATGCCGATCAGCTTTTTTACGCTTGTTTTCATAATGATTCTCCTTTTTTAAAGTTTTTATTCTGCACCGCCGGCGTTCCCGCCGGACGGATCATAACCTGATTTCTTTTCGGCCGCCTGGGCGGCTTTTTTGCGTTTTGCTTCAATTTTATGCAGCGTTTTTTTGCGCTTCATTTGAATACGGCGCTGTTTCTTTTTTTCAAGACGTTCGGGATTCACTTCCTTGATCCCGGCAGCCTCGAGCGCCCGCGGCCACGGGCCGAAATACGATTTGACGGAGATCACCTCTTCCTCCGTAAAATCCGTGCGCTTCGGATACGGCGGTTTTCCGGCGGCGACCAGCTCTTCACTTTTTTTCCGCAGCAGCGCAATGCACGCTTCGCGGCTCAATTTCGGCATGATGATCACTCCTGAAGAAATAAAAAAAGCACTTTTCCGTAAAAACGAAAAAGTGCAACGATAAATATCGGATTCAACCCGGGTACGTGAAAAGAACAACCCGGAATAAAACCAAATACTACGGTTGCACTTTTCACACCCAAAAATGTTCCGGTTTCCCGGAAACCGACTGTGTATGGCGAGTATTCCGACTCGGAAGCGCAAAACGCTTCTCAACGGTAATGGCAGTTGCGTCGGTACAAAACCGAACTTCCCTCTGATCCGTAATCACACGGAGCCACACACTTCATTCTGTTTTCAATTATATATATTAGCACCGGTAAACTGATTTGTCAAGCGTTTACGGCTGATTCGCAGCGCTGAATACCGAATTGTTTATCTGAAATACGGTCTCAGGCAAGGGCGCTCCGTTTTAATGTTCTTTATCTGCAAACATATCGCGGAACATGGCAATGAGGTTGCGCAACCAATTGATGATCCGCTGCAGTATACGGTTCACACCGTTCGAAGCCCCTGTTACGTCAGGGGACACGGTAAGCCTTACCACGGCGGAGGGCGCGGTATAAACAACGCCCGCTTCCTCCGCACGGTTCTGATACAGCGTATGCTCAAAACGGATCTCCAGCTCCGTATCGTCGGCGGTGAGCGGCTCCGTTGACCAAGCGACGTACTTCGTTACGTCCCGGGTAAGCCCGTTTGCGTAGCGCGCCGTTACGGTCATCCCCGCGGGATCGAAGCATTCGCCGATGCGGTAGTCCGTTTTCTCCGGCGGGGAGGAGACCGTGAGCTCAGTGACCGTGCTGCCCAGCGCCATCAGATAGGCGGAGTCGTTTTTGAAATACAGCGTACCGTATTCATCCGCAATGGGGCTGCAGATCGCGTACTGCGCCTGCGTCCCAACGGGGGTAAACAGATTATAAGCCGCATTGCAGGTTTTTTCCACGCCGCCCGCGGTATAGATTTCCGTTGTCGTCAACAGGGCTTTGGTCTGCCCGGGCCTGTCGCAGAGCATTCTGAGCTTACCGGGCGTATAATTATCAAAGAAATACACGTAAACGTTCCCCTCCGTTTCCCTGTATGCCGTGGTGAGAAGGCCGCTGGTTTGCGGATAGCCCTGCGTGGGAACGGAATAAACGACCTGTTTTTTTAAGACGTCGATCACCGAGATCGCATGCCCGCTGTAAGCGCCGAACTGGCTGGTCCCGCAAACGCCGACGTATGCCCTGCCGTTATATACCGTGGGCGTACTGGTGCTCATGGCGGGGCCTGCGCCGTTCAGCAGGGGAACCGCGTCAAGCTGAGCAATTTTGCCGTCCCCCCCGATATCGGCAATATAGAATTTACCGTTTTCCGCCGTAAAGCAGAATAAACCG
>CAMOVW010000316.1 GCA_946627725.1 uncultured Clostridia bacterium
AACGAAAATATGTTCCGTCCTTTTGTAATTAACGCGGCATAAAATGCCGCCCTACCGTTCGGCGTCCCCACCGCATTGCAAACGCTCAGATATCTTGCGAACGGCAAACGGCGAACGGCGTTATCGCGCAAACTGCGCGATAAATTATAATTTACATCTTCCCTATCTCTTCCGCCCAGCGCCGCAGGGTTTCGGTATCGTAGGGCGGGAAGCCGGTGATGAAATGGTTCGTCTGTTTTATTCCGTTTACGGTGTATTCGATCTTCAGCAGCCGCTTGGCGGAGGTTGGGATCTGCAGGCCTGCCGCTGCCGTGTTTCGGTTGGCGGGGGCTGTTTTTTTGCCTTCGCACAGAATTTCGCCGGTGTCCGCGTCCGAAACGGTATATTCCACCGCGGCGTCTTCAAGGGTGCAGTTGGCGATCACAAGGGGATATTTCCAGCCGCTGCACTCGCCGATGAAGGCGGTCACCGGGTATTGCGACCGGCGGATCACGTCAAACGCCATTTTTTTATTGTAATAATAATCCACAACCGCGTCCGATATCTGCGGCCAGCCGTCCGCCAGATTCCACCAGATCACGCCGGTGCGGCGCGGGCGCAGGAACAGGGAGCGCTCAATAAAGAACTTTACCGCCTCCGCCTGCGCGAACTGCGAAACAAGGATCAGCTCGTCAAGGGATTCGGCGTCTCGTCCGCATAAGATCCGCACCTGCTTCAGCATCATGCGGATGCGGTCCAGCCCTTCGCCGGTGCGCAGATCCTCGGTGCTGTGGGCGGCATAGCTGCGGTTCAGCACGGGCCAGAGATCCTCTTCCGGGATAAATTTTGCAAGGCTCTCTTTTGCGGGGCAGCCGTGGTAGCCCGCCTCACCGATGAAGGCGGCGGAACTGTGCTTATAAAAATCATCTTTATACCATGCCCTTGCGCCCCATGTGTGCTGCTCCGGCACGTTCGTCAGCGCAAAGCCGAAGGGGGCCTCGGGGCTGGAACGCAGATACTGCCGGTAGGGGTCGTGCTGCGAGAGCACGTTTGGCAGCACAAGCAGGGCGATGCGGTTTTCGGTGACCCGCGCCTCCGGAAAATCCATATTCACATAGCGCATATCGATCTCGTTATCCGCCGCGTAGATCAGCAGGCAGGCGTGGTTGCGGATGCGCTTTACCAGCTTTTCCGCCTCTTCGGTGATATTGCCGTCCATATTGCCGTCCTGCGGGTACAGGGCGTTGCCGAAGGCGAAATCCTGCCAGATGAAAATGCCGTTTTCGTCGCATTTTTCATAAAACAGGTCGTCCTCGTAAATGCCGCCGCCCCATGACCGTATCACGTTGCAGCCCAGCTCCGAGAGCATCGAAACGGTCTTTTCGATCCGCCCCTTCGCCCGGGAATGGAACACGTCCGTGGGCACGTGGTTCGAGCCACGCAGAAATACAGGCTCGTTGTTCACGTAGAATTGAAATTTCTGCTGCCCGGGGGTGAAATCCCGTTCCAGCTTTACGCTGCGCAGGCCGATCTTTTCCGTTTTTGCATCCGCCAAAGCGCCTTTGTAATAAAGCGCGGTGGTCACGGTATACAAATGCTGTTCGCCGTAGCCCTTCGGCCACCACAGCAGGGGATCTTCTACGGTATAGCTGCCGTTCAGCGCGGTAAACACGGGTTTTACGGAAAAACCGAAGGTATGTTCGCCGCACACTGCACTGATTTTTACCTCAAAATCCGCAAGGTCGTCCGCATCGGAGGCAAAGCGCACCGCCCAGCGCAGCCGGGCGCGGCCTTCGCAGACGTCCGAAACGGAAAAGTAGGTTTGCGTTATGCGGGTGGCGGGGACGTCGTAAAGCTCCACGTCCCGCCAAAGCCCCGCCGTCATCATGCGGGGAAAAATATCCCACCCCACGCTGTGGGCGGCCTTGCGCAGGTAGGGCAGCTGCATCCGGTCGCCGCCGCCGTGCACGTTTACGGGGTAGGGCTTCTGCCGAATAAAATTTACCGCGGAGAAGATATGCACCGCAAGGGTGTTTTCGCCGCTTCGAAGCACCTCTCTTACGCTGAACACCTGCTCGGTGAGCATATTTTCCGTATGGCCGACGCATTCGCCGTTCAGAAAAATATCTGCGATCGTATCGATGCCGCCGAAGCGCAAAAATACCTCGTTTCCGTTTTCGGGCGGCGTATAATCAAAGGTCTTTTCGTACACCCAGCCGCAGCTTTCGTATGGGATATAGCTGTAATAATTGTCGGCGAAGAAGGGATCCGGTGTTTTTCCCGCGGCAAAAAGATCCAGCTGCGCTTCGCCGGGTACGGCGGCGGGGATATGGAACGCCGCGTCTTCTTTGGGGGGCAATACGCCGAAGGGCGGGTTTTTGCCGCCCTTTTCTTTATGGCAATACAGCTCCCACCGGCCGTTAAGCTTCTGTGTCATTTTTAGCCTCTGCTTCCTCCGCCGGTTCCTTTGTGTTTTCTTTCAGGGCCTCTTCCAGAATGGAATCAAACAGCGCGTTATAGGAAGCGTTCCACTTGTTGGCGGATTTCGTTTCGTATTTTTCTTTCAGGTTGCCCTGCGCCATTATACAGCGGGTGATGTTTTTGCCGCCCCGCACCAGAACGCCGCGCACGTAAGGACGCCCCACGATCTTGCGGGCCTTTTCGCGCAGCTCTTTGAACTTGATGGATGCGAGGATCTTTGTGAATTTCGCCTCGCTGCCGAAGGCCTCCAGCAGCTCGGAGGAGATGATATTTTCGCGGAAGAAGTATTCTATATCCTCCTGCGTGATAAAGGGCAGCTCGTTTTTGATCACGGCCATCAGCATGGAGCCGTTGCCCATCTCTTCAAAGAATTTCACCTGGTAGCCCCAAAGGCTCTCGCGGGTGTAAAAGCCGTTTTCATCGGCGATCACGGTATCGGCCAGAATCTTGCCCGCCCGCATGGCGTGGCCCACGCCGGAGCCCTTCAGCGGAATGGTCATAAAGGCGCTGTCGCCAACGGCGGCGTAGCCGTCCGCCACCAGCATGGAGAGGGGCTGCCGCACCGGGATATCCGCCACGCGCCCGCCCCGGATGAATTCGCCTATCACGGGGTTGGAGGCCTTCAGCAGGGCGGTTTTTTCCTCGATCAGCTCATCGGTGAGCTCACCCGCCATGCTGGCGATCAGGATATCCACCTCTGTTTCATGGGTGATGGCCCACACGATGCCGCAGAAGGGGCTGGGCAGAAGGGATACGATGTATTTATACGCCGGCTCGCCCGCCTCCATGTTGCGGGTGTAAAAGGCGCGGTAGGTGCGCATGATATCCGTGCTGGTGATCGTGTTCTGAATGCCGAGGGCTTCCGGCAACTGCGAGCGCACGGGGGAGTAAATGCCCGCCGCGTCGATCACCAGATCCGCGTATACGTCGCCCTCGTCCGTTGTAAGGCCCGCCACGCGGCTGCCCAGCATGATGGGGGCCTTTACGGCGCAGCCGAAGCGGAAGCAGACGCCCGCCTCTTTCGCCGGGCCGATCAGCCAGCGGTACAGCGCCTTGCGGTCGATCTCCACGTTATAGGTGTCGTCCGAAACGCCCTGCTTCAGCGGCGGCAGATCCGTGCCCGGTATCATAAAGGTGATGCCGGTGCGCTTTACCTTGTAATCCTCCGGCACCGGGATCCCCGCCAGCTCGAAGCCGTCCAGATGCACGGAATCGTATTGGGCGTAGCCCAGATCCGCCTCCTGCTTCGCTTCGTACACGGTAACGTCAAACCCGGCCTGCGCCAGATACATGGCCGCCACGATCCCGCCGTGGCCCGCCCCGGCAACAATGATTTTTTTCATATATATGTTCCTTCCTTTCGGGTGTGATTCAAATTATAATTTATCTCGCTGTTCGCGCGATAAACGCCGTTCGCCGTTCGCCGTTTGCCGTTCGCAAGATA
>CAMOVW010000317.1 GCA_946627725.1 uncultured Clostridia bacterium
GGCAGATTTATGCAATAAAATATTTTTTTGGGTTGTATTTTCAATTCCTCGTATGTTAAAATCATGAAGAAAGGAGAGAGAAAAGTATGCTTTACAAAAAGAATTCGGCGCCCGCGCTCAGCGACGCGCTGTTCAAAAACCCCACCGCGGAGTACCGCGGCACCCCCTTCTGGGCATGGAATTCGCTGCTCACCAAAGAAGAACTCTGCCGCCAGATCGAAATATTCAAAGAAATGGGCCTCGGCGGCTTTCATATGCACGTGCGCACAGGGCTCAAAAACCCCTATCTGGACGACGATTTTATGGAGCTGGTTAAGGCCTGCGTCGCAAAAGCGAAGGATGAAGACATGCTTGCGTGGCTTTACGACGAAGACCGCTGGCCCTCCGGCGCCGCGGGCGGCCTTGTAACCAGGGATGAAAAATACCGCGCCCGCTGCCTGCTGTTCACCAACGAAAAGGTTTCAGACAACTATACGGTAAACGATTCCCGCGCCGAGGGCGGGCGCAGCGGCAAAGGCAGATGCCTTGCGGCCTACGACGTAAAGCTGAACGCGGAGGGCTTTCTTGAGAGCTACCGCCGCATCGGCGAAACGGACGAAGCCGAAGGCGAAAAATGGTACGCGCTGCTGGAAGTACACCAGCCCTCAAGCTGGTACAACGGCCAGACCTACGCCGATACGCTGAACAAAGACGCCATCAAACGCTTTATCGAGGTGACCCACGAGCGTTATAACGCCGCCGTCGGCGAGGAATTCGACAAGACCGTGCCCGCCATTTTTACGGACGAACCTCAGTTTACCCGCAAACGCCGCCTGCCCGAAAGCCACGCCGCCCCCAATACGGACGTAACCATTCCATGGACGGACAGCGTACCCGAGGGCTTCAAAGAGGCCTACGGCTGCGATCCGCTGGATATTCTGCCGGAGCTGTTCTGGGAGAAGGCGGACGGCAGCGTTTCCGTTCACCGCTACCATTACCACGATTATATTTCGGAACTGTTTGCCCGCTCCTTTGCCGATACCATCGGTGGGTGGTGCAAAGAACACGGCATTTCGCTTACCGGCCATATGATGGAAGAGCCCACGCTGCGCAGCCAGACCGCCGCCATCGGCGACTGCATGCGTTCCTACAGGGGCTTCGGCCTGCCGGGCATCGATCTGCTGTGCAACAACCATGAGTTTACCACCGCAAAGCAGTGCCAGAGCGCCGCGCACCAGCTGGGCCGCGAGGGCGTGCTCTCTGAGCTATACGGCGTAACGGGGTGGGATTGCGATTTCCGCACCTATCTGCATCAGGGCGACTGGCAGGCGGCGCTTGGCATCACGGTGCGCGTGCCGCATCTCTCGTGGTACGCCATGCAGGGCGAAGCCAAGCGCGATTACCCCGCCTCTATCAGCTATCAAAGCCCGTGGTACAAAGAGTATTCCGCCGTAGAGGATCATTTTGCCCGCGTAAATACCGCCCTTACCCGCGGCAGGCCCGTGATCAACGTTGCCGTGATACACCCGGTAGAGAGCTACTGGCTGCACTGGGGCCCCAACGATAAAACCGATACGGTGTGCAGCGATATGGATTCCCGCTTCCTCTCCCTTGCCACATGGCTGCTGGAGGGCTGCATCGATTACAACTATATCAGCGAATCCCTTCTGCCGGAGCTCTGCGAAAAAGGCGGCGCGCCCCTGCAGGTGGGTAAAATGGCGTACGATACGATCATCGTGCCCGCGTGCGAGACCCTGCGCAGCACCACGCTGGAGCGGCTGGAGGCCTTCCGCGCCGCCGGCGGCAGACTGATCTTCCTCGACAAAGCGCCCACGCTGGAAAACGCCCTTCCTTCCGAACGGGGCAAGGCGCTGTTTGACCGCAGCGAGCACGTGGAATACGCCCGCGCCGCCCTGCTGAACTCCCTTGAACCGGACCGCATTGTGGACATCCGCTACAACGACGGCCGCGCCGCCGACGAATTTCTGTATCAGATGCGGCAGGACGGCGACGCCCGCTGGCTGTTTATCGCCCACACAAAAGAACCGGGCAACAAGCACCTGAACAGCCGCCGCCATGTGACCGTGAAACTGAAAGGCGAATACGCCCCCGTAATCTATGATACCGCCACCGGCGATATCACCCCCGCAGGCGCGGATTACCTGAACGGGAATACCGTATTCAAAACCGTTATTTACGGGTACGATACCCTTCTGCTCAAGCTCCTGCCCGGCCGCGCGGATCTGCCGGCCGCCTTTCCGAAAGAAACGGACGGGGCGCGCACATACGTTCTGAAACCCGAGAGCTACGCGCTGACCGAGCCCAACGTGCTGCTGCTGGATACCGCCGAATTTCGTTTGGATAACGAATCCTTTGCCCCTGCGGAAGAAGTGCTGCGGCTGGATAACGTCCTGCGCAGAAAACTCGGCTTCAGCCCCCGCGGCGGCCAGGTGGTGCAGCCCTGGGTTCTGCCCGCGGAAGATATCACCCACACCGCAACGCTCCGCTTTGTGTTCGACAGCGAGATCGAGTTTTCCGGCGCGGTTCTTGCGCTGGAAGACGCAGACAAAGCCCATATCTCCTTCAACGGCGAAAAGGTGCCGAACGACGTCACCGGCAATTATGTGGATATCAAGATCTATACGGTTCCGCTGCCGAAAATCGAAAAAGGCGCCAACGTACTGGATATCACCTGGCCCTTCGGCAAAACCACAAACCTTGAAAACGTGTTTATTCTGGGCGATTTCGGCGTAAAGGTGCTGGGCGAAAAGGCCGTGCTGACCGAAAAACCCGAAGCGCTGCACTTCGGCGATATCTGCGCGCAGGGCTTCCCCTTCTACGGCGGCGCGGTACGCTACCGCTTCAAAGCCAACGCCAAAGGCGGAAAGCTCACCCTGCGGGTATCCGATTATATGGGCGCGCTGGTAAAGGTGTATATCGACGGCAAGGCTGCCGGGCGCATCATCTGCCCGCCCTATGAATTCACCGCCGAGGGGCTTTCGGACGGAACGCATGAGGTGGAGCTGGAGCTGTTCGGCCACCGCTACAACACCTTCGGCCCGGTGCATCTGGTAAACGAACAAGAGAGCTGGCACGGCCCCGGCGCATGGCGCACCACCGATGAAAACTGGAGCTATCAATACGTATTGCGCCGTATCGGTATCATGAAATCCCCCGAAATTTTCACCGCGACAGAATAAGACAAACTTTTTACCGAAATTCCGCTATCATATGGATGGCGGAATTTTTTTGACTTCATACGGAGGAAAACAAATGAATATCGTAAACGAAAACAACGTGATGACCGTATATCTCACCGGGGAGATCGATCACCATACGGCGAGGGGAATCAGGGAGCATACGGATACCGTGCTTGTAAAACGGCGGCCCGGTCGGCTGGTGCTGGATTTTTCCGGCGTCAGCTTTATGGACAGCTCCGGCGTGGGGCTGGTGATGGGCCGATACAAAACCGCCGCCGCGCTGAACTGCAGCACCGTTGTAAAAGGGCTGCGCCCCCGCGACAGAAAGATCATGGAGATGAGCGGCCTCAAAAAACTGGTAACATTTCAGAATCAGGAGGATACAAAATGAAAAGGCTCAATTTTATGAAACTCTCGATCCCCGCCAGGTCGGCAAACGAAGGATTTTCACGGGCGGCCGTCGCCGCCTTCGCCGCGCTGGCGGATCCCACCGTAGAGGAACTTGCGGACGTTAAAACCGCGGTCAGCGAAGCGGTAACGAACTGCATCGTTCACGCCTACGGCGAGGCGGACGGAATGATCTTTATAGACGCATCTATGTATGAAGGCGGTACGCTGAAGATCCGCGTAAAGGATAAGGGCTGCGGCATTCCGGACGTGGCAAAGGCCCGCGAAGCCCTCTACACTACGGCGGGGGACGA
>CAMOVW010000318.1 GCA_946627725.1 uncultured Clostridia bacterium
ACACGGATGCGGTCTGCCGGGTATACGGGCGGTTCGCAGGGGAGCATTCCCATAAATATACCGCCGAAGTGACAAAAGAGCCTACCTGCGGCGAGCCGGGCGTGCGTACCTATACCTGCGAATGCGGCGCAGGCTATACAGAACCGATCCCTGCCACAGGGGAACACACCTGGGGCCCGTGGGCTGTGACCGTTCCGGCTTCCGCGGTGCAGGCAGGGGAGGAAACGCGTACCTGTACGGTATGCGGAAAAACAGAAACACGGGAGATCCCTGCGGCAAACGAACCTCTGCCGCCGGAGGGGAAGGGCCTGAAGATCCGCAAAGAACAGCTTTCCGGCGATACCCTTACCGTGACGCTGTACGCAGAGGGCTGTAAGGGATTGGAAGGCGGTATGTTTACCGTGCAGTATGATCCTTCCGTATTAAAGCTCCTGCCCACAACGGACAGCTCCAAGGGGATTTTCGGTGCAGACGCGCAAACACTGAACAGCGCCGATCCCGGCGCGGTAACGGTATATGCGAATGCGGACGATGTGTTTGCCCCGGATACGATCCTTTGTACCGTGATGTTCAAAAACGCGCTGCCCACCGACGAACCCTTCACGCTGGTCACATGGACGCTGCAGGTGACGGATGAAAACGCCGCTTCCGCCGAAATCACCGTAACGCCGGAACAGGCGGAGGGTGTTTCGCTGACCGCGCCGCTTACCACAACCGTAAAGCTCAACGGCGCCGGTACCCATACGCCGGATCCCACCTATATGCCCGGTGACGTGGACAACGACAACAAGGTGACCGCCTCCGACGCCCGTCTGGCGCTGCGCCGCGCGGTGAATCTGGAAAGCTTTGCGGCGGGTTCGCGGGAATTCCTCGCCTGCGACGTGGATCGTGACGGCAAAGTGACTGCCACCGACGCCCGCAGCATCCTCCGAGCCGCGGTGGGGCTGGAAACCTTGAATTAAAGTAATTTTATAAAAATGAAGACAAATGATTGCATTTGATTACATTTCGGGGTATAATATCAGTGTCAGAAAGGAGATGAGATTATGGCAAGCTCATTAGTTCAGTTCCGCACGGATGATGCGTCCAAAATTCAGGCAATAAGAATTTGCGAAAAACTTGGTATTGATTTGCCGACCTATATGCGTATGTGTATTTCTCGTCTTATTCAAAGCAACGGAATACCCTTCAGCATGACGTTGGACAGCAAATCGGAAAACAAAGGACTTGACGCAATGAGAGCGGCAAGCCTTATTGCAGAGCAAAACGGCATTGCAGATATGTCGCTTGATGAAATCAATACCATTTTAGCTGAAACGGAATCAGAATAGGGCCGGGAAAGCCGGAGGTGAAAATCAACTCGAAGACCGATATTTCTGTTTCGCGCATCGCAGAGTTGAGTGTTGCTGCCGGCATATAAATCGCCTGCAACGTGGATCAAGACGGCAAGGTAACCGCCACCGACGCCCGCAGCATCCTCCGCGCCGCGGTGGGGCTGGAAGAACTGAAATAGTATCATCACAGAATTCGTCCTGTCGTTCCCTCCGGTGCGGCAGGACTTGCGTTATAAATGGGGCGTATACGGAATTCAATATGCGTTTTCTCGGTTATTTGCGCAAGGGCAAGAACCGCAATTTGTAACACCGCAGGCGCGATGATGAAAAATGCAACTGCTTTTTCGCAAAAAATAAAATAAATCCATTGATCCTGTGACGATTGGGCCGTGAAAACCGTCTTATGAGGTGAAGGACCTTCAAAAAGGAGAACGCGCGATGGACGATAAGGACATTATTGAGCTGTACATACTGCGCAGCGAACGTGCGATAAAAGAGAGCCGAACGAAATACGGGCGGCTTTGCAGGGCCTGCGCCATGCGGATACTGGGCAGCAGGGAAGACGCGGAGGAAACGGAAAACGATACCTATCTGCGGGCGTGGAACACGATCCCGCCCACGGAGCCGGTTTCTCTCGGGGCGTATCTTGCCGCCGTATGCCGCAGACTTTCCATCGACCGGCTCAGAAAAGAGAAGAGCAAAAAGCGGGGCTGCGGGCAGTTTATTCTGTCGCTGCAGGAGCTGGACGACGCGGTATCGGATCTGCCCGATCCCGCCGACGCGGCCGCGCTGCGGGATACGGTACGGCGGTTCGTATCATCACTGCCGGAGGATACCCGCGATATCTTTCTGAAACGCTATTGGTGGTTCTGCAGTATAAAAGACATCGCGCAGCAGCGGGGCATGAGCGAAAGCGCCGTAAAGATGCAGCTTGCCCGCGCAAGAAACAAACTCAGAGAACAGCTGGAAGGAGACATGTAACATGAAAGGCAAAGACGTGATCGACGCCCTTGGCGGTATTGATGAAAAAGACGTGCACAGCAGCGCGCCGGTGAAAAGAAAGAGCAAAAAGAAACTATGGATCTCGGCGGTTGCGGCCGTGCTTGTGATCGCCATCACTGCGGGAATACTGCTGCGCGGCGGCAGGCCGCAGGATATCACCCCCATGCCCGGCGGATTGAAGGCCTATGCCGTTGCCGCCCCCACCTACCCGGAAAGCGTACCGTATCCCGCAAACGAATTCGGCGACGGTATGGAAGAATGGAGCGCGGCAAAAGCCGAGCGGCGGGCATACCGCGGCAAGGGAAGCGCCGTTCTTCCGTTTGCGGACCGCCTTGCCGCAGCCATGCTGGGCGATAGAAATGAGAAGAATACCGTCTTTTCTCCCGTGAGCGTGTTCCTTGCCGCCGCAATGCTTGCGGAACTTACCGACGGCAGCACCCGCAGCCAGATTCTGGATGCGTTGGGTGTGGATAATATTGAAACGTTGCGCCAAACCGCGTATGACGTGTGGAACGCGAATTATTCAAACGACGGCGCCACAACCAGCATTCTGGGGTCTTCCGTATGGCTGGATCAGGACGTAAAATACAATAATAACGTTTTGCAGACTCTCGCGGAACGGTATTTTGCCTCATCTTTTTCCGGCAGCTTCGCCGAAAAGAAATACGTTGAAGCCCTGCAAAGCTGGGTGAACGAGCAAACCGGAGATCTGCTCGCCGACGCGGTGAAAGGGATCGATATCTCTCCGGATACGGTGTTTGCGCTGCTCTCTACGGTGCTGTTCCGCGCAAAATGGAATGATGAATTCAATGCGTCCGAAACGCGGCAGGGGATCTTCTATGCGCCGCAGGGCGAACAGACGGCGGATTTTATGCACGCAACGTTTGATTACGGAACGTATTATTGGGGCAAGCATTTCGGCGCGGTGAGCCTGAGCTTCAAAGAGGGCGGCAGCATGTGGTTCTTTTTGCCGGACGAGGGCACAACGCCGGATCAGCTTTTCACCGATCCCGAGGCCCTTTCGCTGATGCATATCGCAGGGGATTGGCAGGCGCTGAGCGAATGGCAGAACCAAAAATCGCTGCGCATCAATCTTGCGCTGCCGAAATTCGATATCTCGTCCGACGTGGATCTGAATGATACGCTGGAAGCGTTAGGCATCTCCGATTGCTTCAAATCGACGGCGGATTTTACCCCGCTGACCGATAACGAAGGCGTTTTCGTTTCGCAGGTGAAGCACGCCGCCCGGGTGGCTGTGGATGAAGAGGGCGTGATCGCCACCGCCTTTACCGCCATCATCGGCGCCGGCGCCGCAATGCCGCCGGAAGAAGAGATGGATTTCGTGCTGAACCGCCCCTTCGCCTTCCTGATCAACGGCCTCGATACCGTGCCCCTGTTTGAAGGCACGGTGTGGGATCTGGCGTAAAGGAGAGGGGCTGATTCGGAAACGGTAAATTATAATTTGAAATGATCGACGTATTTTGGCGATATGCGGCTGCGCCGCGCGATATAATTT
>CAMOVW010000319.1 GCA_946627725.1 uncultured Clostridia bacterium
CACTCTTACCTCTTACCTCAATTGCAGTTTATCGCTGCGCGATAAACTGCAATTTGCCCAATCTCCTGCGGTGCGGGGCTTAATCTTTGTATAAGTTACCGCTTGCAAAAAAGGGCGGTTAAGCATATAATTTTACAGATTAAAAGATATTATAAAGAACCGAGGCATTTAATAAAATGAATCTTTTGCTTTCCACAGCCGTGGCGCTGTTCGCCGGGCTGATGATGACCCGTTTGTTTAAGGTAATGAAACTGCAGCTGCCGGACGTGACCGCGTTTCTGGTGGCGGGCGTACTGGTGGGGCCGTACTGCCTGGGCAGGCTCGGCTTTCAGGGTATCGGCTTTACCTCTATGGAAGAGATCTCCGGCGTGAGCTTTCTCTCCAACGTGGCGCTGGGCTTTATCGCCTTTGATATCGGCAACGAATTCCGCTTGGGCCAGCTGAAAAAGACCGGCAAGAGCGCTACCATCATCGGTATTGTGCAGGCTTCCTGCGCAACCCTGTTTGTGGACGCCGCACTGATCGGCCTGCACTTTATCCTGGGGCCGGAAAAGCTCCCCTTGCCCGTGGCGATCACCCTTGGCGCCATCGCCTCCGCCACCGCCCCCGCCGCAACGCTGATGGTGGTACGCCAGTATAAGGCGAAGGGCCCCGTTACCGATCTGCTGCTGCCCATTGTTGCGTTGGACGACGCCGTTGGCCTTGTGCTGTTTGCGGTATCCTTCGGCGTGGCGCAGGCGCTGGACGGCGGCGCGGTGAGCATTGTGAGCCTGTTTGTGAACCCGATGCTTGAGATCATCTGCTCCCTCGCCCTGGGCGCGGCCCTCGGCGCGCTGCTGAGCATTCTGGAAAAGCTCTTCTTCTCCAACAAGAACCGCCTTTCGCTCACCATCGCCTTTGTGCTCACCACCATCGCCATTTCCACAATAGAACTGCCCGTGGGGCTGGAGGCGAAGATCGGCTTCTCTCCCCTGCTGGTGTGCATGAGCCTCGGCACGATGTTCTGCAACATGAGCGAATATTCCACCGATATCATGAAACGTTCCGAGCGCTGGACCGCCCCGCTTTACACCGTGTTTTTCGTGATCTCCGGCGCGCAGCTGGAGCTGAGCGTATTCAAGAGCGGCGCGGTGATTCTGATCGGTGTGATATATATTCTGGTAAGATGCCTCGGCAAATACTTCGGCGCCCGCATCCCCAGCACATTGCTGCATCTTGATAACAACGTAAAGAAGCATCTGGGCATCACCCTGTTCCCTCAGGCCGGCGTTGCGCTGGGCATGGTGGTAAGCGCGCAGGCGCTCGGCCCCGCCCACGGCGGCATCATACGCAACATCGTTCTGTTCAGCGTGCTGGTATACGAGCTGATCGGCCCCATGCTCACAAAGAAGAGTCTCGACGCCGCCGGCGAGATCGAAAAGCCCCGCACCGAAGAACAGAACCGCGCCAGATTCGAGAAAAAAGAACTGCCGAAAGCGTGAGGATCAAATTACGGGAGGAACCTTTCCATGGCAAAACTCAACTTTGCCTCCGATTACACCCAGGGGGCGCATCCGGCGATATTGAAGGCGCTGGCGGATACCAATTTTGAGACCTCCGCCGGCTACGGTACGGATGAATACTGTGAAGCTGCCCGGCGGAAGATCCGTGCGGCATGCGGCTGCGAGAACGCCGCAGTGTGGTTCGTGAGCGGCGGCACGCAGGCAAATTTAACGGTGATCGACGCGCTCCTGCGGCCGTGGGAGGGCGTGCTCTCGGCGGATACCGGCCACATCGGCGGGCATGAAGCGGGCGCCATTGAGCTGACCGGCCACAAGGTGCTAACCGTGCCCCACAAAAACGGAAAGCTGACCGCCGACGCGGCGGAGGCCTTCGCCAAGAATTATTTCGGCAACGCAAACCGGGAGCACATGGTGTGCCCCGGGGTCATCTACATATCCCAGCCCACGGAATACGGCACGCTGTATACGTTGAAGGAACTGACGGCGCTGCGGAAAGTGTGCGACGAATTCGGTTTGAAGCTGTATCTGGACGGGGCGCGGCTGGCCTACGCGCTGGGCAGCGAACAAAACGACGTTACCCTTCCGGATCTCGCCCGCCTGTGCGACGTGTTCTATATCGGCGGCACAAAATGCGGCGCGCTGCTGGGGGAGGCGATTGTGATACCGGACCCGGCTCTGCTGCCCCGTTTCTTTACCCAGATGAAGCAGCACGGCGCGCTGCTGGCAAAAGGCCGCGTATTGGGGCTGCAGTTTGACGCGCTGTTTACGGACGGCCTGTATCTCTCTCTCGGTAAAAACGCCGTACGGCGGGCAAAAGAAATGGTTAACCTGTTTACGGCGCATGGATATAAAGAATTCTGCCCCCGCGAGACCAATCAGGTGTTTCTGCTGCTGGAGGACAGGCAATACGCCGCTCTTTCGGAACGGATCGTGATGAGCTTCTGGGAGAAGCCGGACGACGCCCACACCGCGGTGCGTATCGCCGCAAGCTGGGCCACAACCGCAGAAGAACTGCATGCGCTGACCAAAGCGCTTACAAATCGGGAACAATAACAGACCTCACAGATTCGCTGAAAATCGGGTAAGCTGCAGCTTTACCGCTGCTTCTTGCGCAGCTTTGGCATAACGGTGTTTATCCGGTGTTCCGCCAGATCGATATCGTAAGAGGGCGGCGTACAGCCCTCTCCCCTGCCGGAGGCGGAACCCTGCTTCTGCGCGTTGGCAAGCCACGTATTGATAAACCGTCCGATGCTTTCGGCGGTTTTTCTTTTTTCCGGATGCGAGAGCAGCCAGCCCCGCATGTTGCGCATCTCCTGCGTCAGATCCACCCCCGGATACAGCCGCCGCCATTCGTCCGCTTCTCTCTGCAGCGCCACGTATTCGGAGCCGTCCGCAAGGGGCAGCGGCGCAGCGTAGGGGCAGGCGCGGGGCGCATCGGAGACGGCTTTTTGCGGCGCTTCGGTTTCGGGTTGGGCAGGCTCTGCCGCAGCTGCCGCTGCGGGGGCAGTCTCCGGCGCGGCGGAGGACGCTGCTTCCGGTAAACGCTGCGGCTGTGCTTTCAGCGCGTAGCCCGTTTCCGGTTCAAAGGTGAGCTGCGCCATCTCCGCCCGGTGTTTCGTGGGGGTATAGCGGTCTTTTTTGATCTGATTGAACAGCTTCCAGTGGGTGATCACCGTGGCCCCGGAGGGGAACTCGATCAAAAACCCCGCCTCCGTCAGCTTATGCAGCACGGCGGGCTTCATCCCCAGCATAGCCATGATCCGCTTTTTCCCCTGCAAAAAGCCGTCGTCATCCGCCTCCACAAGCAGATGGATATACAATAACTGGCTCTGATTCGGCAGGGAGAGGAATTCGTCGCTGCGCATCAGTTCAGCCGAGATCATTCTTCTGTTTGCCATATTTTCTCCGTCCTTTTCGTTTGTTCGGGGGTATTATAGCAAAACGGGATCCCTCTTCGCGCCCCAAAACAGCCGATTTTAGAAAAAATTTTTACATTTTTGAAAATACAGCATTATGCACAATTATTATATTATTTTTTTATTCATATAATACAAATCCCGCCGACAGCCCGCCGGAGCGAAGCCGGAGCATACTGAACTGAACTAAAATATACTATACTGCACTATACTTAACTATACTATACTAAGGCGCCGCAGCGGAAACAAAACGGAACCGAAGCGGAACCGGAACGGAGACAAGAATTGCAGTTTAGCGATGCGAGCACATAGCATTGAGCATTGAGCGTTGAGCAAATCACAGAGTCCGTAATAAGGCGCGGCGGTGCAACGGTAGGGCGGCATTTTATGCCGCGTTAATTACAAAAGGACGG
>CAMOVW010000320.1 GCA_946627725.1 uncultured Clostridia bacterium
CGCACGCCTCCGCAAGCGTAATACGCTGCACGGTCTCGTGCTTTTTTGTAAGCTCGCGGCAAAGGCTGATCGGCCTTTCGCCTCCGAGAACGTCTTTCAGATCCTCAAGCGTTTTTTTCAGCTTGTGCGGCGCCTCGTAAAGGATCATCGTGCGCTTTTCAAGCGAGATGTCTTCCAGCCTCTCTTTTCTTTCTTTTCCTTTTACCGGAAGAAAGCCCTCGAAAACGAATCTTTTCGTATCCAGCGCAGAAAGCGCCAGCGCCGAAACGGAAGCCGAAGCGCCCGGGATCACCCGGACCTCGATGTCTTCTTCCGCGCAGAGACGCACCAGGTCTTCGCCCGGGTCGGAAATGGCCGGCATGCCCGCGTCCGTTACCAGCGCGCAGTTTTCCCCTGCAAGAAGCCGGTCCAGAATATCGGGCCCCTTTTCTTTGCGGTTGTGCTCGTGATAGCTGATCAGCGGCCTGCGGATCTCAAAATGGTTCAGCAGCTTCGCCGTAACGCGGGTATCCTCCGCGGCGATAAAATCCACGTCGCGAAGGGTTTGCTTCGCGCGTTCCGAAAAATCGCCCAGATTGCCGATGGGCGTGCCTACAATAAACAGTGTGCCGGGCAAAACGGTTCAGTCCTTTCTGTAAGGCGCCGCGATCTCCCGCAGTTCCGGGGTCTCGTCGCCGTTTGGCGTATAGAGGGCAAGGGGCTTTTCCACCACCATGCCGGGGGCGCGCCCTTTTTTGCTTTCCAGCAGAAACAGCCATGGCGCGGCGTCTGCGGTTTTTGATATAAAACGCATCCGTTTGGGTTCCATGCCGGCGCCGCGCATCGCGCAAACGGCGTCCGCCAGCCGGGCGGGAGGCATACAGATGGAGAAGCTTCCGCCGTATTTCAGCAGCCGGGCTGCCGCGGCGCAGCAATCCTCCAGCGTGGCGGCGGTATCGTGGCGGGCTATGGAGTGGGCTTCGGTTTTGCTTTGAAAGCCGTGCCCCGCTTTGAAATAGGGCGGGTTCATGGTTACGGCGTCAAACGCGCCCTCCGGTAATATGCCCTGCAGCGCCCGCAGATCCGCGTTAACGATCTGCAGACGATCCTGCGCGCCGCTGAGCGCGGCGGAACGGGCCATTTGGTCCGCCGCTTTCTGCTGCAGTTCCACGGCCGAAACCTGCCGTACCCCGCGGGCAAGCCAGTAAAACGGAATGATGCCGCAGCCGGCCCCCATATCGCATACCCTCCACAGGCGTTTGGGTAAACTAAAGGCCGCCAGCAGCAGCGCATCGGTGCCGAAGGTGTGTTCGGGCGATACGATCAGCCGCAGACGGTCGGTTATGGTTTCGATATGTTCGTTTGGATGCAAAAGCGGCTCCATCAGGCTTTGTTCTTCTTCAGCATGATCACAACCGCCACGATCGCGCCGGCGGAAAGCAGAAGTACGCCGATGCCGATGGCCAGTTTTACGCCACCGCCGGTTTTTTCCGTACCGTTGTTGTCTTCATACACCGGGGTAAAGGCTACGGTGGTAAGGGGATTGGTATAGGAAACCGAAGGCTCCACATAAGAGTAAGAAGGCGCAGTGGTGGTCTCCGTTGTAGAGGCGGAGGTTGCGGTGGTGTAGGTCTGGGCGCCCTGATAGCTGTAAGTATAGGTTGCCGAGGGGATCACGATGCTGGGCACGTCAAGATCGTCGTTATAAACGCTTGATCTGGTGGTTGTGGGCTCAGTGGTGGGCGTTTCAAGCGTTGTGGAGGGGGAGGTGCTTGTCGGCTGGGTCGTTGTGGCCTGCTGCTGTTCAATATACTCCGCCAGCCGGTTGATAAAGTCGTTGGAATTCACCAGCGAACGCAGATCGCTTATGCTGTTGCCGTTCAGCAGCGCCATGAGCGCCTCCGCAATGGTGGAATTGGATGCGTCGATATTCAGATCCGCAAGCCGCTCCCGCAAAGTGTCCAGAATGCCGCCGGGGTTCTGCAGCAAATCGCTCAGCGAAAAGCCGTTCTGCCCGTTGTTGGTACGGCCGCCGCCCAAAAATTCGTTCAGTATGTCGCCGAAATCGCCGCCGAGCAGCTCGCCGAACGTATCGCCGAAGCCGCCAAGGGCAAATGCGGTGGGCGCCGAAACCGCAGCCAGAAGTACAACTGCCGCCAAAACGGCGATCCATTTTTTTGCTTTCATTTTCATTTCTTTATGCCGCGAACGCCAGGTGCGGCGTTCGTATGCTCCTTTCTCTGTATTTATTCGGTATTTCCGATATTTAAGTAAAATTAAATGCTGAAAATTATAATACATTAATAATCGTAAAATGTCAATGGAAATTTTTTATCCGGGGCGAAGGACCGGGCGCGGTTTTTCCGCCGAACTGTCTGTAAAAAACTATTATAATAAATATTTATTTTATACTTGATTTCTCCGCCGTGCTTGTGTATAATGCTAATATCGTATTTTATGCGCGAACGCGGGAGGGGAACGGTTATGGATCTCAGAACGAAGGCGGCGGCCGCCGTGGCGGCGCTCAGGGAATTGTATCCGGACGCGCTCTGCTCGCTGGATTTTGAAAGCCCGTTTCAGCTTCTTGCCGCAACGCGTCTTTCCGCCCAGTGTACGGACGCCCGTGTGAATCTGGTCACTCCGGCGCTGTTTGCAAAATATCCCGACGCTTCTTCCATGGCGCAGGCGGACGTTTCAGACGTTGAGCAGATCATTCGCTCCTGCGGGTTCTACCGGCAAAAGGCAAAGGATCTGGTTGGTACCGCCGCAAAGATCATGTCTGATTTCGGCGGCGAGGTGCCCGACACCATAGAGCTGCTTACCACCCTGCCCGGCGTAGGCCGCAAAACCGCGAACCTGATCGTGGGCGACGTTTACGGCAAGCCCGCCGTGGTGGCGGATACGCACCTGATACGCATATCCAACCGGCTGGGGCTGGTAAATACGAAAGATCCCTATAAGGTGGAGCTGGCGCTGAAAGACCTGCTGCCGCCGGAGGAGAGCAACAACTACTGCCACCGCAACGTGCTGCACGGCCGCGCGGTGTGCGACGCAAGAAAACCCCGGTGCGAAGAATGCACCCTTCGCGCTTTCTGTACATACTACGAACAATTGAAAGGATGAAACACAGATGTCACTGTTAACCAAAATATTCGGCGACTATTCCAAAAAGGAACTCAAACGCAACCAGAAGCTGGTAGACGCCGTTCTTGCGCTGGAAGAAAGCTACGCCGGCCTTACCGATGAACAGCTCAAGGCCAAAACGCCGGAGCTGAAGGCGCGTCTCGCCAACGGCGAAACCACCGACGATATCCTGCCCGAGGCCTTTGCCGCCTGCCGCGAGGCCGCGTGGCGTGTGCTTGGCATGAAGCACTTCAAGGTGCAGGTCGAGGGCGGTATCATTTTGCATCAGGGCCGCATCGCCGAAATGAAAACCGGCGAAGGCAAAACGCTGGTGGCCACCCTGCCCGCTTATCTGAATGCCCTTACCGGCGAAGGCGTGCATATCGTTACCGTAAACGATTACCTCGCCCGGCGCGACAGCGAGTGGATGGGCAAAATCTTCCGTTTTATGGGCCTTACCGTGGGCCTGATTGTCCATTCCAAAGATAATGAAGAGCGCAAAGAGGCCTACGCCGCCGATATCACCTACGGCACCAACAACGAGATGGGCTTCGATTATCTGCGCGACAACATGGTGATCTATAAAGAGCAGCGGGTGCAGCGGGGCCACGCCTACGCCATTGTGGACGAGGTAGACTCCATCCTGATCGACGAAGCCCGTACCCCGCTGATCATTTCCGGCCGCGGCGATAAATCCTCCGATTTATATAAGCTGGCGGAT
>CAMOVW010000321.1 GCA_946627725.1 uncultured Clostridia bacterium
TGGCAGAGGCTGAGGAACAGGCCGAAGTTACTGTAAACCCTGAAGAAATGTCCTTCGCAGAGCAGTTGGAAGAAGACTTCAACACGCGTCAGACAACCGGTAAAAAGGCTGTGGGTATCGTTACCCGTGTATCCGCAAACGAAATCGAAGTGGATATCGGCAGAAAGCAGACCGGTTACATCCCGATCGACGAGTACAGTGCAGACCCCGCAGCGGATCCTACGAAGGAACTGAAAGTTGGCGATGAGATCAACGTGATCATCATGAAGACGAACGACGCCGAAGGCACCGTTCTCCTTTCCAAGCGCCTGTATGACATTTCTCAGCATTGGGACGCGATCGTTGAAGCAAACAAGGAAGGTACCATTCTTGAAGGGACCGTTGGTGAAGTTATCAGCAAGGGCCTTATCATTTACCTCAACGGCATCAGAGTGTTTATCCCCGCTTCCCATTCCACCGTACCGAAAGACGGCAGACTGGAAGACATGCTCAACAAGACCGTAAAATTCAAAATCATCGATACCGATCGCCGCGGTCACAAAGCCGTAGGCTCCATCCGCGATGCGTTCCGCGAGACCCGCAAAGAAGCCAGAGAAAAGTTCTGGGCTGAGGCTGCGGAAGGCCAGCACTACACCGGCACCGTTAAGAGCCTTACCGATTACGGCGCATTCGTAGAGCTTGCCCCCGGCGTGGACGGCATGATCCATCGCAGCGAGCTTTCCTGGAAGCGCATCAAGCATCCCAGCGACGTTGTTAACGTGGGCGGCGTGGTAGACGTATACATCAAGGGTCTTGATACCGAGAAGAAGAAGATCTCTCTCGGCTACAAGAAGATCGAAGACAATCCGTGGGAAATCCTCAGAAGAGATTATCCCGTGGGCAGCGAGATCACCGTTAAGATCGTAAGAATGACCTCTTTCGGCGCATTCGCAGAGATCTTCCCCAAGATGGAAGGCCTGATCCACATTTCTCAGATCGCCAACGAGCGCATCGAGAAGCCGCAGGACGCTCTCTCCATCGGCGACGAAGTAAAGGTAAAGATTACCGATATCGACTTCGATAAGAAGCGCATCAGCCTTTCCATCAAAGCTCTTCTTCCCGCCCCCGAGAGAAAGTTTGAAGAGAGAAAGGCTCCCGTAGAGAAGGGCCCCGCCGTTTATTCCATCGACGACCTTCTTGCCAAGGCCAACGCTGCCGAAGCTGCCGCCGCTGCCGCCGAAGAAGCCGCACCCGCAGCCGAAGAAGCTCCCGCAGAATAAGATCTGTATTTTTCCGGAAGGACTCCATAACGGGGTCCTTCTTTTTCAATTCATTGACAAAACCGCGCTTATAATGTATTATGATACTAATTGTACGATTTGGGGGATGGCCTTATGTCAGATCTGATCCGCAAGGGGATCGATACCGTTAAAGACGTAAAAACCTACTGGCGGCAGCCGCGGCCCGGCGAATACGTGCCCTACCGCGAAATCGTTATGTTAAGCGTTGGCTGGATGGCGCTGCTGATGAGCATTCAGTGGACCATCGGCTTCGGCGTGGGCAACCAGTTCACGGGCATGACGCTGGGCATGAACAACCGCGAGCTTGTGGTTATGGGTTACGTGTGCACCGCCATCGGCTACGTGCTTACGCCGCTCAACGCCTGGATCGTAGATAACCTGCGGGCAAAGTCCGGCAAATACCGGGTATACATCAAGCTGGCCGTGCCCTCTATGATCCTTACGCTGCTCTCCCTGTGGCTGCCCTACGAGCAGGTGAAAAACGCGGGGCCGCTGGGCAGATATTTCATGATCGCCATGCTCTTTTTCATGGGGCAGATCCAAGGTTACGTACAGAGCTGGGTGAATACCGGCGTTACCAACATGGTGCACGTGATCACGCCCAACACGCAGGAGCGCACCAAGATCATGGCCATCACCAGTATCATCTATTCCATGGGGTACACCATTAACAACGTCTATTATCCCTTTATGGTGGATATCCTGTGTGAAAACGGCGATAAATACAATATGCGTTATTTTCGCGGGGCCTATACGCCGATGGCGCTGCTGATGCCCATTGTGCTGGTTGCCTTCTTTGGCACCCGCGAGCGCCTTGTGCTGCCCAAATCCCGTATCACCAAAATGAGCTTTCTCGGTTCCATGCGGGCGGTGGCAGGCAACAAGATTTTCTGGATCAAATGCGCGGACGGCTGGAACGACTTCCTTGAGGGCGCCAAGGGCAACGTGTGGGATTGGATGGTCTACCGCGCCCATATTATGAAATCCACCACCTACGGTCTTCTGAACACCATTGCGTATAACGCCAATTTCTGGGGCATGCTGCTCTCGCCCTGGTTCATCAAAAAGTTTGGCAAAAAGAAGATCAAAATATTCAAGAACGTTGCGCAGATCTTTCTGATCGCGTCCTACTTCCTGTTTTATAAAACCTCCTTTGCCGCCATCGGCCTGTTCATCGTCAATACCATCGACCGCTTCGTGGATACCGGCAACGTGATCGACGCCGCCATTGAATCCGATATGCGCGATAACCAGCAGTATTTGATCGGCGAACGCATCGACGGCGCCTTCGGCTTTATCCAGCATTATGCCGGCGGCGTGATCGGCGCGGCTACGGGGCTGTTCATCCCGTGGGTCTACCGCAAAAAGGGATACGACGGCACCGACCATTCCGTGCTGGATCTGTATAAGAACTACGATGAATCCAAGCCCCTTTCCCAGCAGACAAAAAATGAGAACTCCGTGCTGTTTCCGTTGATGGATACACTGCTCGGCATCTCGGTGATCGGCGCTGCTGTGGACGTGCTGCCCTGGTTCGCCTACGATATCTCCGAAACCGGGCAAAAGAGCATGATCCGCGTGATCCGCATCCGCACCATCGTGGAAGACCGCGATTCCGGCATGCAGGAGGATTCCGCCTATATCGAAGGCTGCGAGGCGGTTCTGAAAGCCCGCGAATACGGCGGCCTTGCCAAAAAAGAGATCCCGCACCGCTCCACGGTGCGCGCCGCAAGGCAGACCCCCGCCGCCACGCCGGAAGAAAAAGCCGCCCGTGCAGAGGCTGTAAAGGCGGCGAAGCAGGCGATCGAAGCGGCACGCGCCTTTAACGAAGAGGTTGAAATCGCTGACTTTGTAAACCGTGAGCTGAACCGGTTCCATACCGCCTTCGGTCAGGCGCAGCTGGCGCTCTGCCGCGCCATTGCGGCGGGCGGCCCGCAGCATTTCTTCGATAACGCCGAAGCTCTGATCGCCCAGGCGAACGCCCTGCCCCATTCCGACGTCAAAGAAGAGAAAACCTGGCGCAAGCAGGAGATCCGCAACGCCCATCAGCTGGTGCGTTCCGCAAAGCTGGCCGCAAAATTCTATCCCGAAGGGGTCGTGGAGTACGATCACGCCAAGTACGAAGCGGCTTACGATCTGCCTGACGATACCAAAGAGCAGGCGAAGCTCCGCCGCCGCGCCATGCGGGAAGCCGCCAACGAACAGAATGTGTATTCGCAGGTGGCAGGCCCCTACCTCGCCGCGCAGCGCACCCTGCATCTGTACGAAGGATATACCCATCTGGATGATATCATTTCGGATTACGACGACGTAAAGGAACAGCGTAACGCCCGCCTCGCCGCCGAACGCGAACGGGACGAAGCCCTTGCGCTGGAACGCAAATACGACCGCGAAAGCCACGCCGCACGCAAACGGCTGAAAAAGTAAAAAACACCGCTGTCAGGCGAGTAACCTGATGGCGGTTTTTTCGTGATATTGCAGTTTGGCGCTGTGTTTCAAACGACGCGGCGGCATTGATACAGGGGACGGT
>CAMOVW010000322.1 GCA_946627725.1 uncultured Clostridia bacterium
TATCGTCGCTGTCTATGGTATCCAACGCGTAGAGATCTGTCATTCCTTTTTTGCTCTCGGTGATTCCAAGTAAATAATCTGAAGAAACGCCGTAGTATGAGGACGCCCGTTTTACAAAATCGAGATTGCATTCTCTGATTCCCTTTTCGTAATGAGACAGCAGCGCCTGCGAGATACCGAGTTCCTCTGCCGCTTTTCTTTGCGTCACGCCCATCTCTTTTCTGAGCATGGATATTTTTGCGGAAAATTCAACGCTCATAGGTTGCACCTCTTGAATTTTGTAAGTAAATAGATTATAATGTAAAACAATTAAAAAGTAAACGGTTGAAGGTAAAATAATGAAAACATTCAAAATCCACCTGATCCGTCACGGGATCGCCGAAGGCAATACAGAAGGCAGGTATATCGGTCATACCGACGTGTCTCTTACAGAGGATGGGGAGTATCAGCTGCGTTCGATGAAAAAGGAGTTCGAATATCCCGCAGTGCAGGCAGTGCTCTGCAGCCCGCTGAACCGTTGTCTTGAAACTGCGCGAATCTTATATCCGGATATTCAGCCGTTGATATTTGACAACCTGATAGAATATGATTTCGGCGAGTTTGAGGGGCAAACAGCAGACGATCTGAAAGGGGAACCGGAATTCACAGCCTGGCTTGCAGGCGGGCCGGATGCCGCCGCTCCCTTCGGCGAGAGCAACGCTTCTTTTCAAAAACGTGTTACAAGGGCCTTTTATGATATTGTAAACGGAATCATAAAAGCGGATACCGACAGCGTTGCCGTTATCACACACGGCGGGGTCATTATGACGATCATGGCGACGTTCGCGTTGCCTGAAGCGCCGATGCATGACTGGCTTACCCCGAACGGCTGCGGATATACCTTAAACGTAATCCCCTCAATATGGGGCAATACAACAAAAGCAGAGGCGTTTGCCGAAGTTCCGCTTCAGCCGAGAACTGAAGATAGTGAGGACGATTCCATAAATTGGGATCAGCCGATCGATCCGGAGGAATTCAGGGGGTTTTATACCCCGGAGGAGGATACATGATTACACAGGAACAAATAGACAGAATCAATTTTCTCGCCAGAAAATCAAAAACAGAAGAAGGGCTTACCGAAGAGGAGAAAAACGAGCAGGCAAATCTGAGAAAGGCCTACGTGGAAGCCATGCGCGCATCGCTGCGCGGTCAATTGGAGCATACTGTTGTCGTTTATCCGGATGGTACAAAAAAGCGCCTTTCGGATTATAAAAACGTAAAGGAGCGCTGAATACCTTTTTTATGAGGAGTGGGTATCATGAAGAAATTTGAGCATTATCTTGAAAAACCGTGGGCAGCGTATGCTTTCGGTACGTGCAGCGCTGTTGTATTGTATTTGTTGCTCAGCAATCTTTCGCTGTTCGGGGGATGGATCTCGTCTGTTTGGAAATTGCTTTCCCCGGTTGTACTCGGCGTCATTGTTGCGTATCTTCTGAATCCGATTTCGGATTTTTTTGAATTTAAAGTATTAAAGAAAATGAAAAAGCCGGGAACTGCACATTTATGGTCTGTGATTCTGACAGTTGTATGTTTTGTGATGTTCCTTGCGGTTCTTCTCGTAGCGCTGATCCCTTCTTTGGTTCAGAGCGTGACTAAGTTGATTTCGAATTGGAACAGTTATACGGCAAAATTAATGCAGCTTCTGGATAAGATTGTAGCTTTTGCCGCGGAAAGAAATATTCGTATCGATCTTACAAGCGTAACGCCCTGGATCGATAATTCTATGAGCAAACTTGTGGATTTGCTCAAAAATAACGTAAATACGATTCTCGGCACGTTATCCAGCGTAGGGTCCAGCGTTTCCAATGTTGCAATCGGTTTGCTGTTCGGCGTATGTTTTCTTGTTGCAGAAAAAACACTTGTGGGGTTCCTTACGAATATCCGTGCCGCAATATTCAAAAAGGAAAGGCTTGAACGCAATAATCAATTGTGGCGCCGGTTTCATTCCGTATTTATACGCTATGTAGGCTGTACGCTTTTGGATGCTCTGATCATCGGCGTGGGCACGTTTATTTTTGCACTGATCATGCGCCTGCCTTATGCCGGATTGATCGCCGTAGTTGTAGGTCTTACGAACATCATCCCCACATTTGGGCCGATGATCGGCAGCGCCATCGGAATATTCTTCCTGATTCTGGACAAACCTCTGAATGCGCTCTGGTTCTTTATATTTATCTGTATATGGCAGAGCGTGGACGGTATGATCATTAAACCCAGACTGTTTAAGGGCTCTCTCGGAATCCCCGCCGTATGGACCTTGGTACTGATCATCCTCGGCGGAAAAGTGGCAGGCATGCTCGGTATTCTTCTTGCAATACCGATCGGGGCGATCCTTGTGATCTTATATAAAGAAACTGTTGAGCCGAAATTAAAAAATCATATCCAGAGAATTAATTCGGAAAATGCGGACGAAGCGCCCCAGATAAGTATAGATCCGTAAATAAACAGTCAACAGTGAAAAAAGTTGTATCAAAAGAAACAACGCATCGGCTGCCGATGCGTTGTTTCTTTAAGAAAACTTATTGTCTTTCAGATCTGGAATGAAATCAAAGTTTTCAGATGCGTTGTAAGGACCGGCCGCGGGTAGATCAGGTTCGATCGCAGGTGTAAATTCTGCGCTTACGGCAGTAGGCATGTCGCCTGCAAGGCGGGGATCCGATCCTTTTTTTGATTGTTTTTTCTTTTTGCTCATTTTTATCACCCGAACACAGTATGTGAAGATCAGGTGAAATTATGCGTTAAAGAACAGAGATTTTGTGTTTTCGGTACATTTATCGATCAGATCCTGCGTGTTAATATTCCGTAAACCGGCAATGAATTCGGCGGTATAGGCGATCAAAGACGAATCGTTTCTTTTTCCTCGGAACGGCGTTGGCGTCATATAAGGACAGTCCGTTTCCAGCAGCAGTTTATCTGCGGGTACTTCTTTTGCAACTTCAATTGCTTTCTTTGCGTTCTTAAAGGTTACCGCTCCGCCCAAGCCGATATATAATTCGAGATTGATCGCCTCTTTCATTGTTTCAATGCTTCCTGAGAAACAATGCAATACGCCTTTGGGGCGATATTTCCGAAGCATTTCCATCGTAGGGCCGTGTGCGTCCCGGTCATGAATGATAACGGGCATATCATGCCGAAGCGCCAGCTGCAGCTGCGCCTCAAAAAAACGGAGCTGCACGTCTTTCGGCGGTTCGGGCCAATAGTAGTCAAGTCCGATCTCACCCACGGCAACGCATTTTTCATGCTGCACAAGCGCTTCTATTTCATCAAGCGCTTTGATCGGAACGTCCCTGCAATCTTCGGGATGAATACCCGCAGCGAAGTATACAAAGCTGAATTGCTCTGCCAAAGTTCTGCTTTCATAAGACGTAGTAACGTCTGTTCCGCAGTTGATCAATCCGCAAACGCCCTTTTCGGGAAGTGAAGAAAGCAATTGGTTCCTGTCTTCGTCGAAGCGAGCGTCGTTATAATGCGCGTGTGAATCAAATATTCCGTGATACATCTTTATCTGATTTTTGCACCGGTGGGAACGGAGGCGTCAATAAACACAAGTTTCACGTCGTCTTCACTGCATTCGGCAGCCAGAATCATCCCCTGACTTTCAATTCCGCACAGTACGGCGGGTTTCAGGTTTGAAACAAGAATCACTTTTTTGCCGATCAGTTCCTCAGGCTTATACCACTTGGCTATGCCGGAGACAACGGTTCGCGTGCCTGCGCCGTCTTCAAGCGTAAGCTTTAATAATTTTTTTGCTTTTTTTACAGGTT
>CAMOVW010000323.1 GCA_946627725.1 uncultured Clostridia bacterium
TACCACAAAAAAGGCTGCAATCCCAGTTCTTTCTGAGATTGCAGTCTTGTTTTTTCTGGGACTTTTTTTACAGCCCCTTTTCAATTAAATCCGTCCTGCGGACGGGTGAAATCCACCTGCGGTGGATGAAATCACTTTGTGATGAAATCCCGCTTCGCGGGGAGAGAGGACGGATTTGATTTCATCGTGAGGCGAAGCCGAACGATTTCATCCGGGCGAAGCCCGGATTTCATCGCGCCAAAGGCGCGATTTCATTTAAAAGATCAGATTTTTTCGGAGGATGACCGCATGGCCGAAAACAAGCTCGCTAATCTCTCCACAGAATTCGCTGTCCTAATCCTGAACCTCACGGACGGGATCAAAGGCCATTACTCGTTGGCGAATCAGCTTGAGCGCAGCGGAACGAGCATCGGCGCGAATATCCGCGAGGCGAAATACGCGCACAGCAAACCCGATTTCATCGCAAAGCTGCAGATCGCCTTAAAAGAGTGTTATGAAACGGAATATTGGTTGGAGATCGCGCAAAAGGCTGATATCGTTTCGGAAGAGGCAACGAGATCTCTTTGCCACGACTGCGGCGCAATCCGCCGTATGCTGATTGCTTCAATCAACACGGCGAAGGAAAACGCCCGGAACTGACCGGTCGCTTCGGCAGTTTGCTCCATTTCAATGCATCACAAAAAACAGGACCTCCCGTTAGAGAAACCCTTTCTCCGACGGGAGGTTTTTGCGGTAAAGACAAGGCCTCGTCTGTCTTCTTTTGATCAATTATCGTTGATTGAAAATGATTCCCCTGTTCTGAGGTTTTTGACTGTCATTGCACCACTGCCATACTGCTGCCATTTTTTGAAGAAATTTACTTCATTGAAAATATAAATAACACCTGTAACTTCTATCATATCTCCATTCGACCACATTTTTATTACATCTTCATGTCCTGATGTTTCAACGTAAAAATTCTTAAATCCTCCACCGTCAAGTTCAAGGTAGGAATCCACATCATACGCTAACTGCTGAAAATATGTTGAACCATGAACCTCTTCAAGTTTTGCCGCTACGGTAATTGTTTTGGTTTGCAAATCATCAATTTGAAGGTCATTGATTGTATTGAAATAATCAACAGATTGTTTTTGTCCGTCAATCAACACATAAGTGCTTGAAGTACTGTTTGAACCAGACCCACATGCACACAATGCAATTATGAGTATAAAAACACAAATTACAGAAACAGTTTTTTTCATCTTGAATGCTCCTTTTCGTTTTATTACTAAGTTTAACTATGAAGTCGGATTTCATCTCCCTCCGCGCAAAACAAAAAAGTGCGCAGCCGATGAGACCCACGCATAAGGATACAAGGTAAAAAAGAGCATTGTAATGGAATAAAGAAATAATCCCAAATCAACGATGGTTGGTCTGGGATTTTTAATAATGGCATCCGCACATTCGACAGCCCTCCGGTTCTTTGGTATGATGAAATCACCAAAGGAACGGAGGATTTCATTATGAAAGAAAAGAAAGTCAAAATGAAGTTTACGGACTTCGAGTGCAACCTGCTGATCAACGGTATCAACGAATGGCGAAACATGCTGCTTGCAGCGGATTATCCCACCGAGGACGTGGACGAATTGCTGTTGAAAATCATCAAAAAGGCGGAGGACAGGTAAAATGGAAAAGACGATCATTGACGAACGCACCGGCTGGGAATACGAACTAATCGGCGAACAGTATTACCCCACCGGGCGGGTAATGAAAGACGGGCGCTTGCAGCCGGAAACGGTGGACACGGATAACGAGCCGGAAGATGAAAAATCGGTTGGCGTATGGGCGCAGCGGCACTTGCGGTATATCAAGCAGCACAAGAAAAACATGTACTTTGATCTGTTTGTTTCCGGGCGGTTGAACGGGTATCTTACCCAGATCGAAGCGCAGGCGGAGGAAATGTTTTTCAAGCTGGTAAAAGAAATGTCAAAGCGGGAGGGCGTGATTGAGGCGTTGAAAGCGGAGGATCAGATGCTTTGGGTACAGCGTAAAAACAATATCTGTGCCCGTGCAAGGGAAATCGTAAACAAGGAATTGATTTTCACCTGACAAAATGATCGGTATAGTTTTACGGCAGAGCTTTTATGGCTCTGCTTTTCATATATTGAGCATTTAACCGCAAAAAGCAGAACCGGGCGCGAGGCCCGGCTCCGATAGTTGATTCAGTTTTGCATCGCTTGGAACGCTTCAGCAGTTAACGTCCCTGTAGTCAAACGCATGGAAGAAGATACGCTTGATGATAAACAATATATCGTGGATGTAACTGATGATAAAGCCCTTCAGCGTACGTTCATCATGTATTTCGCCGCAATACGGGCAAGCGCCGGAAGTGATCTTCAGCTCTGCGCCGACGTAAGTAACGGTGTAGTTTTCGCCCGCTTCGATCTCGGCAGAAATGGGATAAACGCCGATCTCTTCACCCTCTTCACGGGTCAGTATCACGCTGATCTCGTCGCCGTATACCAGCCCGTCCACCGTATAGGTCAGTTCGGGATCGGGGTCATCCTCCTTTTTGTATTTTGCATCGGCATAAACCGTGATCGGGCGCTTGGTGATCGTGAGGTCCGCCGAAACGAACGCCGCATCGTAGTTCCCGCCTGCATTGATCTCAGCGGTTATGGCGTAGGTCCCCACGTCCGTACCCGGCTCGCGTGTCAGCTTCACGCCGATCTCGTCGCCGTCTTCCAAACCCTCCGCCGTATAGGTCAGCGTCGGGTCGTCGTCGCCGTAAATCTTCGCCTTGGCGTCGGCTTTCACGGTGATCGGCTTCGGCGTGATCGTCAGGAGCGCGCCTGTGTAATTGACGGCGTAGTTGCCGCCCGCCGAAAGCGTGCCAAGCGTAATGGCGTATTCGCCTGCGTCCTTACCGGAAACGCGGGCAAGCGCGCCGATCATCGTATCGCCGTCTTCCAGCCTTTCCACCGTATAGGTCAGTTCAGGATCGGCAGCGCCGTAGGTCTTGGTCTGCGGCAAAGCGGTCACATTGATCGTCTTTTCGGCTATCGTCAGATCTGCGCCGGTAAAATCGATCACGTAGTTGTCGCCGCCCGTCAGCGTCCCCTTGCGGATCGCGTAAACGCCCTTGTTTTCACCGGGATCGCGCGTCAGCGCACCGGTCAGCGTGTCGTCGTCTACCAAACCGGCAACCGTATACGTCAGCGCGGGATCTGCCGTCCCGTAGGTCTTTGCCTTGGCGTCCGCCGTAACAAAGATCGTTTTCGGGGTGATCGTAAGATCAGCCGGGATAAAGGACACGTCGTAGTTGTTTCCGGCGTCGATCTCGGCGGAAATGGCGTAATCGCCTACGTTTTTGCCCGCGGCGCGGGTCAGGGTCACGCTCAGCGGGTCGTCGTTCACAAGACCCTCCTGCGTCCATGTCAGAGCCGGGTCGGGATCGCCGTAGGTCTTTTCCTTCGCCTCTGCGGTGACGGTGAGCGCACGTTTTTGAATGGTGAGCGTACCCGGCACTTCAATAACGGTGTAGTTGTCGCTTACGGTCACATTCGGGAAAATCGCGTGTTCGCCTGCGTTCTCGCCGCCATCGCGCGTCATGGCAACAGTAATGTCGTCGCCGTCCACAAGGCCCTCCTGCGTCCAGGTAAACGCCGGATCGGGATCGCCGTAGGTCTTTTCCTTTGCTTCGGCGGTGACGGTCAAAGGCCGCTTCTTGATGGTCAGCTTGGCGCCTTCATAGACGATGTTGTATCTTTCATTCGGCGCGATCTCGGCGGTGATATCGTACTCGCCT
>CAMOVW010000324.1 GCA_946627725.1 uncultured Clostridia bacterium
GGGCGATGGCGGCAAGGGCCGTTTCGTTTTCGCGGATAACGATCTCTTCCCTGCCCGGCAGCGAGCCGAAGCAGTACCGGTCTGCCACCACGAAAGCGCCGCTGTCTTCGATCAGCCTGGTAAATTCTGGGTCGTCGTTTTCGCCGCCTGCCAGCACCACGCGCACGCGGTACCAGGGGGTAGCGTCCGGCTGCCGGGTTTTCAGCTCCTCCAGCGTCTCTTTCAGGTAGGGCAGAATCAGCTCGTGGGGGCAGCATTCACTTACCAGCTCTATCAGGTGGAATTCATAGCCCGTAAGGGGCGGGTTCTCCTGCTTGCGGTAATTGCCGATCTCGGTCACCACGCGGCAGAGCTCGTTATGGGCCTCCACCGCCTTACGCAGCGCTTCTTCGGAGGTATCCACGCCGTAAACCTCGTTCAGCCGGTCCAGAATATGCTTTTTCAGCTGCTTTTCGTAGTGCTTCAGCGCGTAATCTTTGGTGACGAAGGGGGAATCCAGATGGCATACGAAGAATTTTTCGTTTTCCTCCTTCACAAGGTTCAGCATCTCAAAGTGCTCGTGGCAGCGGTTCATCATGCTGCAGGTTTCGCTGCTGAGCAGCGCGGCAAAGAAATTATAGCCGCCCTCGATGGCACGTTCCAGCACGCTGCGGGAATACATGCAGGTTTTTTCGCTCATATAATAGGTGGCGATGGAGGTATCGCTGACGCCCGGGGCCCGCAGCCGCACAGAGAAGCACCCCTCCAGATTCATCAGCACCTCCGGCACAAAATAGCAGGAGTAGCCAAGCGCCAGCTTGCCGTTTGCCAGGGCGCTGTCCACCAGCTCGTTTTTTACGTCGCCGAGCAGCTGTTCAAAAAAGATACGGTATTTCAGGTCTTTCATTTTGCCATTCCCTTTCTGCGGGCGAATTCCGCCGCGCCGAGCGCCCCCATCAGCTGGGGATCTGTACTGAGTTCCGCCACTTTGATTTTCAGCACCTTTTCAATGGCCTTTTTCAGGCCCGCGTTTTTGGCGCAGCCGCCGGTAAGGGTGATGTTGTTGATCGCCCCGGCCTTTTTCGCCATCACAAAGCATCTTTTGGCCACCGCCATCTGTATGCCCGCGGCGATCTCCGCCGGGGCCTTGCCCTCGCCCACAAGGGCGATCACTTCGCTTTCCGCGAACACGGTGCACTGGGCTGTGATGGGGATGGCGGTTTTCGCCGAGAGAGAGAGATTTGAGAATTCCTCAAGGCTCATCTCAAAGCTTCTGGCCATCGCCTCGTAAAACCGGCCCGTACCCGCGGCGCATTTGTCGTTCATCGCAAAATTCTTCACCGTGCCGTCTTCCGCCACCGCAATGCCCTTTACGTCCTGCCCGCCGATATCGATAATGGCCTTCACATCCGGGTTCGTAATGTGTACGCCCATGGCGTGGCAGGAGATCTCAGAGATGTTCTCCTGCGCAAAGGGGACCCGGTTGCGGCCGTAGCCGGTGCCGATGATATAGCTGAGGTCCTCCGGCGCGTTCAGGCCGGGGACCGCCGCAACGCAGGTTTCCATGGCCAGCCGGGAGCTCTGGGCGGCGTTCATTTTGCTGCGCTGTATCGTGCTTGCGGCGATCTTTCCGTTTTCATCCAGAATCACCGCTTTGGTATAGGTGGAGCCTACGTCGCACCCGCCGAAATATTTCATAGTTCCGTTTCCTTTACAAGTATTATGTTTTCCATCAGGTCGATATCGAGAATCGCGCCGGTGATCACGGTTTTGTTGCCCAGCAGATCGTACAGCGCGATCTCGTCTCCCTTGGGTATCACCCGGGCTACGTTTTTGCACAGAAATACGTTTTCGCCCTCCGTTTTTTTATAAACCGAAGATAAGCACATATTCAGCCCTCCGCTTTTTGTATGGCCTGTTCCAGCTTTTCGGTGGCCTGCCGCAGAAGACGTGCGGCCTCTTCCACGTCCGCAGCCGCGGCTTCGGGCAGCGAGGGGGCAAGCTGAAGCAGTTCCTCGGTATGGTGGGCGTTATGGTGCGCCATGTATTTCAGAAGCGCAAGGGCCTCTTCCGGCGGTTCGCCGTGGGTATGGCTGCCGTGGTGTTCTGTACTCATTGCATTTGCTCCTTTCTGAAGTGTAGCTCTCTCAGGCCCTCCACCGTATCGCAGATGGGCTTCATTTTGCAGGCGGCGCAATCCAGATCCCCGGTTTCAAGGGTATGGCGCAGGGCGTCCGTTATGCTTCTCGCCCGTGCCGTGAGATCCGAGAGCGCGGTATAGTCAAAATCCGGCTTTGTGATAAATACGGTCTGCACAAAAGCCGCTTCCTCATGTTTTTTGAATTCACGTATCAGGCTGCAGCCCACGTTCATAAACGACAGGGGCGTTTTGCCCGCCACGGCGGTTTTCGCCACCCGCACCAGCTCTTTTCCGGCGGAAGGTGAAATGCGGATCAGGTACCCCTCCGGGTACACCTGAAATACGGTAAAGCCCACGTTTTTCAGCTGCTCGTAATAGGCTTCCTCCGCGGTCTGCTCTCTGAGCTGAACCAGCGTGATGTGGGCGAAGGGGGAATCCGCCCTGATCTCGGCAAGATCGGGCCCGTAAAGCAGCACCCGGTCCCGCTGCCCCGGCGTATCGCCGTAAAGCACGCCGCAAACGGAGGGCTTGCCCCCGCCGCCCAGCTCGTAGGCGGTATCGCTGCGGAACAGTATCCGGTCCTTTTCCCCGTCCGGGGCGCACAGCGAAGGGCTGTAGGCGGCCTCTTTATCCGGCTGCGGGGGCAGCAGAGCCCAAACGCCCCGCAAAACGTCGTCAAACAGATGCATAGGGCGTATCCTCCAGCAGTTTTGCAAGGGCTTCGGCCGCGCCGCGGTAAACGGGGGAGGTAACCGGCAGGCAGAACACCGTATCGCCCAGCATATCGTTTTCCGTCTGGTTCGGGTCGTCGCCGATCACGGCAAGCGTCGGCGGCAGGTCCGCAAGCGCTTGGGGCGCAAACGAGGGGCTCACCCGGTTGAAGATCACGCCGGTCTTTTTGCAGTTTACCAGCTTCTGCGCCACGTCCTTTATGGTAGAGATCACCTGCAGCCCCTTGCGGCTGGCGTCGCTTACCAGCACCAGATAAGTGATGTTTTCCATCACCCGGCGGTTGATCTGCTCAATGCCGGCTTCGCCGTCGATCACCACAAAATCGTAATTCCCCGATATGGTCTCCAACACCTGCTTCAGGTAGGCGTTCACCTTGCAGTAGCACCCCGCCGCCTCCGGCCGCCCGATGGCGAGAAAAGAGAGGTTGTCCTTTTCGGTGATGCAGTCCAGCAGGTGAAAGCGGGCTTCGCTGAGTAGCGCCACCGCGTCGGCGGTTTCGCCCCTGTTGATGCTCTCGGCGATCCTCAGACGGATATCGTCCAGCGTAAGGGCGGGCTCCATGCCCAGCGCGGTGAGCAGCCCCACCGCCGGGTCTGCGTCCACGGCCAGAATCTTTTTGTCGGGATAGCGCTCGGCCAGAATGCGCGTAAACGCGGCGGAGAGGGAGGTCTTCCCCACGCCGCCCTTCCCGGCAAACGCAAAAATGATGGGTTCCATAAGCTTCTCCGATGTTTTTAAGTAATTTGTACATTATGGTTTATTATAAGCCTTTTTCCCTCAGAAAGCAATAGCAATTTGCGGGGGAGCAAATTGCAGTTTGTCGCGCCGCAGGCGCGACAGCGATATGGATCCTGACGGCTCCGCGATATGTTCGCTGAACGCGATATGCCTGCGGCGCGATATGTGCCTGCGGCACGCGATAAGATAAGG
>CAMOVW010000325.1 GCA_946627725.1 uncultured Clostridia bacterium
GCTCCGCGTCATGGTACCCAACCAACATGCACATACTCAGATATTTGCGAACGGCGAACGGCGAACGGCGTTTATCGCGCGAACAGCGCGATAAATTATTATTTATCGTCCATCAAAAAAACTCCCGCCGGTTTTACGGCGGGAAAAGGGGATTATTTTACGAATACGGATCTGAGGTTCATCAGCATCCGCAGCAGGATGTTGAACCACATGCTGAACCAATCCATCAGGCCCAGGTCGGTGAGGAGGCCGGCGGTTTTTTCGGTCATCAGGGCGGCAACGGGCGGGGTGAAATCACGGTCCGCAAAGGGGGCGGCGGGGTCGTACAGGGCGGGAGCGCCGTTGTTTACCGTATAGCGGAAGGTGCGGAAGTTCAGCGGCGTATAGCTCTTTTTCAGCTCAAAGGTGACGGTCACCGCGGCGCGGGCGGCGCTCACGGCGGGGATATCGCCCACAACGTTGAAATCAGCGCTTTCGCCGGGGGCGATGGTGTTTTTGTAATCGCCCTCAAAGCGCACGTCGAGCCCATCCGCGTATACGGAGAGGATGCGCATCTCATATGCATCAGACCGGTTCGTGACGCGGTATACCGTGGAGCCGGAGTCGATATAGCCGGAAGGGCTGTTGGTGAATTCGCCGTAAACCGCGTAGGCCATGTTTTCGGAAGCGCGGAACTGCGGGTAGGCGGGGTCGGTATGCACGTCGGCAAGTTCATCGGTGAACAGCAGCTTCATTGCAAGGCTGCGGGCGTAGGGCTCGTTCATCGTCATGCCGTGGAACATGCCGTCCACAAACCAGGTGTTCTCGGGCAGGTAAGCGTAAGTGGCGTCGATCTCCATAGAGGGGGAGAGGTGGTTGTGGGCGGGGTCCGTGCAAACGCTGCCGCCGCAGGTGTAGCCGTTGCTGAAGCGCTTGCCCAGGGGGGCTACCTTCGCGCCGGTGGCGCCGGAGGTGTGGATGATGGCGTCCGAATTCTGCTGCGAGCCGGTAACGATGGCGCTGCCGGTACCGGCAACGATGTTTACGTTGACGCCGTTATCGCGGGCGGCGCGCAGGCTTTCGCCGATATTCGCCATGATATTGTTGTGGAAGTCCGTTGTTTTTGCGATCAACCCGGCGCATTCTTCGGCGTTTACGGTATCAACCGCGCTTTGCAGGCACTCCGGCGGAAGGAAATCCCAAAGGCTCTCCCACAGCCCCGCCACCTGTTTTAGACCGGGCAGCATGGCGGCAAGGATATCGTCCACAAAAGACAGGGGGCGCATCTTAAGCAGCCACTCGAAATCCTGCTCCAGATACAGGGCGTTTTCAATGAAAACAAGCAGCTCTTCTTCATCAAAGGCCAGATTCCCGGTGAGCACGTCGTAGGCCACGTAGGAACCGCCGATGGCGGGCACGGTGAGCACCGCGTTGAACACGTCCTTCTTATCGCCGAACAGGTGCAGATAGGCGGCGGTCACCTGCCCACCGTGGCTTACGGCGTAGAGATTCACCTTGTCTTTGCCGGTGTATTCCTTTACCTTGCCGATGAATTCATCCAGCTTTTCGGCGTTATGTACCGCGCCGTAACGGAAATCCACCGCAAAATTGAAGATCTGCGATTCGGGCACGTAATCGTCCAGCACGCGGCCGATCTCTTTTTCGCTGTAAAGATCGCCGTCAAAATTTGCTTCAAACAGATCCCAGCGGCAAAGGGCGGGGTCGTTGGGCAGGGTGGTGATGTTATATACGCTCTCGCCGCTGCCGTTAAAGGCCAGCTTGCCCAGCATATCGATGGCGGCCTGCCCGAGGGTGGCGCCGATCTGCTTTGCGCTGCCCAGGGTGAGCAGCACCGCGCCGGTGAGCACGGCGGGGAATTTCTGCTTGAGCTGGTCCAGAAGGCCGTCCATAAAGATATTCCATCCCCAAACCTGCTCGCCGAGAGAGCCGTCTTCGTTTTGAAGGAACAGGGGAGAAGCGCCGTAGCCCGGCACGATGATCACGGGGTAATCCTTTGCGCTTTCGGCTGCCGCCGCGCCCGCGGGGGCGCATACGCAGATAAGCGCGCACAGGGTTAAAAGAATGCTTACGATCTTTTTCATAACGGTATCTCCTTTACGGGCGATCTGAAACGGCGTCCATCCAACGGATTCTGCCGAAGGCCTTTTTTACGGCGTAATAGGCGGGTTTCGGCGCGCCGCCGCAGGTAACAAGACCCCAGCGGGTTTCGGTGGGACAGTCGCTCTGGCCGCAGATATAGCATCTGTCGGAATCGGAATAGCAATAGATAAACGCGCCGCACACAAAGGGCAGGCTGTAAAGATGGGGCAGAAGGGTCTCAAAGAATTTTGCCTGACCCTCTGGCGTGTGCTCAATGCCCGGGATCTTTGTCACCTTGGGCAGCTCGCGGTACAGATGGTTTTTGAGATCGCTGCGGAACAGGATATCCGCATAGCGGGCGGGGTCGTTTTTGGCCAGATATTTTGTGTGTTCCCCCAGCTTTTTCGGCAGCCGGTCTACAAACGCTTCGATGTGCGCTTCGGCGTCGGCTTCACTGTTTGCGCCGTAGCTCTGCAGCAGCTCGGTTTTCTGCCGCTTCGTTTTGGGCTTGCCCTCGCCGATGTAGCCGAATTCCTGCAGCAGCACCGGCTTGCGGAAATACCCCCACAGGTATCTGAGAAGCGCGTCGAACATCCACAGAAAGCCGCCGTAGCTGTCGAAACAGCCCACATAGATATCCACGCCTACGTAATCCATATAGCTTGCGTAGGGCTTCATGCGCACGCACAGATCCGCCGCGGGACCGGCGCAGTTGAAGCCGACGAGAAGCTCTTCGCGGATGGGGTAGATCTCTTCCAGTTGAATGCCGATGAACTTTGCGGCCTCATCCATAGTAAAGGGCAGGGTAAAGCGTGGGATGCCCATTTCGTTGGTGATCTGCAGGCCGCCCACGCAGGGCTTTAAATCCTGCGCAAGAAACCGGGCGATCTTGCGGATCTCTGTGCAGCCCTCGTCGGTGCGCACGTCCGCGCCGTAATCCAGATAATCCTGCGGGTAGGGGGTGACCGCCATCACCTTGACGCCGTGGGCGGCGAACCGGGCGCATTTTTCTTTGAAGCCGGTATAGTGCAGCGAAAGGCTGCCGTCCGCTGAATATGGGAAGGGAACGTCGATGCGGATCCACCCGATGTTTGCTTCGGTGAGCTGCGCGAAATCTTCGTTCGGGTGGCAAACGCCACGTATAAAGCCCCGGCGGCGCATCTCACGGGTGGCCTCATTCTGATTTTTAACGAGATATGATTTTGCCAGATTGGAAGGAAGAAGCTTCAAGCCGTATTTGATTTGATCGATCACAAATTGCTCCATAAACGGGCCCTCCTTGAGGTCTTTTTGAATAGTTTACCATATTCTTGTGTAAAATTCAATGCAAAAAGAAAAATCTCCGCACGTTTTGCGCGGAGAAACAGGGGACGGAAAGAGGGGGGGGTGGAGAAAAGGGATGAATTGCAGTTTGTCGCGCCGCAGGCGCGACAGCGATATGGATCCTGACGGCTCCGCGATATGTTCGCTGAACGCGATATGCCTGCGGCGCGATATGTGCCTGCGGCACGTGATATAGTAAGGAGCCATATCATATCGCATGAAGCGCAGCTTCATATATCGCAATTTGTGCAGCAAATTATATCGCGCGGCGCAGCCGCATATCGCCAAAAAACGTTGATCATCTCAAATTGCAGTTTGGCGCTGTGTTACTTTGGTAGCGCGGCTGACCACAGCCGCTA
>CAMOVW010000326.1 GCA_946627725.1 uncultured Clostridia bacterium
CCCGGTTCGCTGCAAACCATCCGGCGAACGTGGGACGGTTCTATGTATCATATATTTTGAAAACTTTATACCTGTATCCGCCGGGTTGATACACAGAACCGTCCCGCCGTACCGCCTGCCGCGTCGCGATAGTAACACAGCGCGATAAATTATAATTTATTTCTTTCCGTCAATCCAAAAATCCGCGTTCCTCAAAAAACACCGGAAAATCGCTTGCGCCGTCCAGCTCGTAATCGGTGAATAAGATCAGGCAGATCTTATGCGCGGTTTCGTTGAACCCTACAAAAAACATCTCTTTCGGGAACCACAGTTCCGCCTCCGTATGAAAAATATAATCCCGATACGTAAAGGTTGGTTCATATCCTCCCGTTGTTTGATCCGACGCTTCTTCTGCGAATACGTACGCGCGGTTCAGATGTTCCTTCTGCGCCGTGTATTCCGCCGCGGTGTAAGCAAGATCGATGCGGTACCAGCGGCAGCTTGAGATCGGCGCAAGGCTTTCATGGAACAGAAAATCGACCTTCTCATAATCTCCCAATACATCGTCCGCGGGCAGGGCGGGCAGCGCAGGATCCGTTTCGCAGGCGGCTGCATATGCTTGGATATCGTCAATGGTACGGGAAGAAAAGCACTGCATCAGCCAGATCCAATATCCGGCAAACGCCAGAATCGCGGCCAATACCACGCCCGCCACTGCGATCAGTATGATTTTCGTTCGTTTTTTCATTCTGCTGCCCTTTCTGTTTCCGGTTTTGGTTTTGCATAGCGGCTGTGATCTGCAATATCATTCTTATCATCGTCCGAAAGGTGTTTCTTTGCCGTCAATCCAGAAACCCGTGTTCCTCAAAAAAGATCGGAAAATCGCTTGCGTCGTCCAGATCGGCGTCTTCAAAACGGATCAGGCAGATCTTACGTTGAGCATCGTTGAAGCCCACAAAGGATAGTTCCTTCGGAAAACGGATCTCCGTTTCCGTGTGGAAGCTGTAACCGCGATAGCTGAACGTCGGCGCGTAACCGTTCGTTTTATGACCGGTCTGTTCAATAAAATCGCAAGCGTCGTTCAGATATGCTTTCTGTGTTTCGTATTCCGCTGCGTCAAATTGCAGATCGATACGGTACCATCGCATGCTGATGATCATACCGACAGACTCTTTAAATAAGAAATCCACGTCGATATACTTCCCAAGCCGGTCATCCGCGGGAAGCGCCGGCAGATTGCTTCCTTCCTGCGCGAACGCTTCTTTATATTTTCCGATATCGTTGATCTCACGTTTTTTTCCGAAATGATTCAGTGAAGATGAAAAATATACGATTGCAAGGCCTGCTGCAAGAAGGATCGCGGCTGCAGCAAACAGCGTGATTTTTGTTTTCTTTTTCATTCGTTCGTTCGTACCTCTCTTGCCGTGTATTATTTCCCGGTGGCAGGCTCCGCAGCCCCGGCCGTGGGATCAAGGGACGGATCTATCTGCGTGGGCGGTTCTGTTGCGGCTTCCGTTGTTGCCTCTTCGCCGTCAAAATAACCCCATTCGTCGTTATGGTAGGCTGCGATGCGGTCTTCCTTCTCAAGAAAATCGGGGTGTTCCTTCAAAAATGCGTCGGCGGCGGCATAGGCTTCCCGCAGGGGCAGGCTGAATTGCGAGGGCTTTCCGGCGCGGCGTTTCAGCGGCGTTGTAAAATCATAACCGTAGTACGTCATCCATTCTTCTGTCGGGTCCTTGTACTTGTCGTCCACCCATTCGCTTTCATAAAGTCCATTGGCGCAGGTGAGATAAAAGGCGTAGGTCGCCTCCCGGCGAACCTTATCCGGTTGTTTGCCGTCCTCCATCAGCTTCACAAGATATGGCACGCCTTCCGGCCCCAGCTCCCGCAGATAGAGCGCGTCGATGCTGTTCAGCTTCCCGGTGATATAGGCGTTATAATTGTATTCCGCCACCACGGCGTTTACGTTGCAAAGGCCCAGCGCGATCAGTACCAGCGCGGCGGCAACGGCAGCCGTTTCAAGCACTTTGATCTTTTTGATAAACAGCCGCAGCAGCACGGCGATGAACACCGCGCCCATAAACACCGTGAAAGCGCTCACCCCGATGCGCAGCACCGTCATGCCGTAGTTTTTGATATACAGCGCCATCTTTGCCAGCGCGGTGCCGATCAGCACCAGCGTAAACAGAGATAAAAACGCCCCAAGCCCTTTCACCGCTGCGGGCAGCCGCCCCTCTTTTTTGCGTGAGAACAGCATCGCCGCCAGAATCAGCGCCAGATTGATGGCCGCCACGGCGCACAGCTCAAAGAACCCCCTGCGGGCGTATTCGGCGTAAGAAAACGTGTAATCCTCCGGCAGCATGCCCTTGAACGCGTCAAAGAAATAGGCGGTCTGGCTGAACAGATAGCAAAGGTATGCCACACTCAGCACGCCTAAAAAAGCGGCGATAAAGGCGGTATCCAGCCCCTTGCCCTCTTTGATCCGCGTCGGCTGCTTTTCCGTTTTGCGCAGTGAAAACACAAAGGACAGTACCAGCGGCGTCAGCAGCACGGTTACGATGATCTGCCCCGCGATGGCTGCAAGATCCTTGAAAATGCCTGTCAGCATGCCTTCAAAAGCGAGATCGGAGCGCATCAGCAGCGGTATTACAACACACAGCACCGGCAGCGCGCAAAGGATGCCCAGCAGTACCTTCGATATCCGTTTCTGCTTATCCCCGCCTGAAAACAGCCCCCGCAGCGTCTGCGGCAGATTGCCGGGCGCGTCCGGTATGGGGGCGAGCATGGTTGAAAGCAGGCCCAGATCTCCCTCCGGCGTTCTTCTGCCCGCAAGGGCGGCGAACCACACGATCGAAAGCGCCGTCATTGCGATCACGGAAAAGAGCCGGATCGCCGGATTGGAGGTCACCGTAAACACCGGCGCCAGCGCCAGCGAGAGCGCGCCGCAAACGCAGCCGAAAATGCCGGGCTTCTGTTTCTTTTGCCCCAGATACACGCTGACGGCAATAAAGCACAGCGCAAACGCCGCGGTGTATCCCGCGCGGAACCCGCCCCAAAGCCCGGCGATCACGCCGAACAGGGTTATCCCCGCCGCAAGCCCCGCAAAGATCAGGTCCCTTTTTTCCATCGGGAACGTCTCTTTCTTTTTCGGCGGCATGGGCATATAGGGCGGCTGCGGCCCGGGTGCAGGCTGCGGCGGAAGGGGAGCGCCCGCATAGGGATTTCTGTACCCCTGCTGCGGGGGTTGGTTCATATTGTTTTGTACGGTACCGTTCTGTGTTGTTTCGTTCACGGTTCAGTCCTCCTTAAATTCAAGTATATCGCCGGGCTGGCAGTCCAGCGCTTTGCAGATGGCCTCCAGCGTAGAAAAGCGTATCGCCTTCGCTTTTCCGGTTTTTAATATGGACAGATTTGCCTGCGTAATGCCGATCTGCGCGGCAAGCTCGCCGGAGCTCATTTTTCGCTTTGAGAGCATCACGTCCAGATTTACTTCGATCATCGCGCGGCCCTCCTTATATGGTAAGGTCGTTTTCTTCCCGCAGGGCAACCGCCGCGTGCACCACGTTCTTCACCACGATCAGCAGCGTGCCCACCACCGCCATGCTTACGGCGATGATCTCCAGCGGCACGTAAAACAGGCCCGCCGTGCCGGTGATCACGGCCACGGCGCAGCAGCACCATGCGATGAACCGCAGATACTTCACGTTTTTCAGAATAAAAACCTGCGTTTTCATAATGTTCAGCAGCAGCCGTATCAGCATATAC
>CAMOVW010000327.1 GCA_946627725.1 uncultured Clostridia bacterium
GAGAAGGATAATACCGTATATCATTCTAATCATAATTGTCTGATCAAAACAGAAAGCAAAACACTGATTCAGGGCTGCAAAAACAGTGTGATCCCATCGGACGGCAGCGTTACAAGCATCGGGAATAATGCGTTCTATGGCTGCAGCGGTCTTACCGAAATCACAATCCCGGACAGCGTCACAAGCATCGGGGATTATGCGTTCGATAGCTGCAGTAGTCTTACCGAAGTCACGATCCCGGACAGCGTCACCAGTATCGGAAAAGATGCGTTCGATGGCTGCAGCAATCTTACCGGCGTCACGATTCCGAACAGCGTCACAAGCATCGGGAATGGTGCGTTCAGTGGCTGCAGCAGTCTTACCGGCGTCACGATCCCGAGCAGCGTAACAAGTATCGGGGATTATGCGTTCCGTGGCTGCAGCGATCTTGCGGGGATCTTTGTAGAGGAGGATAATCCTGTATATCATTCAAATCATAATTGCCTGATCGAAACAGAAAGCAAAACGCTGATCCTTGGTTGCAAAAACAGCAAGGTTCCATCGAATGGCAGTGTTACAAGCATCGGGGATTGTGCGTTCGATGGCTGCAGCAGTCTTACCGAAGTCACGATCCCGGGCCACGTCACAAGCATCGGTTCTTTCGCGTTTTATCGCTGCAGCAGTCTAACCGGCGTCACGATCCCGGAACGTGTCACAAGTATCGGGTTGGGTGCGTTCCGTGACTGCAGCAATCTTACCGGCGTCACGATCCCGAACAGCGTCAAAAGCATCGGGGAGGATGCGTTCCGTAACTGCAGCAGTCTTACCGGCGTCACGATTCCGTACGGTGTCGAATACATCGGAAATCATGTGTTCGATAACTGCAGCAATCTTACTGAAGTCACGATCACGAGCAACGTTGTAAGCATCGGGTATCATGCTTTTTATGACTGTTCTGCGCTTTCGCACGTCTATTATACCGGCGACGCTGCCGGTTGGGAAAAGATTGATATCGGTTCCGGAAATAACCCGCTTGAGGCCGCAAGCATTACCTATAATTACGTGCCGCAGAGCGGAGTAACGTGGACGCTGTCTGACGACGGCATCCTGACCATTTCCGGCAGCGGAGCGATGGATGATTATGCTCTCGCAGATTCACCCTGGAAGTCTTCCCGCGAATCCATAAAAAAGGTTGTGATCCAATCCGGCGTGACGAGCATCGGATGGTTTGCGTTTTCCGGCTGCAGCAGTCTAACCTGTGTCACGATTCCGAACAGCGTCGGCGACATCGGGGCGTATGCGTTCCGTAACTGCAGCAGTCTTACCGAAGTTACGATTCCAGACGGTGTCACCAGCATCGGGGATTCTGCGTTCGATGGCTGCAGCGGTCTTACAGAAATCACGATCCCGAACAGCGTTACAAGTATTGATCGCTATGCGTTCTATGGTTGCAGCAATCTTTCCGCAGTCACAATCCCAAGCAGTGTCACAAGCATAGGGATTGCTGTTTTCTCCGCCTGCAGCAGTCTTGCGGAGATCCTTGTAGAGAAAGATAATACCGTTTATCACTCCGATCATAATTGTCTGATCAAAACAGAAAGCAAAACGCTGATTCTGGGCTGCAAAAACAGTGAGATCCCATCGGACGGCAGCGTCACCAGCATCGGAAAGTATGCGTTCGCGGATTGCAGCAATCTTACCGGCGTCACGATTCCTGACGGCGTTACAAGCATCGGGTATGATGCGTTCTATGGCTGCAGCGGTCTTACCGGCGTTACGATCCCGAACAGTGTTACCAGTATCGGTGATTCTGCTTTCCGTGACTGCAGCGGTCTTACCGAAGTCACGATCCCGGACAGTGTCACAAGCATCGGTTCTTACGCGTTCTATGGCTGCAGCGGTCTTACCGGCGTCACGATCCCGAACAGCGTTACAAGTATCGGGAATTATACGTTCCGTGACTGTACCGCTCTGAAAAGTATTGTTATACCATACAGCGTAAACGATATTTCGAATCTTGCTTTTGACGGTTGCCCCAACCTGCAAATTCTGTGCAATAGAAATTCCTATGCAGAATCGTATGCGAAGGCAAACAACATTTCGTATGCATATCTGGATTTTGATGAGGACGCAACCACCGTCAGCGGCACGTCAGGTGCTCTCACATGGCAGCTTAATAAAGAGACCGGGGTCCTGACGTTCAGCGGTACCGGAAAAATGGAGGATTATACCAGTCCATCTTTTGGCAATATCGCTCCGTGGCTCGAATACCATCAGAGCTATATCCGTTCTGTTGTATTATCCGATGGGGTGACCGGTATCGGTAAATATGCATTCAGAAATTGCACAGAGTTGACCTCTGTTACGATTCCGGACGGTGTGACAGATATCGGTGAATCTGCATTTTCGAATTGTTCCGGCTTGACCGCAATCGATATCCCGAATACCGTGACGGGCATAGGCAAATCTGCATTCACCGGCTGCAGCGGTTTGACTTCGGTTGATATCCCAAACAGTGTTACAAGCATCGGTTTTTCCGCATTTGAGAGCTGTACCGGGCTTACAAGTGTTACGCTCCCAAATAGCATCACAAGCATCGGTTCCGGTGTATTCGTTAACTGTACAGGTCTTACCCATATCTCCATTCCGAACAGCGTTACCGATATCATGTATTGGGCGTTCTATTACTGTACCGGCCTTACCGGCGTCATGATCCCGAGCAGCGTGACCACCATTGGAAGAGAGGCCTTTGCCGATTGCGGCTCTCTTAACCGCGTCTGCTACAGCGGAAGCGCGGAGGATTGGGACAAAATAACGATCCAAAACGGAAACAGCAGCCTCAAGAACGCAAAACACTATTATAACTACACCCTGGAGAGTGCGGACGTTGATTGTATTATTGCATTCGACGCCAACGGCGGCGCGGGCGCGCCGGGGTATCAGACGAAGGATAAGGGCGCTGCTCTTACACTCTCGGCAGGCGTGCCCTACAAAATGAATACCCTCAGCTTTGACGCCAACGGCGGCAGCGTTTCCACCGCCTCCAAAACGCTGGACTACACCTTCAAAAACTGGAATACCGTTGCGGACGGCAGCGGCGCCGCCTATCCCGCAGGGGGCAGCTACACGGCGGACGCGGACGTTACGCTCTACGCCCAGTGGACTGCGCCTGTGGCGGGCGACCTGCCGGAACCGACGCTTGATGGTTATAAATTCCTTGGTTGGTATACGGCGGCGGAGGGCGGCGACCTCTTTACGGAAAACGACTTTGTGACGCAGGATTCCACCCTGTATGCGCATTGGGCGAAGCTGCAAACCTACGAGGTCGTGTATCACGCCAACGGCGGGAAAGGCGCTCCTGCGGCCCAAACCAAAACAGAGGGCATGCCGCTGATCCTCAGCGCCGTGACGCCTGAAAATGAATATACCCTGTCCTTTAACGCCAACGGGGGCGCTGTGTCCATCCCCTCCAAAACGCTGGAGTGCACCTTCAAATACTGGACGACCCAGATGGACGGCCACGGAGACGCCTATCCCGCAGGGGGCAGCTACACAGCGGATGCGGACGTTACGCTCTATGCCCAGTGGATCGCGCCGGTGGCAGGCAGTTTACCGGAGCCCACGCGCGACGGCTATAAGTTCACCGGCTGGTATACGGCTGCTTCGGGCGGCGTCCCCTTTACGGAAAACGACGCGGTTGCGCGCAATACCACCCTTTACGCCCATTGGACAAAACTGCAAACCTACATGGTATCG
>CAMOVW010000328.1 GCA_946627725.1 uncultured Clostridia bacterium
GCACCACGGCGGCACCATTGAGAACCTTTCGCAAAAGATCGCGATCCATATCAACGATACCCATCCTACGCTTGCCATCCCCGAGCTGATGCGCATACTGCTGGATGAATGCGGCTACGGCTGGGACGACGCCTGGAACGTGGTTACCAGCACGGTGGCTTACACCAACCACACCGTAATGGCGGAAGCCCTTGAAAAATGGCCCGAAAGCCTGATACAGAAGCTGCTGCCCCGCATTTATCAGATCATTAAAGAGATCGATAACCGCCTGCGCTCTTACGTATGGGAGAGCACCCACGACGCGGCCTACGTGGAGCGCACCGCAGTGATCTCCGGCGGCGTGGTGAAAATGGCAAACCTCTGCGTGGCGGCTTGCCACAGCGTAAACGGCGTTTCCGCGCTGCACTCTCAGATTTTGAAGGACAGCGTTTTCAACGACTATTACCGCCTCACCCCCGATAAGTTCACCAACGTGACCAACGGCATCGCACATCGCCGCTGGCTGTGCCAGGCGAACCCGGAGCTTACCGCCTACCTCACCGATAAGATCGGCGGCGGATTTGTATACGACGGCGCGGAACTGAAGAAATTTGCCGCCTTTGCGGACGATAAAGCCGTACTTGCGGATCTGGAAAAGATCAAACGCCACAACAAAGAGGCCTTTGCAAAGCACGTAAAATCCACCACCGGCGAGATCCTCGACCCCGATTCGCTGTTTGACGTTCAGGTAAAGCGTTTGCATGAGTATAAGCGGCAGGAGCTGAACGCCCTCAGCATTCTGGCGAACTATATCAAGATCAAAAACGACCCCAACGGCAATCACGTACCGCACACCTATATTTTCGGCGCGAAGGCTGCCCCCAGCTACGTGATGGCGAAAAAGATCATCTCCTTCATCTGCGGGCTGGCAAAAACCATAAACAGCGATCCGCAGGTCAACAAGTATCTGAAGGTGATCTTTATTGAGGATTACAACGTAACGGCTGCGGAGCGCCTGATGCCGGCGGCGGATATCAGCGAGCAGATCTCCCTTGCGGGCACGGAGGCCAGCGGCACCGGCAACATGAAGCTGATGATCAACGGCGCGGTGACCCTCGGAACCATGGACGGCGCCAATATAGAAATTTTTGAAAACGTTGGCGCGGATAATATCATCATTTTCGGCATGTCCACCCCCGAGGTAAACGAGCTCAAACGCAGCGGCTATGATCCGATGATCTATTACCGCAATTGCCCCGAGCTGAAAGAGACCATCGATTACCTGAACGGCCACAAATTTGACGGCAAGAATTTCCCCGAAATCGGCGAGACGATCAAATATCACGATCCCTACATGGTGCTTGCGGATTTCGCGGATTACCGCCTTGCGCAGGCAAAGGCTGTGGATCTGTTCACAAAGAAGGATACCTTTAACCGTATGAGCCTGCTCAATATTGCGGGCGCAGGGTTCTTCGCCGCGGACCGCGCGATCGATGAATACGCAAAGAACATCTGGAATGCCAAAGGAATTAAAAAATGATCCCCTTTGACGCATCTAAAGACTATCACAAATCCATAAGAGGCGCTGTTGCCGCAGGTACTTCCCTGCGGCTGCGCGTTTTATTGCCCCGACCCTTCGGGGTTTCTTACTGCACCCTGCTGCTCACAAAAGACGGCGAAAGCACACAGTACATCCCGATGGAATGGGAACAAACGGATGGCGTTGCGGAGTGGTGGCATAAAGAACTCACGGTAAACGAACCCGGGCTGTATTTTTACAGATTCGAGTACGTTACCCCGTGGGGCGTAAGCGTTGTGCGGCGGATCGAAAAAACGGAGCAGGGCGGCATCGACGGAACGCAGCAGTGGCAGCTTACCGTATACCCGGCGGCGTTTCATACGCCGGACGCCTTTAAGGGCGGGCTGTTTTATCAGATTTTTCCGGACCGGTTCAATCGTTCCGGCGTTCCGAAAAAGAACGTGCCGAAAGACCGTGTAATGCACGCCGATACCCACGATATCCCCGTTTACCTGCCGGATGCGGACGGTGAGATCCGGAATAACGACTACTACGGCGGCGATCTGCGGGGCATCGTTGAAAAGCTGGACTATATCAAAAGCCTCGGCGTTACCATCTTATATCTGAACCCGATCGCAGAGGCCCACTCCAACCACCGGTACAACACGGCGGACTATAAAAAAGTGGATCCGCTGCTGGGAACCAACGACGATTTCCGCATTCTGTGCGAAAAAGCCCATGCAATGGGCATAAAGGTGATCATCGACGGCGTTTACAGCCACACCGGAGACGACAGCGTATATTTCAACAAATACGGCCGCTACGCCAGCCTTGGGGCATATCAGAGCAACCGCTCCCCCTATTACAGCTGGTATACCTTTGGCGATATGAAGGACGATTACGCCTGCTGGTGGAATATCGATACCCTGCCGGAGGTAAACGAGGAAGACCCGGGATATGTGGAATTTATCACAGGCAACGGGGGCGTTCTGGATCTTTGGCTTTCCCTTGGCGCAGACGGTGTTCGGCTTGACGTGGCGGATGAACTGCCGGACAGCTTTCTTGACCGGATCCGCCAATGCGTTAAAAAGCACGGAGAAGAAAAACTTGTGCTTGGTGAAGTGTGGGAGGACGCCAGCAACAAGATCAGCCACGGCGGCCGCCGCAGGTATTTTGACGGGCGGCAGCTGGACTGCGTAATGAACTACCCCTTCCGCACCGCGATTATTGATTTTGCGCTGACGGCAAACGCCGAAAAATGCATGAGAGAGATCGCTTCTATCGTGGATCATTATCCGCCGCAGGCCATGGACCTGTGTATGAATCTGCTGGGCACGCATGATACAGAGCGCATACTGACCGCGCTTTCCGGCGTGGATCTGAGCCATAAAGACCGCCGCGCGCAGGCGGAGATCCGCTTGGAGGGAAAAGCTCTGCAGGACGCAAAGGCGCTGCTCAGGATGTGCGTTATGATCAATTTTGCGCTTCCCGGCGTCCCCTGCGTCTATTACGGCGATGAAGCCGGCATGACCGGGGCGAAAGACCCCTTTAACCGAGGGTTTTACCCTTGGGGGGAAGAGGATACGGAATTGCTCACTTTTTACAGAATGATGGGGAATTTCAGGTCTTCTTTTACCGTTCTGAAGCAAGGCGGGTTTTATCCCCTCTCGGCTGAAATGGGCTGCATCGCCTTCTTGCGTTACCAACACGGCATGAAGCGCGTCGCAGTGATCGCAAACAATAACGATCACCCCATCGATTACCGCCTGAATGACGACATGCGCGATATGGTCGTATATTACGGCGGAGAGAAGATTGACGAAGGCATAAGAATAAACGCCCACAGCGCCGCGATCATCGTTGACGGCGAATAAGATAACAAAAGACCGGCTTACTAAATTGCCGGTCTTTTTCTTTTTTTTCGAATTGCAGTTTGTCGCTGTGTTTCAAACGACGCGGCGGCATTGATACAGGGGACGGTTTTGCGTATCATCCAATATGCAAACGTTTGCGGAATAAACTTCCCATTGATACGCAAAACCGTCCCAATGTCATTAAGTTAAGATATGCGAAGCCTGCATGAAAGATAACGGCAACCCTATGCGGCGCCTGTGAAATCCTGTAGGGACGATTATCAATCGTCCGCTTGATTTTCGAATGCCCCTTTACGGGGCGTGAGAAAATCAAAAAAGCCCGCCCTCTCAATCGGTGCGCCGAAAGCAGT
>CAMOVW010000329.1 GCA_946627725.1 uncultured Clostridia bacterium
CAATGTCATTAAGTTAAGATAAAGACGGCGTTTCAGCTCTGGGGTAACATTCGTTTTTTGGTGCGCGACTGTAGGGACGATTATCAATCGTCCGCCGGAATACAGTTCCCTCCCCAACGCGGTTGGGGGCAATGAATACTGCTTTCGGCGCACCGATTGAGAGGGCGGGCTTTTTTGATTTTCTCACGCCCCATAAAGGGGCATTCGAAAATCAAGCGGACGATTGATAATCGTCCCTGGGTTTCTTAACAATTTAGTCTTCTAATATATAAATCAAAAAATAAGCGTAATGTGTGACAAAAAAAGATATAATTTTTTAAAAAAGGAAAAATCGACGCATTACATGAAATCAGAATCATTATTTGTTTATTATTACTTACAATCTTCTGCAATTCTTAACAAAACCTCTGCGTTCAGTTGGCTTCCAATGTCATACATAACACCGTTCGCCGGATCCATCCAATAGATAGTATTGTATTCCTCTGATGCAGCAATCATGTATTCTATTCCATTTCTCTCAACGGTATAAACGCTCCTGTTCTCTGTATCAATAGAGACTTCCGCATAACTACCGTGTTTACTAATAATAATATGCTGATTATCACTATTAATAAAAACGGCATGTGCCACTATCGCCTTTTTATCAATGGATTCTTCTTCCAGTGTAAACCCCTCTGGTACATATCCGAATTCCAAAGGTGTGATATTCTTGTGCATCTCGTCAAGCTTCAGAAGCCCGTCCGTTCCGAAGTTGATCAGCGAGAATCCGAATTGCTTCGCCGCCACGGCGGAGAGCGAGAGCAGCAGGGCAAGGATCGCGGCAGCGATCAGAATTTTTGCCGTGCGGGTGAGGCGGTGATACCTGTTGCCGCGCGCAAGGGCTGTGAACTTTCGGATTTTTCGCGTAAACGCCGCCGAGAATACGGGGTCGGGCAATCCCTCACAGGTATCCTTATCACACAAATCGATCATCGCAAGCAAACAGGCCCGGGAAAGACGGCTTTTTTGCTGCAATGTTGCTTTCGATTGCGCGTTCATTGCAGATTCTCCTCCATCAGCTCCTGTTTCAACATTTTTTTCGCGCGTTCCACACGTTTGCGCGCCGTATCGCCGCTCACTCCAAGATTCTCAGCGATCTCCTCGTAGCGCATTTCCCATGCGTACCGCATAAAAAGCGGCTCACGGTATTTTTCCGGCAGCGTTCTGATCAGTTCGGCCAACCGGTTTTCTTCGTAACGTTCAAAGTAGTTCTCTTCCGTAGAAGGGGCTGTAAGTTCATCTTCCACATCCGTAAGGGACTCCTTTTTACGTTCACGCAAAATCTTCTTTGCCTGCCAGCCCGCAAGCGTCACCAAAAAAGCCCTTGTGCTTTTGCTCAAAGGATCGTCGATTTTTTCGATATGCTTTACGATGTACAAAAACGCCTCCTGCAGTGCGTCTTCTGAGAGCGCATGGTCGTTTAAGGTCGCCATTGCCGCATAATACATATCCTTGTGCCACGCCGTATACAGCGCCTCGAATTTGTTCCGCTGCGCGGGCGTGTCGATCATCTGGAGAAACAGTGTCAGCATCGCAAGCCTCGCTATCATTCAGAATCGGAAAACAGGAATAATACATTGAACAGCTGCTCAACGGAGCAAATCTTTCCTTTTTTCCTCTTCCGTTATTTAAAACCATAATAACGCCGTTTTGTGACAAAATCAAGAAAAATAATTAAAACAATCATAACAGAAAGGAACTATAATAATGACGAACAACCAAACGGATACCGCAATAAAATGGATGATCGCCTCCGATATCCACGGCTCCGCGTTCTGGTGCGGAAAGCTGCTGGAGGCCTACAGAAGAGAGCAGGCGGACCGGCTGCTTCTGCTGGGGGATATTTTGTATCACGGGCCCCGGAACGATCTGCCGGAGGGTTACGACCCCAAAGCCGTGATCGCTATGCTAAACGCCATGGCGCAGGATATTCTGTGCGTGCGCGGCAACTGCGAAGCGGAGGTGGACCAGATGGTGCTGAGCTTTCCGGTGATGGCGGAATATGCGATCCTTACCGCGGGCAGGCGGATGATATTTGTCACCCACGGGCATATCTTCAACAACGGCCATCTGCCGCCGCTGCACAAGGGGGATATTCTTCTGCACGGCCACACACACGTTTCCGCCTGCGAGGAATACGAGACCCATATCTACTGCAACCCCGGATCGGTTTCGATACCGAAGGAAAACACCCCCCGGGGCTATATGATTTTTGAGAACGATGCCTTTGTATGGAAAACGCTTGAGGGCAATATCTATCGGGAATATAAAACGGAAAGGAATGCGGCAATATGATAAATGAGATCGTTAACGCGGCGAACTGCGGTTTTTTGCCGGGGGCTGATGCGGATGAGAATTCCGCCGCGCTGAACAAGGCGGCGGAGAACGGCGGAACGGTTCGGATCACCGTACCCGGGGTATATGATATCTCGGAACCGATCTATCTCGGTTCGGATACTGCGCTGTACTTTGCGCCGGGGGTAACGCTGCGCAGAGTACCCTGCAAAAACGGAGATAACGGCAACGCATTTGTAAACCGGGGCGCGTTCACCGGCAAACCGGATCACAATATCGGCATATACGGTCTTACACTGCTGGTAAACGGCACCGAATGCCTGCGGGCAGAGCTGGGCGGAACCAAAACCGTGATCGGCCTGCGAGCGCACATATCCTTTTTATACGTGGAAGATCTGACCCTTTCAGGGATCACGGTGCCGGATCTTTGCAAGATCGACTATGCGATATCGGTTTGCGAATTCCGCCGCGCGCTGGTGGAAAACTGCCGGTTGGAAGGCGACAAAGACGGCGTCCACTTCGGCCCGGGCACGGATTTCACCGTGCGGAACTGCGTATTCCGCACCACAGACGACGCCATTGCGCTGAACTGCAGCGATTATTCCATATCCAACCCCACGCTGGGCTCCATTGAGAACGGGCTGATCGAAAACTGCCTGGATCTGCCGGACACTCCGACATTATCCATGTTTCTGCGCATTCTGGTGGGCGGATGGAAACACTGGGAGAAAGGAATGCGTGTGTTCCATTCCGACGCGGTGATCCATAACGGCAGGCTGTACCGCGTGGTGATGCGGCCCGATAACGAAAGCTATATTTCGGATACGCCGCCCACACATGAAACCGGCTTTGCGGAATATGACGGTATCCGCTGGGTGCGGACCCATCTCGGTTATGCGCCGGAGGCCCTTCCCGTTACCGCAAACTGCAGGAATATTACGGTGCGGAACTGCACGATCCTGCGCGCGCGCCCGCGGCAGGTACTGATTTACGCCTCTTACGACGAATGGCTGCACAGCTATCACCCGGGCTGCCCCCAACCGGAAGTGAAGGATATCCGTTTTGAGAACGTACAGGTGCTTGCCGAAACAGAACACTTTATTCACATCGAAACCAAAACCGAGAACGTAAGCGTAATCAACTGCGCCCTGCGCGGCAGCGATATCATTGAAACCCCGAACCGCCAGATGACGCCCTACCCCAAAGCAGAAATCCGCTTCGGCGGGGAAGAAGGGTAAAGAATCGTGCGGCTGCACGGGGTTTCATGTAATAAAATTAATTGCAGTTTGTCGATGTGTTTCAAACGGCGCGGCGGCATTGATACAGGGGACGGTTTTGCGTATCATCCAATATGCAAACGTT
>CAMOVW010000330.1 GCA_946627725.1 uncultured Clostridia bacterium
GGTATACGGCGGCACGCCGCCGCATACCCACGCCTCTGCACAATAGCGGCTGTGGTCAGCCGCGCTACCAAAATAATGCAATATCAAAGTATAATATCACTATTGTTATAATGCGATATGCGGCTTCGCCGCGCGATAGAATTTGGCGATATATGCAGTTTCACTGCATGCGATATGATATGGCTCCTTACTATATCACGTGCCGCAGGCACATATCGCGCCGCAGGCATATCGCGTTCAGCGAACATATCGCGGAGCCGTCAGGATCCATATCGCTGTCGCGCCTGCGGCGCGACAAACTGCAATTTCCCTCGTCACAATAATATGAACGAACCAAAAAATCGCCCCGGAGGGGGCGACTGGAGGGAATTTCTGCGATTGGCGAATGGCTGTTGCGGCCGCGCCGTGAAGCTCAGCGGGCCAGCCCGCTTTCGGCATAATGCCGCACGAAAACGCCGATGCGTTTGTTGTAATCGAGCACGTGGAAGACGCTGCCGTCCGGGGAGGGCCATACGGTGAGGCCTTCGGCTTCGCAGTGCTCCATATCGCCTACGTTTCGTTCGGCGTAAAGCTTTATACTGCCGTCGGCGGGGGAAAATGTGAGGATCTGCTTGGTATCGCCCTCGTGAGTATCGTGGGAGAGGTACAGCGTACCGTTATAAAACTCGCCGCCCTGGATGCGGTCCAGCTCGCCGTTCAGCACGGGGATGGCCCGCACCTGCGCCATACCGTTTGCGGTATCGTAAACGTATACGGTATCGGCATGTCTCCATCTGGAGGCGTACAGCAGGCCGGTATCCCGGTCCACGGCAAGCCACGGAACGCCGTCGTCATACTGCGCGGAAGGCAGGTCGTAAACGTTTCCGGTGCATTCCAGCGTAGCGCAATCAAAGGTGACCACGGCGGCGATATCGTGCCCGTCCGCCTTGCCCTCCACAGCGGCGTAGATCAGGCCGTTGTATGCGCTGATACCGCCGATATGTCTGAAGCCCCTCTCCAGCAGCGATTGCGGCAGAGCGCCGATCTTCTGCGATACAAAGCGCATACCGTTGAAGGTATATTTCGCAAGAGAGGTAAGCCGCAGCTTTGCGATGGAGCCGGAGGTATAATAGAATTCCCCGTCCGTTGTGATCCCCTGCCCCATGGTAAGGGCGTCTGCAAGAACAAAGGTATCCTGCCCCACCAGCGGAGCGGTGGGGGTATCCCCCGCCTTCGGCGTGAAGACGAGGGTGAGAAGCAGAACGGGAAGAACAATAAGATAACGGATCGCGCGGAAAATCTTCATATGAGGAACCTCCGTTCAACAGCTCGCCGCACAGCTGCGAATATCGCATGGCGCAGCCATATATCGCTTTCCGCAGGCAAATATCGCGCGGCGCAGCCGCATATCGCGCGGGGCGACAGGACCCGCCTTATCACACGCCGGGTACGTTCAGCACAAGATCCGTAAGGGGGAAGGAGCAGCAGGGATGGATGCAGCCGAACTGTTCATCCGCAAGGCGGCGGTACTCCAGCATTTTGGGCACGTAGACCTTGCCGGAAAGCAGATGGGAGTGGCAATAGCCGCATTCGCCGCTGCGGCAGCGTGAGGGCACGGCGATACCGTTTTTCTCAAGGATCTGCATAACGCTGTCGGAAGAGCGGCCGGTGACGGTTTTCGTTTCGTCCATCACCGTTACGGTGATCTGCACGGTTTCGGGCACGTTGGCGGGGTAATCCTCAAGAGAGGCGGGATCGTGGAACTCGCCGAACAGCTCGTGGCGCACGTATTTCTTTTCCAGCCCCAGCTTTGCCACCTCTTTATCCACAAAAGCATACATCTGCTGCGGGCCGCACAGGAACACGGAATAGGGCTCGTTTTCGGGGGCGAACTCACGGATGAGGTCCGCGGGCAAAAAGCCCTGCCGCATGCCCTCTTTTACCTCGTCGGAGAGCACGTGCACCACCTTTACCTTATCGGTGGCGGCGCAGATGGCGTCCAATTCCGCACGAAACAGAATACTGTCGGCGGTTTTGCTGCCGTAGAGCAGGGTCAGCTCAAAATCCTCGTCCCCGTCGCGGATGGCCTGCGCCATGCTCAGGAACGGCGTGATGCCGCTGCCGCCCGCAAGGCCGATCACTTTTGCCGCGTCGCGCAAAGGCTGATATTCAAAGTTGCCCGCGGGGGCGCTCACCTCCACAGGGGTGCCCACGGCCCAATGGTCGTGGATATATGCGCTCATCAGGCCGCCCTCTACCCGGCGCACCGTAAGCTCATAAACCCCCTCGGTGGATTGCTTTGGAGAGGAAGAGAGAGAATAGGCGCGGGACACGGGCATACCGGCAATGGTTTCAAACACGGATACGTATTTGCCCGCGCCGAACCAGGCGAGGGCGGCGGTACCCCGATCGGGATCCGGTACAAGGGTGTAGCTTTTGCAATCCGCGGAGCGCTCTGTGACCGCGGCCACCTTCAGATACTGGCGTTTGGGATGCAGCGCCTTTGCGATCACGCGGGCCTGATCGCTTGCCGGGGGCAGCTCGTTTTTGCCCTGCATGAAGCGGGCCTGCCGGTTGCCCAGCATAGGGAAGAATTCTTTGATTTTCAGTGATTTGATATCCGCCATCTTATTTGCCCTCCTTCAGCGCCTGAATGGTGAGTTTTGCGGCCTTTTCGCCGCTGTGGTAAGCGCAGCCGTAGCCGTCGCCCCTCTCCTGCGAAGCGCCGCAGAAAATAAAGTTATCAAAGGGCTGGTCCCCTGCGAACTGCAGCGTGCGGGGGATCATGGAATCCCACTTTTCGAGCATATAGCCGTAGGGCGTGCCCAGCGGCGTGTTCAGATAGCGTGAGAAGGTGGGCGGCAGAGCGATCTCGATCTCTTCGATATAGGGCGTGATGGAGATATTCAGCGCCTTTTCGCAGGTTTCGATCATATCCCGCGCCACTTTTGTTTTGAATTTTTTGTAATCCTTGGGTTCCACACCCTTCATGGCGTCGCCGAAGGTCATGCTCGTTAAAAACAGCTGGCTGGTTCCGGGCGGGGTGCAATCGGGGATGATCTCGTTGAGGCAGTTGATGATGCAGTAGCCGCTGAAGAAATCGTGGCAGACCTCATACTGCCGGTCCGAATCGGAATCGGGCGCGATGAATACGGAGTAATCGGTGATGCCCAGCTCCTCTTTGGTTTTGTTCATGCCCAGATACACGGTGGTGAGGGATACCGCCACCTTGCGGGCGTTGGCCATGCGCAGCTGCTTCTCGGGGATATCCTTCTGCTCGAACAGGTCCGTCCATGTGAAATTGGGCGAAACGTTGCAGATGAAGCGGCGGCCGTACACCTCTTTTTCGCCGTTCACCACCACGCCCACGGGCTTGCCGGCGCGCACGATCACCTTGGTGACCTCGGCATGGTACCAGATATCGCCGCCGTTGTCGCGGATGGCTTTATCCACCGCAAGGCTCATCTCATGGCTGCGCAGGCGCGGGATGCCGGTGCCGTTTTTGATGTAACCGTGCAGCATGGCCATATAGTACAGAAAATCGAACTGCGAACCGGGGGAACCCATATAGCACCAGTAGGTGGAGAAGATATCCTGCGCCTTTTTGGGCATACCCAGGGCGCTCAGCGCCTCGTTCATGGTGTGGGAGGTCATGCGCAGCAAGATCGGAAGAGCGTCGTGTAGGGAAAGAGTGTAGATCTCGGTGGTC
>CAMOVW010000331.1 GCA_946627725.1 uncultured Clostridia bacterium
AGCGCCACCTTGCCAAGGTGGAGGTAGCGAGTTCGAGCCTCGTCATCCGCTCCATTTATAAGCACGCTGCGGCGTGCTTTTTTTCGTAAAAGGAGGATTTTTTCATGAAAACAGTACTTCGATTTATTGCCTGCAGCGATCTTCATTTTAAGGTCGATGTTGCCACTGAACCGGAACGATTTAAGAAAGGGATGCAGCTTGCATATGCATATGCCGACACGCAGGAATACAAAGGGATAGACGCGCTGTATGTTGTAGGCGATTTTGCAAACAGCGGCAGCGAAGGTGAAATGCTTCTTATGAAACGTTACGCCGACGCTTATGTTCGTCCCGAAACACAAATTGCATATATGATGGCCAGTCATGAATATTTCAGCCTGGATAAAGAGGAGGGCGCTCATAAAAGATTCAAAAAGATTTTTTCTCAGGAGCCGGATCAGCACCGTGTAATCAACGGGTTCCATTTTATCAGCGTTACCACGGAGCGTGGATGCAGACTCTTTGATGAAAAAAAGGATTGGATCTCTCGTGAGTTGAAAATTGCGGCGCAGGATGATCCCTTTAAGCCTTTTTTCTGTTTCCAGCATCCGCATCTCACTGATACGGTTTACGGAAGCATCGCATGGGGTGAGGATGATATTATTTCAATTTTGATGGATTATCCTCAGATCATCGACTTTTCAGGGCATTCTCACGCACCGGTGAACGATCCGAGAAGCATACATCAAAAATATTTTACCTCTGTAGGAACAGGCTCTCTTTCATATTTTGAACTGGATGAATTTGATTTGCTGGACGGTACCGTGCCTAAAGATAAAGAACAATGTGCACAATTCCAGATCGTTGAAGTTCACGAGGATGGGAGCGTACTTATTAAGCCCTTCGATATCTTGAGCGGGCGCTTCTTCCATAATGGATGGTTTATTGAAAAACCATGGGAACCTGCAAGTTTTATCTATACCGACGCACGGTATAAAACATCTTATGTCCCGAGATTTCATGCTGATGCTGATGTATCGATAGAAATGAAAGATTTGCAGCTTAAAATCACTTTTGAACAGGCAGAATGTTCACCTGAGCGTCCGGACAGCTATACCGTTGTGATTCGTGCTGCCGATGGGCATATCATTAAACAAGCCACCGTTCCGTCTTCTTATTATATTTATGAAATGCCGAAGAGCATATCTCTTTCTCTGCCGTTTGATCAGACTGGGCAATTTACTCTGCATCTTACGGCAAACGGTTTCTGGAAAAATCACTCGGATCCGATCGTTAAGACATTTGAGGTCAGATAAGTATGACCGAAAAACTGTATTATCAGGATCCCTATCTGTTTTCATTTGATGCGGTCGTTTTGGATATCACCACGTTTCACGGCGCTCCTGCAGTTGTATTGGATCGTTCTGCATTCTTCCCTGAAGGCGGCGGTCAGTCCGGAGACGTCGGGACTATTGCATCCGTTCAGGTTTACGATACCCAAGTCGAAAATGAGACAATTTATCATCTAATTAAAAATACAGATGAACTGCAAAAGGGAAGCACTGTACATTGTTCGCTTGATGCGAAAAAACGTTTTGCCCGCATGCAGGCGCATTCAGGGGAACATGTTGTTTCCGGTATTGCACACCGGCTTTATGGTGTTAATAATGTCGGATTTCATATGGATGACACCTTGATGACCGTTGATTTTGATAAACCGTTGTCAAAAGAGGACCTGTCGGCAATCGAAAGAGAAGCCAATGCCTGCGTTTACCGTGACCTTGAGATCCGCGCATGGTATCCGGATAACGAGACGCTTGCGTCATTGGACTTCAGAAGTAAAACAGAAGGATTAAGAAATCCTCGGATCGTTACGATTGAAGGAGTTGACCACTGTGCATGCTGTGCTGTTCATCTGCGTACAACCGGACAAATCGGATTGATCAAAATTCTTACGTCAGCATCTCACAGAGGCGGTGTTCGCATTACGCTCATTTGCGGTATTTGCGCATATGAAGATTACGTATTAAAGCACGAACACACATTGCGTATAGCTGAACAGCTTGCTGCAAAACACAACGAAACCGATATCGCAGTCGCTAAATTGCTCGGCAAAGAAAAGCAGACGCGTTGGTTAATGCAGCAGAGAACAGAACAAATGCTTATATATATAAAAAGAGCGACTGATTATAAAAACGGAAATCTTTTGTTTGATTTTTCTGGGTTCAATCCTGATGAACTGAAAACAGCCGTGCTGATCCTGAAAAGCTGTTGTTCGGGAATATGCGCAGCCATTTCCGGGGATGACGAAACCGGATATTATTTTGCAATGACTTCCGATAACATTGCCGTAAAAGATCATACGAAAACTGTTACCGCTGCGCTTGATGGCAACGGAGGCGGCAGATTTGACGTGATCCAGGGGCGGCTGCGCGCAAACAGGGATAAGATCCGCGATTTCTTTGATAATTATACGGTGAATTAAATATGAGAATGCGAAAGAAAAAACATCTGGATGAAAAGCTTGACGCCTGCACAAATCTGATAAAAGTGCCTCCGATCATGCGGGATTACCGTATTGAAAACAGCGAAAAGGCTTACTTTGATTTTAACGAGATTTTCGGCAACGATCACCCTTTGCAGATGGAGATCGGCTGCGGCAAGGGGAGCTTTATCTGTGCGCTTGCAAAACGGACCCCGGATATTAATTATATTGCAGTTGAAGTAAATCCCAACGTTTTATGCGGCGCATGTGAGCTTGCAATAGAGGAAAAGGCGAATAACGTTATCTTTATTCTTTGCGGCGCCGAGTTGCTGCCGAAATATATCCGCCCCGGCATCATTGACAGGATTTATCTTAATTTTTCGTGTCCGTTTCCTAAGAAAGCTTACGAAAACAGAAGGCTTACAAATCCTCGGTTCCTCGATATCTATAAACAAATATTGTCCGCTTCCGGCGAAATACACCAGAAAACGGACAATATGGGATTTTTTGAGTATTCTTTAGAACAGTTTTCTGCCTCCGGATACCGAATAAAGAATATTTCTCTCGACCTGCACAACAGCGGGTTTGACGGTAATATTGAAACGGAATACGAAAAAAAGTTCTCTTTGCAGGGCTTCCGCATTTACCGTTTGGAAGCATATCCTTATTACACCACCTGAACGATATAAAACTTAAGATATTCAGTTTCGGGTACGCCCAACAAAACCGGATGATCCTTTGCCTGTTGCCGGTATTCTGTTATTTTGAGCTGTACGCCCGCCTCCAGCGCTGCTTCAAGCAGCATTTTGCGAAAAAGCGCATCCGTCATGAAGTGGGAACAGGAACACGTAGCAAGATAACCGCCGCGGGGCAGGATCCTTATCGCTTTCAGGTTGATCTCTTTATATCCGTTATACGCCGCGTTTACTGTTTTTGAGCTCTTTGTAAATGCGGGCGGATCAAGAATGATATAATCATATAATTTCCGCTTTTCTTTATAAAGCACATCAAGATAATCAAATACATCGGAACACAGAAAATCTATGTTGTTAACGCCGTTTAAAACGGCGTTTTCTTTTGCCATACGGATTGCGTCCTGTGAAATATCGACGGCTGTAACGCATTTTGCGCCGCCAAAAGCGCAATTCAGTGCGAACGCGCCGGTATGTGTGAAGCAATCCAATACGTTATGGT
>CAMOVW010000332.1 GCA_946627725.1 uncultured Clostridia bacterium
GCAAAACCGTCCCCTGTATCAATGCGGCCGCGTCGTTTGAAACACAGCGACAAACCGCAATTTGTTTCCCGAAAAAACCGCGCAAAAATGCCCGCGTTGCGCTGCGGGAAGGTTTCGCAGGAACGCGGGCGGTTTGGTTTTGTTCGGTTTTTATTTTGCGTTGTCGAGGGCGTCTCTCAGGCGGTAGTAGTTGCTGATGTCTTCGCTCAGGTCTTCATACTCCTGTTTGGCGCGGTCGGCGTTTGCGGCGGCGCGGCTGGCTTCCGCATGCGCGGCTCGTATTTGTTTATCCTTACGGCTTTCGCATGAGGTGAGCAACAAAACGGCGGCGCTTAAAACCGCGAAAAGTAAAGCGATTTTTTTCAATTTGATTCCTCCTTTAAGTGTATTTTCGTTTGCTGCACGTTGGCTTCTCTTTCTTCAAGGGCATTGTAAGCGTCGTTTGCCGCTTTGATCTCCTTGCCGGTATCGATCAACGTTTTTATCAGAATACAATACCCCAAAGCATGAATACAATAAAGCCGACAATACCGAGGGCGATCACTACGGCCAGCACCCATTTCATTTTATTGTTGGAATTATCCATATTGGTGTTTCTGGTGAGCACTTCTGCGGAAACGTTTACGTTTGCGCCTCTGAGCTTGTTTGTGCAAACCGTGTTCATGTTCTTCGCCGCGGCGGAGATGGAAAGCCCCACGGTGGGCGCGGTGAGCATGGTGCGGCCGGCGTTTGCCTGATACATTGCCACCAACCCGGTAAGCAGCGATACGGCGTAATCCAGCTTTTCTTTTTCGGCGGCGGGATCGTTCAGAGCCTTTACGCTGTCAACGTAGCGGCAGAAGGCGTTCTGAAATCCGATGGCCGCGTTGGACATCTCGCCCAGCTTGATATCGAAACAGTTGCAGTAAGCTCTGAAGAAGGGCGCGTCGATATTGGAGGGATCGTTGATCACCACCATGTCAAAATGCTTTGCAGCCTCTTTGTGCTGGCTGTTCTTCATTTCCGTAACGGCGGTTTCCATCAGGTTTGCCGTGTTGAGCTGCGGTTCTGCGGCACGCACAACGGGGGCGCCGGCGGCGGGCTCGTCAGGGAAATCCTTCATCATGTTCTTTACCTGTTCCGCGGTGTATTTTGTTCCGCAGTTCTGGCATATGAACATGTCGTTTTCTTTGATAAACGCAGTGCTTTCGCACAATTCACAAACAGTTTTCTTCATTGCAATTCCTCCGAAAAATAAGATTTCCGGTCGAATTGACCGGTTCAACGGTTATTTTTACACAAAAAAAACCGGATTTCAACCCCTTGGGAACGAAATCGCGGTTTTTGGGAACGAAATGAAGAATTCGCCCCGTCCGGAGCGATAAACTTCAATTAACCGTTATTTTCCCCATCCCCCTTGAAAACGCCGCCGGAATATGATAATATAAAAATACATGTAAACAGGAGGAACCGAGAAAATGAAAAAAATCATTGCGTTGCTTTTATGCGTCACCATGCTGCTGCCGCTGGGGATGCTGCCGGCCTTCGCCGCAAACGGCGACGATAATGCCGTAACGGTAACCGCGGGCGGGCTGGACAGCGCCTTTGTTGAGGGTGAAAACAGCCTTCTGGTGTTTGTGACCGGCATCGGCCAGAGCTTTTCGTATCTGTTCGACGAGAGCTACGTGCAGCCCGGCGCCTTTGAACACGGCACCCTGCAGGATTACGAAAACTACGCGCAGCTGATTGCCGACGGTAAATTCAAGGCGAACTGGAACCTGTTCAACGATTTTGAGGAACAGCTGGGGCAGAGCGACACGCAGAAAACCATCGCCAAGCTGGTGATCCAGCTGCTGATCACGCTGGTGATGCGCAAGAACGTGGTAAAGGAAGACGATATCCGCACGCTGGTACGGCAGCTGTTCGCCTTCAACCTGCTGGATGAAAACGGCAACCACAACAACCGCGTGGTCACCCCCCGCTACACCTGCCCCGTTTCGGAATATCCCTATGCCTCCGCCCCGGATGAAAACGGCGAATACTACAGCGAGGCCCGCCGCCGCTTCTATACCTCCATCCCCTGCGAGGACGCCGCCCGCGCGAAGCTGGGCAGCAATTTTGAAGATTACCTGTACTGCTTCAATTTCAACCCCTTCTCTTATATCTCCAGAAATATCGACGACCTTCACGCCTACATCGAAACCGTGCTTGCCAACAACAAGGTGGGCGCAAAGAAGGTTGTGCTGATCCCGATGAGCATGGGCGCATCCGTGGTGAGCGCGTACCTTGCCAAATACCCCAACGTGGAAGAGAACCACGTGCGCCGCGTGGTAAGCGTGGTGGGCGCGTGGAACGGCTCCGATATCATCATGGACCTTGTGCGCAAGGATTATGCCGACAACAGCGCGGATTTGTTTTATAACGGCATCATCGCCGATCTGGTGGGCGAGCCTTACGGTTACCTTGTAAATATCGCGCTGCGGCTGTTCAGCAAGGCCAGCCTGCGCAGCTTTATCGACGAGGCGCTTGGCGTGTTTGTGGAAGAGCTCTTCCTGAAAACGCCGTCGCTGTTTGCGCTGGTGCCGGATTACGGCTACGACGAGGTAAGCCCGCTGATCACGAACCCCTCCGTAAAGCGGGAGACCGATTTCTACCATAACGCGCAGCTTACCGTAAAATCCCGCCTTGCGGATCTGGAAAAACAGGGCGTTACCTTCTCCTTTATGGCGGGCTACGGCCTGCCCTACGGCGCCGTTACAAGCGACTATAAGGTGTTCGGCTTCCTGCACAGCGCTCAGTGTACCAACAGCGATGAGATCATCAATATCGATTCCACCGCCCCCGGCACGAAATACGTGCCCTATAACCAGAAATTTACCGATACCGAAGGCCGCGAGCTCTCCCCCGAGGGCAGCATCGATATCGCCGGTACCTATTATAAAGACAGCACCTGGTTCTTCTACGGCCAGAAGCACGAGCTGGAATACAACAACACCGCTCTTTCGCTGGCCGTGGAGCTGGCGCTGGGCTCGGTGAAAACCACCGCGGACTGCGATAACCCGGCCGAAGACGGCGTATACTATCCCCAGTTCAACGGCGCGAGATATATCCGCGACTTAAAGCGGGATCTGATCCCGGCCTATCAGGCCTTTGTGGCGGGCGGCGGCGTTCCCTCCCCCGCGCTGGCGGCGCAGTACGATAAATGCGTGGCCATGATGAACAACACCGTAAACGACTACGGCGCGGATATGATCCTGATCGAATCCTTCCGCGATATGCTGGCGGCCGAGGGCGTGATCCCCGCCGACGAGGCCCCCTCCGGCTTCGACCGGTTCATGACCGATACGCTGGCAAAGAACAACTCCCTGATATACCGCATCTTCGGCGCAAAAGGCTTCCTCGATTTCACCAAATAACCCCACGCCCCGCCGGGAATCCGGCGGGGCGATGGATTTTAAAATGGATCCAAATTATTATTTGTCGCGCACCTGCGCGCCAAATTATAATAGTGAAGAAGTAAGAGTGAAGAGTGAAGAGTGGTGGAAGGGCTCCGCCCTTACCCGTATTATATAAGATCCTGCCGCTGCGCGTCAGAACCTTGTTATTCGCTTCGCTCATTATAAGAACCTGCCGCTGCGCGTCAGAACCTTGTTATTCGCTTCGCTCATTAT
>CAMOVW010000333.1 GCA_946627725.1 uncultured Clostridia bacterium
CTGCTGCTGGCCCTCGCCGGCCTGCCGGAGGTGGACACCCACCCGCCCGAGCCGTAACCGGCAAAACAAAAACGCCCCGCATCCGCGGGGCCTTTTTCTTTTGCGATCCATGCCTGATTATAATATTGCTATTGTTCTGTTTTTGGCTGCAGCCTTGATAAAACAATGTATTTCTAAACCCCTGCTAAGGGAGTAGTACGAGTGAATCGTAGCGAGAGTTCAAATCTCTCCTTCTCCGCCAGAAAGCCCGGAAATCCTTGAAATGCAAGGGTTTCCGGGCTTTTGCTTTGTAGGCGGATGCCTCCCCGCGGGGAAATCAACAATGGCGGCACGTGGTGCAACGTGGTAAAAAATTGATGGCTATCATTCTCCCGGTTGTTCCGCTATTTGATTTTGTTGACGGCCTTGATTTTATCCTTCAAGGGGATGGAAACATAATTTTTCATGGTGGTGGCGTAGTCTGCATGGCCGCCCACTTCGGCGATGATGCCGCCCTGGACGCCGGCGGACGTGAGCTGGGTGAAATAGTAATGGCGGCAGGTATGCGGCACCAGGTGGCGGATGCCAAGGCGGTTGTCGATCACATCCCAGTATGCGGAATAGAAATTATCCTCGTTCATTTCCAGCAGCTTTTTCTTTCGCCCGGTCATCAGATCGGCGATCACGGGCTTGATCCGCTGCGAGATGGGGATGTCCCGCCGGCCTGCCTCCGACTTGATGCCTCCGGTCATGTAGCTTTGATCCAGGTGGATATTTTCCAGCAGGATGGTGGATAATTCGCCGTAGCGCAGGCCGCAATAACACATGATCAGCAGATAGCCGGTAAAGCGGTGGGTTTCGTAATCCTTCCACATGGCGCCAACCTCATCCATCGTCCAGCACTCGCGTTTTGCGGAGGGCGTGGGCGGCAGATCGATATAATCCGTTTTGTTGTACGCGCAGATTTCTTTTTTGATGGCCAGGGTGTACAAGTGGGACAGCATCACCTTCATATCCCGGGCCGGGTAATACGTGGAGGCGGCCTGGTCGATGGCCGACTGCATATCGTCCACCGTGAGGGACGCGACGCCGCGAAGGTGCAGCGGCTCCAGCCGGCGCCAGGCGTAGCCCAGTTTATCCTGCTGGGAGCCGGAAAGGTGGATGAATTCTTTGGATTTGATATAGGCGGCGTGCAGATCCTGCAGGGTCATATCCCGGGGCTTATCCTGCTGCAGTTTCAGGGTAGGCAGCGCCGCCACGGCGTCCGAGCGTTTGACAAACCGCTTGCTGGCGGTTTTGCAGCGCAGCCGGCCGTCATCATCGGTATAATAGCGGGACACCTTGGCCATGTATTTGCCGTTGTCCAGCTTAATGATGGTGCCCTGGCCGTTGCCGCGTTTTTTCGGGGTTCGTTTCGGCTTTTCCTGGCGGATGCCGCACAGGTGGCAGTAAACGGCGTCCGGGGGCAGCGGGGCTCCGCATTTACGGCACTCCATGATAAAACCTCCCTTGCTATTTCGGGAGGGATGCGCTATAATACAAGTGCATCCTTTCTGTTTCGCTGCTGAAAGCTGCGGCCGCTCGCCCTCTCCCCAGGGCGGGCGGTTTTTTTATCGGATCGGATGGATCACCAGCTCCGCCGACGTGCCGGAGGGGGCATCGTCCACCCGGTAGACAAATACCTGGCTGTAGGGATAGTCGTTCAGCACCCGGCCAATGGCGTTGTTAACGATGATCCCCTCGTCGAAGGTGTAGCCGCCAAGTTTTATATCGAACAACGGATAGAGCCTTTCCCCGGGCTGCAGATTGGACACCCAGGCGGCGAAGCGGTCGCCGCGCTGGTAATAGTGATAGAGGGGAGGACGCTGGGCGATCAGCTGGTCAAAGGTGATCTCCTGGGCCATGATTTCGGCGGTACGCTGTGCCATGCGTTCCTTGCGGGCTTTTTCCGCTTTTTGCTTTTTCACGTTTTGCATCAAGCGCCGCACAAGCGGGGCGAAACCAACCAGCACCAGCACCAGGCCAACAATGGTTTGCAGGGTGTTCCCGCGGCCGATGCCGCTGGCCGTCAGCGCGGCGCCGATCAGGGTGCAGATCCATAAGTATTTCATGCTGGGGGCCTCCTTTTATTTTGAGCGTCCGGGAAAGCGGACGCCATATTTTACGTTTTGGGGGAATTTGAGAGGGCGAAAAATTTCAGAGCCTGAAAATGCAAATCATGATCATAAAATGAACGAGATGGACGGAAAACGGAAGGGGTCAAAAATTTCCCTTTACAAACCGCCGGAAAACTGATATACAGGGAGCGACGAGAACGGAAAGGGGAACAGAAGATGACGAAGAAAGAAGAAATCCTGCGGAGTATGGAAAGGCTGGAAACGGAATGGGCGCTGGATCAGGTGCTGAATTATATCCGGCTGCTGCTGGAGGCGGAAAAGGCAGAACTGTTTCACCCGTTGGAACGGTAAGCCATCGCCAGCAGGGTCAGGTGTTTTTGCAGTTCCTCTTTGCCCTGCGGGGTCAAAGCGCGATAGCCGGAAAGCAGGCGCGATTCATCCGGCGAAAGATCGGCGGGGAGGGTGGCGTCGGAAAGGTCGATGAGTTCGTCATCCATCAGGCGAAGCAGATCATCCAGCGCCAGGTGCATCCCGGTGGAGATCTTCTCCAGCGCGGGAAGCGTGGGCGCAATGGGCTTCCCGGTGGCGGGGTTGACGCCTTTTTCGATCATGGCGATGTAACCATTGGAAAGGCCGCACCGGGCCGCGAATTGCCGCTGGGAAAGATCGTTTTCCTGCCTGTACTGTTCGATGATCTGGCCGAGTTTCATCTGTTCCATCCCCTTTCCTTTTCTGTATAATTTATTTTACAATAGAAACAAAAGGCCGTCAATAGATGCCCGGAAAATTTATTTTACAAAAATGTGTTTAACATACTTGACAGATGGATCCATCTGTGGTATTTTATATGTGTTTAATAAATTAAACAATTAAAAAAGCAAGGAGGGAATGCCATGGGAAACAAGCTGAAGGCGGCGCGGGAGGCCCACCGGTTGACCCAGGATGAACTGGCGAAGGCCAGCGGCGTCAGCCGTGTGACCATCTGCAATCTGGAAAACGATGTCGCGGAAAACGTGACCGTGAAAACGCTCACCAAACTGGCGGATGCTCTGGGCATGACCGTGAGGGAAATTTTTTTCCCTTGACTGTGAAATATGTTACACGTGAAACAATCAGCAGCGAAAGAGGAGGACGAAACCATGACAAGGGAAGATCTGCGCACCCTGGCAGAGGAGAACCACATGACGGAGGACGAGGCCATCGACGCCATCCTGGCATCGGTGAAAGCGCCGTTCGTGAACGCCTGCATCCGGCTGGAGGACGCCAAGCGGCAGATGGTGGAGGCGATGCTATGAGCGTGTGCCGTGGCTGCGGACGGGAAATCCGCTGGATCAAAACCAAAGCGGGCAAGGCCATGCCGGTGGACGCGGCGGCCTGGCCGTTCATTCCAGGCGGCGGCCCGGACACCTTCATCACCGGGGATGGGCGCACGGTGCGCGGGCACCGGCCCACCGGGAAGGAAATCCACGACCGCATCGCCACCCAGATGGGCTATACGCCCCATTGGGCCACGTGCCCGGCGGCGGGGCATTTCAGGAAGGGAGGCGGGGAA
>CAMOVW010000334.1 GCA_946627725.1 uncultured Clostridia bacterium
TGCAGCCGACACGAAGACATAGAACCGTCCCCTTGTCTGACGGTCGGTGCGTATCGAGCAGCTTTTTCAAACCGATAAAAGATAATTTCTTCGCCTTCCGCAATGAGATTTGCGCACGGATTCCAGACACGGGGACGGTTCTATGTCTTTTTATTATTCCGGCTTGCTGATCTTTGCAAACTTCAAAGACATAGAAGCCGTCCCCATGTCCGGGCGGCTTTTTTGCAAACCCTGTGTTACTTTGGTAGCGCGGCAGCCGAGACCTGCCGCGCTACGAGATACTTCGGAACCGCGCGATAAATTATAATTTGAATCCTTATTGCAAATTGCGGAAATATGTGCTAAAATATACACGTTGTCGGAGAAAGAACAGGCAGGTGTTATTATGGAGCCGAAAAGAGACGACCGGCGAACGCAGTACAGCAAACGGGTGATCAAAGAGAGCTTGTTTGAGCTGATGCAGGAAAAGCCGATCAATAAAATCACGGTAAAGGAGCTGTGCGAGCGGGCGGACGTGAACCGCAGCACGTTTTACGCCTATTATACGGATATTTACGATCTGGACCGTAAGATCATCAAGGAGTTTTTCAAGATGCAGCGGCGGTTCATCAACCGCAGCCTTGCGATATTGGATACCAAAGCGGATATCACCGCCCTTACGGTGGATGATTTTTATGAGATCACAAACCTGTATCTCACGCTGGTAAAAGAGAACAAAGCGATGTACAAGTTTGCCTTTTACGGGCAGGCCAATACCCCCATCCAGATCAGCTACGATAATGTGTTTTACAGCGTGATCAACAAGCGCGTGCCGGAGCGGTATAAGGAATCCTTCCGCCGGTCCTTTACCTTTGTGAGCGGCGGCACCACGGCGCTGTTTGTGCGCTGGATCCTTTCCGACTGCGACGCGCCTGTTTCGGAGATGGCGAGAAGCCTTGCCTATTACTATAACGGCGTATTCAACGGACATAAAAAATAACGGCCTGAAAAAATGAAGAAAGATATACTGATTTTGTTTGCCGTGATCCTTGCGCTGGCGGTGCTCATCGGCGGCAGTGAATTCCAGAGCGTGGAAGAATACTATCTGGTGCACATCGACGATATCGAAGAAGACAGCGAAACCGTTTTTATCTCCATCGATTGCGCCGACGTGCTGCGCCATTGGGAGGATCTCGATCCCGCGCTGCAGGCGGAGGGCGTTATCCCCGCGGACGGCGTACTGCTGAAAGAGACGGAATACGTGCTGCGCCCCGGCGATACGGTTTTTGATATCCTGAAGCGCACCACCCGCCACAACCGCATCCAGATGGAGTATCAGGGGGCGGATAAAAACGCCTTCGGCACCGTGTACGTGCAGGGCATCGGCTATCTGTACGAGTTTTCCTGCGGGCCGCAAAGCGGGTGGATCTTTACCGTGAACGGCAAATTCCCCGACCGGGGCTGCTCGGAATGCAAGCTGAACGACGGGGACAGAATCGAATGGAAATACTCCTGCGCGCTGGATACCGTGTTTTCGTAAATTGCAGTTTAGCGAGCAATTCCGAATTTAAGCGCAGCGATAAATTATAATTTCCCTGTTCCATCTTTAATATCAAAAAAACCGGCTCGGTGTGAGTCGGTTTTCCTTTTATATTCGGGTGGGGGTTATTCTGTTGCGGTTTGCCGCATCGCTTCGGCGCAGCAATCTAACATAAAGCATACGTTTTTGCAGTCTGCTTCAAGCTGCTGGCGCGTTTTGTCTTCTGTGGGCGCGGGGTCGAGGAACAGGGCCGGCTGTTCCAACAGCGCAAGAATCTCGTTTTCGGCATCGCTGCGGGCCACGATCCGCACCGGGGCATAATCCAGCAGCGCGTCCTGCAGGGCGGAAAGACGCGCCTCTGTTACCGGGCGACCGTCGCCGATGCACAGGCACCAGCCTGAAAATGTGGTGCGTGTGGTATCTTTCCACGGCTCCGCCAGATGGAGATTGGATACGGCGTATTTCATATCCCCGGTTTTGCCCCGGATCAGGCACGAGCCCTTCCGGCTGTAATCGTTGGCCTGCTGCGCGATCACAAAGCTGTCGGGATGGAACCATTCCACTGTCGTATACCGTGCGAGGATCTCGGGAACGATTTTCTGAAGCTGTTCCACTTCATTTTTTTGAAGCCGGTTCTGCGCTTTGAAGCCGTAAATGAACCCGATCGGCATCATCGCTATGCCCGCGATCAGCATCGGTACAAAGATATACCAAGGCAGGTGGAACATGACCGCTCCACCCACTGCAACAAGAAGCAGGATAATACCCGCGATAAACATCCGGCTGAACAGCTTGAACCGACGTTTTTCCTGTGTCATATCGGGCGCCTGATTGCTTTCGGTAGCCATAGCTGTACTCCCTTTTCTGTTTATTGAATCGGTTCAAAATCGCTGGCGGGGTGTTTGCACAGCGGGCAGATGAAATCGTCCGGCAGGGTATCGCCCTCGTAAACGTAGCCGCAGATCTTGCACACGTAGCCTTTTTTGCCCTCGGTTTGGGGCTTGGGCTTTACGTTGTTCTGGTAATAGGTGTAGGTCATGGTTTCGGCCTTCGAGAGCACCTGCGCTTCGGTCACGCTGCAGATGAACATGCCGTGGGTGCCCAGATCCACGTAATTTTCCACCTTCAGGCTCATAAAGGCGTTGATGTAGCGGGGCAGGAACACCAGCCCGTTATCGGAGCGCAGCGGCGTGCAGTCCTTGAACTTGTCGGCGGTGCGTCCGCTCTGGAAGCCGAAGGTTTCAAACACCTTGAAGGGTGCCTCCACGGAGAGGCAGTTCACGTTCATAATGCCGGTCTGTTTGATCACGTGGTGCGAATAGTTTTCTTTGTTGATGCACACGGCAACCCGGTTGGGGGTGCTGGTGACCTGGGTAACGGTGTTCACGATCAGGCCGTTGTCCTTTGTGCCGTCGTTGGAGGTGACCACGTACAGGCCGTAGCCGATCTTGAACAGGGCGGTGAGGTCGTTTTTATTGGTGTCGTCCGCCTTTTCCGCAAGGTAACCGGCGCAAAGCTCCTTGGCCATGGCGTCGATCTGCTGTTTGTTTTCGTCCGTCATGGCGGAGCGGATGCTCACCGTGCTCTCGGTAAAGCTGATGTTTTTGCCGCCCTCCAGCAGGCCGCGCATGGTTTTGGCGGCGTTGGGCGCCCATGTGCCGTTTTCGATCAGGCCCACGGTTTTATTCCTGAAGCCGCGCTCGGTCAGCGCGTCGATAAAGTGGCGCATAAAGGGGAAGATATCCGCGTTATAGGTGGTGGTGGCAAGCACGATCTTGCCGTAACGGAAGGCGTCTTCCACGGCCTCCGCCATATCGCAGCGGGCAAGGTCGTTTACCGCCACCTTGGGGCAGCCGTTGGCCTTCAGCTTGGCTTCCAGCAGGTCCACGGCCTTTTTGGTGTTGCCGTAAACGGAGGTGTAGCAGATCACCACGCCCTCGCTCTCTACGCCGTAGCTGCTCCATGTGTCGTACAGGTTCAGGTAGTAGCTCAGATTTTCGGTCAGAATGGGGCCGTGCAGCGGGCAGATGGTGGCGATATCCAGCGCCTTGGCCTTTTTCAGCACGTTTTGCACCTGCGCGCCGTATTTGCCCACAATGCCGAAATAGTAGCGGCGGGCTTCG
>CAMOVW010000335.1 GCA_946627725.1 uncultured Clostridia bacterium
TCACATTTGCGGCAGCAAATATATCACTCGCGTAGCGAATATAACATTTTTGCAGTGCAAAAATATATCACTATAATTTGGAGCGCAGGTGCGCGACAAATTATAATTTACTTTCCCTTTCTCCTATGCTATAATAAACAAAACAACACTTCGAGGTGCCGCATGAAATTTGCCGTGTTATCCGATACCCATTATATTTCCACCGAGATGCTGCCCGGGGATACGGGCGGGGCTTGTTTGCTGCGCAACCGCATCAACAAGGCGGCGTTCAAAGATCTGGCCGCGCAGGATGAGATCGATACCGTGCTGATCACCGGCGACCTGACGGACGACGGCGACGAACCCAGTCATCTGGAATTTGTCGATATGCTGCGTTCGCTGCAGGCCGCGGGCAAAAAGGTGTACGTACTTACCGCCACCCACGATTTTCAGTTCTGCCGCTCTTACGTGGTAAAGCACAACTGGCCGGTGCAATACCGCTCCAAACCCTGGATGCGCCCCTGGTTCGATCCGCAAAAATGCGATTTCAAGCGGCTTGTTGCCGATGAATTCGCCGATCTTCCCGCGGAGGAATGCGTTCCCCCGCTGGTGCGGGTGTGCACCGCCGAAGAGCTGTGGCAGCTTTACCGTCCCTTCGGCCCCGATCAGGCTTTTTCGGTGCTGGAAAGCGCCTATTCCTACTGCGTGAAGCTGGAGGATAAGCTCTGGTGCCTGATGCTGAACAACAACTTCCGCGACGTGGACGCCCTTGAAAACATGAGCCCCGGCTATTCCCCCGATTGCTACCGCTGGATCGAGGGGCTGAAAAAAGAGGCGGCGGCCAAAGGCGCCTTTCTGTTTGCCTGCACCCATCACCCGCTGGTTCCGCCCACGCCCGCCTATCTGATTGGGGGCGGTACCCGCAATATGCGCAGCAGCCTTGCCTGCCATCAGCTGGCGGATCTGGGCATCCCTCTGGTGTTCAGCGGCCACACCCATTTTGCGGACGTGGCCTTCGGCTCTTCCGACGCGGGGAACGTGCTGTGCAACGTAACCACCCCCGCGTTGGGTTATCTGCCCCCGGCCTACCGCGTTGCGGAGCTGTTCCCGGAAGAGAAGCGCCTCAGCATCACCGCCGTGCCCGCGGCTTCCGCGGCGGAGATGGGTGTGGAAGAGGAAACCCTGAAAGCCCATTTTGTAAACGAATTTATTAACGAATACCGCCGAAAGGCCGAAAACCTTCCGAAGGGCTTCGGCAAGCTGGCGCTGGGGCTGGAGGTGCGCCATCTGTATCCCCTGTGCCCGAAAACGCTCTCCGACGAAGAATTCAATGAGATCAAAAACAGGAAGATGTTCGATCTGATCATGGATCTTGTGGTGAATATGCAGTGCGGCGACGGGCAGTATACCCCCGATACCGCCGTTTACCGCTTTATGATGGCCTTCGGCGCGCTGGCGGACAGCCTTGCGGACGCGCAGCCCTTTGTGGACGTGCGGGCAAAGCTGAAGGGCTATACCGTATCTCAGGTGATCGAGCCCATGTTGTTCAATAACTACGTGCCGGATAACGACGCGGACCTGTATTTTGACCGGCTTCCGGAGGCCCGCTTCGATAACCCCGCCATCCGCAGCCGCGCCGGGGACGTGCTGATCGGCGCGCTGACCGCCGCCGCCTTCACGGTGTTTTCCGCCGCCCCCGCAGCCGCTGCCGCCGCCATACCGGCGCTCAGCCTCTTAAAACGCCGCAAATTAAAGAAGAATCCCCCCGCGCCGGAGCGCTATTGACGCCCTCCCGCGTACACCTTCAAGCTCAACGCTCAACACTCAACGCTCAACGCTCAACGCTCAATGCTCAACGCTCATAATCCACCATTCTACAGGAGGTAACCATATGTACACAGAAGACAACGGCAAGCTTTGGCTTGCCACAGGCGAAAAACGCATTTATATCGAACCCGCCATGGCCAACCGCCACGGCCTGATTGCCGGGGCCACCGGTACCGGTAAAACCGTAACGCTGAAAGTGGTGGCGGAATCCTTCAGCGAGATGGGCGTTCCCACCTTTATCGCCGATATCAAGGGCGACGTTTCCGGCATGTGTATGCCCGGCAGCGAAAACAAGCACATCCGCCGCTCCATCGATACCATGGGCATCGAAAACTTTACCTACACCGATTTCCCCGTGCGCTTTTTCGACGTGTACGGCAAGCTGGGCCACCCGGTGCGCACCACCATTTCGGATATGGGCCCGGAGCTGCTCGCCCGCCTGCTGGGGCTGAACGATACCCAGAGCGGGGTGCTGCGCATCGTGTTCCGCATAGCGGACGACAAGGGCTGGCTGCTGCTGGATCTGAAGGATCTGCGCGCCATGCTGCAGCACGTGGCGGACCACGGCAACGAGTATAAGATCCAATACGGCAACGTATCCGCCCAGAGCGTGGGCGCTATTCAGCGGGCGCTGCTCACGCTGGAGGATGAGGGCGGCAATATCTTCTTCGGCGAGCCGCAGCTTGATATTTCGGATTGGTTCGATTGGGATGAAAACGGCAGAGGCGTTATGAATATACTGGAGTGCGCCGAGCTGTTCCAGCACCCGCTGCTGTACGGCACCTTCCTTTTGTGGATGCTCACCGAGCTTTACGAGCTGCTGCCCGAGGCCGGTGATCTGGAGAAACCGAAAATCGCCTTCTTCTTCGATGAGGCCCATCTGCTCTTCAAGGACGCCCCCAAGGCCCTGCTGGATAAGGTAGAGCAGGTGGTTCGGCTGATTCGCTCCAAGGGCGTTTCCGTATGGTTCATCACCCAGAATCCCATGGATATCCCCGAATCCGTTCTGGCGCAGATCGGCAACCGGGTGCAGCACGCCCTGCGCGCCTATACCCCCAACGAGCAGAAGGCCATCCGCGCCGCGGCGAAATCCTTCCGCGTGAACCCCAAATTCGATACCGAAACCGTACTGCAGGAGCTGGCCACCGGCGAAGCGCTGGTGAGCGTGCTGGATGAAAAGGGCGTGCCCGGCATTGTGGAGCGGGCGAACATCCTGCCGCCCCGCAGCAGCATGAACGCGGTTCCCCCCGCCGCCATCGGCACCGTGATGGCAAATTCGCCGCTGCTTGAAAAATACAGCGAAACCGAAGACCGTGAATCCGCCTTCGAGATCCTGACCGCCGCCCTCGAAGAGGAGGCCAAAGCCAAGGCGGAGGCCGAAAAGGCGAAGGAAGAAGAACTGAAAGCCAAAGAAGAAGAAAAGAAGCGCATCGCCGAAGCCAAGGCCAAGGCCGCTGAAGAAAAGGCCAAAGCCGCCGAAGAAAAGCGCAAAGAAGCCGAAAAGAAGGCCAAAGAGCGCGAAAAAGCCCAAAAGGCCAAAGCCCGCAAGAATTCCGTGTTTGGCAAAGCTGCCGCCAGCACCATGAACACCGTGGGCAGAGAAGTGGGCAAAGCCCTCGTGCGCGGATTGTTCGGTACGCTGAAGAAGTAGTCGCGCCGTTGGCGCGATAGGGAGAATGCTCGCTTCGCTCACGGGGGAATGCTCACTTCGTTCGCGGGAGAGTGTTCGCTTCGCTCACGGGGGAATGCACCTTTGGTGCGGGAGAATGCTCGCTGCCGCTCGCGGGAGAATAACACAGGCTGTGTAACTTTCCCGTGCCGTAAGGCACATC
>CAMOVW010000336.1 GCA_946627725.1 uncultured Clostridia bacterium
ACTCTTACCTCTTACCTCAATTGCAGTTTATCGCTGCGCGATAAACTGCAATTTGAAATCCTGTCCGCCTTTTCGTTTTTTCCTTGCATTCCCGCGGGGTTTGTTTTATAATAAACGGGTATATTTTTTCAGGTAAGAGAGAAGGGGTCCATATGGCGCTGTTCTGGCAAAACTGTTTGATCGCGGTAAAGCAGGTCGTGATCTTATATATCATTGTGGCCGGGGGATACGTGTGCGATAAAACGAAGGTTTTCACCGAAAAAACCGCCCGGGCGTGCAACAATCTGCTGTTTTACGCCATTACGCCCTGCGTGATCGTGAATTCTTTTCTCACCACAGAATTATCCGCCGATACCGCCCGCGGGCTGGTGCTGGCGGCGGGCTGCGCCGCGCTGACCCACGTAATGGGCATCATACTCAGCCTGCCCTTCTTCCGCGATACAAAGAAACCGAACAACGGCATATTCAAATTTGCCTCCGTTTACGGCAACATGGGCTATATGGCGCTGCCGCTGGCGCAGGCGGTGCTGGGCAGCGAAGGTGTGTTTTACTGCTCCGCAGGTATTATCATGTTTCAGGTGTTCTGCTTTACCCACGGGGCGTGGGTGATGAGCCGCGGCGGCGAAGCAAACGCGAAATTCGCCCCGAAGCGCCTGCTGCTGAACCCCGGCGTGATCGCCGTTTGCATCGGCCTGCCACTGTTTTTGCTGCGGCTGAAAATGCCGGAGGTGTTAACCAAGCCCATCTCGTTCGTAGGCTCCATGAACACGCCGCTGGCCATGCTGATGCTGGGCACCTATATCTCCAACGCGGGCATGAAAACGCTGTTCAAAAACAAAGAGCAGTATCTGGTAGCGGCCGTTAAGATCATCGCCGTGCCGCTGGCGGTTTACGGCGTGCTGCGCCTTACGGGGCTGGTGACCGGCGCGCTGCTCACCGCCTGCATCATTCAGGCCAGCGCCCCCAGCGCGAACAACACGGTGATGTTTGCGGCAAAGTACGACCGCGATACCGGCGTGGCGGCAAAAACCGTGAGCTTTGTGAGCTTTGCATCTGTGCTCACCATGCCGGTAATGATTGCGTTGACGCAGATATAGAACGTAAAAATGCACAGAAAAACGCGTTAAAATTGCACAAATTAACATATTGCAAAGCAAATAATACTGTGATATAATACTTCTGTTTGTGGCTTTAAATGTAAAAAAGTCTTAATTTTTTCGATAGAAATACAGGAGGTTATGAATTTGAAACTTTACAGCGCACCGAACATTCGCAACGTAGTGATCGCCGGTCACGGCGGCAGAGGTAAAACAACGCTGGCAGAGGCCATGCTCTTTATCGCAGGCGCTTCTGACCGTTTCGGTAAGGTTGCAGACGGCAACACCGTAATGGACTTTGACCCGGAAGAGAAACGCCGTCACAATTCCGTATCCTCGGCCGTTTGCCCCGTGGAATGGAATAATACGAAGGTAAATATCATCGACACTCCCGGTCTTTTCGACTTTGAAACCGGCGTATCCGAAGGTATGCGCGCCGCAGAAACCGCTCTGATCGTGCTTGCGGCAGGCTCCGGCGTGGACGTAGGCGCGGAGAAGGCATTTAAGGCCGCCTCCGCCAGAAACATGAGCAAGTTTGTGGTGGTTACCCGCTGCGACGCCGAAAATACCGATTTTTATAAAACGCTGGAAGCGCTGAAGGAAGAATACGGCTCCGCCGTTTGCCCCGTTGTGGTTCCCTATATGGAAGGCGGCAAAGTTAAGAGCTACGTGAACTTCCTGCAGGCAAAATCCTTTACCTATGCCAACGGCAAAGCCACGGCGGGCGACGTACCCACCGACGCGAAGGTAAACGAACTGCACGACGAATTCACCGAGGCTGTTGCCAGCACCGATGAAGACCTGATGATGAAATTCTTTGACGGCGAAGAGCTCACCCACGACGAGATCGTGAACGCCCTTTCCGCCGGTGTGGCCGCGGGCGAGATCATCCCCGTATACGCCTGCGCCGCTTACACGCTTGACGCCGTTGACCTTGTTCTGAACGGCATCACCAAGCTGGCTCCCGCCCCCTGCGCCGTAAAAGAGACCGCCACCGACGACAGCGACAACGCCGTTGAGCTGGAATGCGCCGAAGACGGCCCGCTTGCCGCCATCTGCTTCAAGACCGTAGCCGACCCCTTCGTGGGCAAGATGAGTTATGTAAAAGTGGTTTCCGGCAAGCTTACCGCCGATACGCCCTGCATCTGCGCCAGAACCGGCAACACCCAGCGCATGGGTAAGCTGATCATCGCCAAGGGCGGCAAAACGGAAGACACCTCCGCCATCCCCGCCGGCGACATCGGCGTTATCACCAAGCTGGATGAGATGCAGACCGGCGACACCATCTGCAGCGATAAAAAGGTGCTGAACCTTGCCGGCCCCGTATTCCCGGCGCCCTGCCTTGAGAAGGCCGTAAACGTGCGCAAGAAGGGCGAAGAAGAAAAGGTAGCCCAGGGCCTGAGAAGACTTGCACAGGAAGACCCCGCCCTGAAGTTCTACACCAACGACGAAACCAGAGAGCAGATCATTGCCGGTCTCGGCGAGCAGCATCTGGATCTGATCGTTGCCAAGCTGAAGGCAAAGTTCGGCGTAGAGGTGGATCTTACAACGCCCAGAGTGGCCTACAGAGAAACCATAAAGAAGAAAGTGGAGATCCACGGGCGTCACAAGAAGCAGTCCGGCGGCCACGGCCAGTTCGGCGACGTGTGGATCCGCTTCGAGCCCACCGATTCCGACGAGCTTGTGTTTGCTGAGGAAGTATTCGGCGGCAGCGTACCCAAGAACTTCTTCCCGGCTGTTGAAAAGGGCCTGAGAGACTGCGTGACCAGAGGTATGGTTGCCGGTTACCCCGTGGTTGGCCTGAAAGCCACCCTGTACGACGGCTCTTATCACCCCGTAGACTCCTCCGAAATGGCGTTCAAGACCGCCGCTTCCCTCGCCTTTAAGCAGCTGAAGGACGTAGCAGGCCCCGCCATTCTGGAGCCCATCGGCACCCTGAAGGCCTATATGCCCGACGATAATCTGGGCGACATCATGGGCGATATCACCAAGCGCCGCGGCCGCGTGCTGGGCATGGGCCCCGCCAACGAGCCGAAGATGCAGGAACTGGTTGCGGAAGTACCCATGGCTGAAATGGGCGATTTCTCTACCATCCTTCGTTCCGTAACCGCCGGCAGAGGTTCCTTCTCTCTTGAGTTCGCAAGATACGAAGAAGCCCCCGCAAACGTTGCGCAGAAGGTGATCGAAGAATCCAACATGACCGACGAAGACGACGACTGAGTTCGATCAATAAGAAAAGCCTTTCCGAAAGGAAGGGCTTTTTTGTATACGATGTGATATGAAATTGCAGTTTGGCGTTGAGCATTGAGCGTATAGCGTATAGCGAGAATCACAGTGCGGGATGGCGATTCGTATCATTGGAATGGATCAGAATACCGGATCATACAAAGGGAAGCCCGTCTTTCTGCAGAGATCTGTACACACTTATCCCAGCTTTTGTAACCGGCTCAACGCTATACGCTATACGCTCAATGCTTCTCGATAAATTATAATTTACCG
>CAMOVW010000337.1 GCA_946627725.1 uncultured Clostridia bacterium
TCAAAAGAATAGCCCTCGCGGTTGGGGGTGGGCAGCGTTCCCACGGTGGGGTCTGTCCACTGCGCATACAGGGTAACCGCGGCGTTTTCGGTATAGCTGCCGCCGGGCGCGTAGGCTTCACCGCCGCCGTCCTGCGACGTGTTCCAGCCGTTGAACGTACAGCTCACAACTTTGCTTGCGGGCGCGTTGCTGCCGCCGTTGGCGTTAAAGGTCAACGTGTACGTCTTCGTGGGGATCTCACTGCTGAGCGTCAGTGCGACGTTTTCCGTTTTGCTCTGCGCCGCAGGCGCGCCGGTACCGCCGTTGGCGTTGTAAGAAACGGTATACCCCTGTACAGTATTAAAGATGATCTCCACGCCCTCCGGGATCGCGTCAGTGCCTTTGCTTATACTCTCCCAATTCTCCCGGGTGGAATCATACCGGATCGATTTCAGCGCGGTACAACCGTTAAACGCAAACGGACCGATAGAAGTAACCCCCGCGGGGATTGTAACCGTGTTCAGACGTTCACACATGGAGAACGTCTGCTGGGGGATCTCCGTAATGAGAGCAGGCAGCTTCACACTTGTTAAGCTGCTGCATTCGGCAAAAGCACACATACCGATCGAGGTTACGCTGTCCGGCAGCGCCGTAAGATTCAATCTGCTGCATCCCCGAAAAGCCGAATCACCGATAACCGTAACACCGTACGGAATCGTAATATCCGTAAGCTTTTCGCAGCCGAAGAACGCACGATCCCCGATCCCGGTAACGCTGCCGTCCGCCGGGATCTCGCCGGTATTACAACCCGCGATCAGCGTGTTGTTCTCCGAATCTATAATACAGTTATTTTTTGAATCATAAACCGGATTGCCGTCCGCCACACGCAGAGACGTGAGATTATTACAGGACCCAAAGGGCGAATGACCGATGCTTGTAACACTGTTCGGGATCGTAACCTCGGTAAGGCTGCCGCAATCATGGAACGCACTGGCCCCGATGCTTGTGACACTGTCGGGGATGATAACGCCCGCAAGATTTCTGCACTGACTGAACGCGAGATCTCCGATGCTTGTCACGCTCTCGGGAATCGTAATGCCGGTAAGATTTATGCAAAAACTGAACGCAGAACGCCCGATGCTTGTGACGCTGTCGGGAATTGTAACGCTTTTAAGGTAAGGGAGGTTATGGAACGCGAAACTGCCGACGTCGGTCACACCGTTTGAGATAACAACAGTATTCACATACTTTCTGTAATCGGTACCCTCCGGAAAACAACCGGATATAAAACGATCCGGCATTGGTCCGTTTCCGCTGATTTCAAGCACGCCGGCTCTTTTATTAAGGCGCCAGGTGAGATCGCCCGCGCTTCCTCTTAAGGTGTATTCTTCATCGGATACGTCCGAATAAAGGATCTCCATGCCATGCGCTTTTGCATATTCGTCGGCATAGGAGTTCCGATCACATAAGACCCTGAGATTACTGAGGTTTTTGAATGCATTATCACCGATGCTTGTTACGCTGCCCGGGATGGCGATGCTCGTAAGGTTGCTGCACTGATAGAACGTGTAATCACCGATGCTTGTTACGCCGTCCGGGATGACGACGCCCGTAAGGCTGCTGCAGTGACTGAACGCGGAGTCGCCGATGCTTGTTACGCTGCCCGGGATGGTGACGCCTGTAAGGCCTGTAAAATAATAGAATGCGTAATCATCGATACGCGTTATGCAATCCGGTAGCGTGACGTCCATAGGACTGCTGCAACCATCGAACGCCCTTTTCCCAACGCTCGTCACACTGCCGTCCGCGGGGATCTCGCTGGTTTTACATCCGGCGATCAGTATTTTTTCATCTGTTTTTACGATACAATTGTTTTCTGAATGGTATACGGGATTCCCGTCTGCCACATTCAGGGATATGATACTGCTGCAGCTGCCGAAAGCCCCCCTGCCGATGCTCGTAACGCTGCTCGGGACAGAAATGCCTTTCAGATCAGAGCATTCAAAGAATGCGCCTTCACCGATCTGCGTCACACCCTCCGGGATTATAACGTCTGTAAGGCTGCTGCAGTGACTGAACGCGGAATCGCCGATGCTTGTCACGCTCTCAGGGATTATAACGTCTGTAAGGCTGCTGCAGTAACTGAACGCGGAATCGCCGATACTTGTCACGCTCTCAGGGATCACGACGTATGAAAGTCCGCCGCAATTATAGAACGCATACTTCCCGATGCTTGTGACGCCGGATTGGATCACAACCTCTTTTATGAATTCGCGGGAAGAATACCAGGGCACATTGATGTAAGAAGAATAATCCTCCATTGGTCCGCTGCCGGAAATGGTCAGGGTACCGTCTTCAGATAACGTCCACGTTATTTCGTTCTGCGGCGCGTAATTGCAGGTAATGCTTGCAGCCTTAAGCGGATCATTTCCGGATTGAATCGTAATCTTTTCCCAATCGGCAGCATCACCGGTATAATAGACGTGCGTAAGGGCGCTGCAGAAAGTAAAAGCAGAAAAGCCGATGTATGTGACGCTGAGCGGGATCGTAACTTCGGTAAGGCTGCTGCAGTTCCAGAACAATTCATCCCCTATGCTTGTTATGCTGTTCGGGATCGTAACTTTGGTAAGGCCGCTGCAGCCATAGAACGCACACTCGCCGATGCTTGTAACGCTGTTCGGGATCGTAACTTCGGTAAAACCGCTGCAAGAAAGGAACGCATAATTACCGATGCTTGTGATGCTGTTCGGGATCGTGATTTCAGTATAATCTCTGCAGCCACTGAACGCGGCACGGCCAATGCTTGTAACACTGCCGTCCGATGGGATCTCGCTGTTTTTGCAGCCGAGAATCAGCGTTTTGCTTTCAGTTTCGATCAGGCACTTATGATCGGAATGATATACGGGGTTTTCTTTCTCTACGAAGATTTCCTCAAGACGGCTGCTGCAGTTCCAGAACGCATCGTTTCCGATTCTTGTAACGCTGTCCGGGATCGAGAGTTCGGTAATACCGGTGCAGCTGTAAAATGCTTCATTACCGATGCTCGTGACGCCGGATTTGATAACAATTTTCTTTATAGATCCGAGGAAAGAATACCAGGGTGCATGCGTCGTAATAGAGTAATCCTTCATCGGCCCGCTGCCGCTGATGGTCAGGATTCCGACGTCGTCCAGCGCCCACGTTACGTTATCCCCCTCCGCGCCGCAGCTGCCGGAAGAAGCTGCTGCGGCCTTGATACCAAACGGCATATTTGCCACGCCCGAAAACAACCCCGCGTCGGCAAACAGCAGGCAGATCACTAAAAAAGCGGATAAGATCTTAACGGTAGTTTTTTTCATAAACATCCTCCTCTTCCCCGGCGGCATTTCCCAGGGATCCAAGCGCAGTACACACAGCGCATTCTCTTTTCATCCGCCGCATAAACTCCATAACGGACGAATATAGAAATCCTATATTATATTACATCAAAAATCCCCGCAACGCAAGACCTTCCAACCCGGAAATTGCAGTTTGGCGATGCAAGCGTTGAGCATAGAGCGTTGAGCAAAGAATCATGTAGGGGCGGGCATGACCGCCCCTCTGTTTTTCC
>CAMOVW010000338.1 GCA_946627725.1 uncultured Clostridia bacterium
GCGGCGTAAAGGGCATGAGCACGTTGCATACGGCAGTCACGCCGAGGCCGCCCATGATCAGCCGCTGGGGCTTGAAGCGGTCGCCTAAAATACCGCTGATGATCTGCCCTGCGCCGTAAGAGATCACGGCAAGGGATTCCACCTGCCCCACCTGCGCCTTCAGCAGGCCTTCGTTTTCGATGATGGCCTGCATCACAATGGAATAATCTTTGCGAGTGAGATAGCTGGCGAAATAAACCAGCGGGCATAAAATACTTAACAGTTTGATCACGCTGTCTGTTGCAGCGGTCTTTTTTTGCAGTTTGCTTTCCATTGTTTATTTTCTCCCCGTGGAGCCGAAGCCCCCTTCGCCCCGCAGCGTATCGCTCAGCGCTTCGCTCTCCGTAAAATCGGCGTGGATAAACGGCACGATCGCCAGCTGCGCCACCCGCTCAAAGGGTTCCACCGTCTGCGGCGCGTCGGAATGGTTATGCAGCCCAACCATGATCTCGCCGCGGTAATCCGCGTCGATCACGCCCACCTTGTTTGCGGGGGCAAGGCCGCGTTTGATGCCGAGGCTGCTGCGGGCGAACACAAGGCCCACGTTGCCCTCCGGGATCTCGGCGCTTATGCCCGTATGCAGCACCGCCGTTGCGTGGGGCTCTACCGTTATAGGTTCGTCCAGCAGGGCGTAAAGATCCGCCCCCGCGGCGGCAGGGGAGCCGTACCGGGGCAGTTTGGCCCGGGGATCCAGCTTTTTGATTTTAACTTCCATGGTTATTTAACGAATTCCTTATAGATGGTGTTGATCGTTTTTTCGTAATTCTTTTCTTCCACCGCCACAATGATATTCAGCTCGCTGGAGCCCTGGTCGATCATGCGGATGTTGATATTTTCTTTTGCCAGCGCGGTAAATACGCGGGCGGCGGTGCCCTGGGTGTTTACCATGCCGCGGCCCACCACGGCGATCAGCGCAAGGTTTTCCACCAGCGTAATGGAATCGGGATTCACGGCTTTTACCATCTCGGCGGTGATGGCGCCCTTGCATTCCTCAATGGCTTTGCTGCTTACCAGCACGCTCATGGTGTCGATGCCGCTGGGCAGATGCTCAAAGGGCACGGTGTGGTTCTCAAGCACTTCCAGCACCTTGCGGCCGAAGCCCACCTCGGAGTTCATCATATCCTTTTCCACATGGATGGCTGTAATGCCCTTTTTGCCCGCCACGCCGGTGATCACGGTATCCACTTCGTTGGTTACCGCTTTGGGCACGATCATGGTGCCGGGGGCCTCGGGAATGTTGGTGTTGCGGATATTGATGGGAATGCCGGCCTTGCGCACAGGGAAAATGGCGTCCTCATGCAGCACGGTGGCGCCCATGTAAGAGAGCTCGCGCAGCTCCCGGTAGGTGATTTCCGGAATGGGCAGGGGATTTTCGATAATGCGCGGGTCCGCCATCAGCATACCGGAAACGTCCGTCCAGTTCTCGTACAGGTCGGCGTTGGCCGCCGCTGCCACAATGGAGCCGGTGATATCGGAGCCCCCGCGGGAGAAGGTGCGTATGCTGCCGTCGGTATTCACGCCGTAAAAGCCGGGTATCACCGCGTATTCGTGCAGGCTCAGCAGCTCTTTCATGGCGGCGTTGGTCTTTTCGGGCATAAAGCGGTCGGCGCTGTCGAAAAACACGCAGTCTTCCGCGTCGATAAAGGCGAACCCCAGATATTTCGCAAGGATCTTGGAGTTCAGGTATTCGCCGCGGCTGGCCACGTAGTGCCGCCCCGCGTGGTGCAGAACGCTGGTTTTTATGTTGTTGAAATCCTCTTCCAGCGAAAAATCAAGCTGCAGATCCGCTATGATATCCCTGTAGCGGTTGCAGATCCGCTCGAAGATCTCGCCGATATCCTTTTTATCTTTGGCCAGATGGTAGCACTGCAGCAGCAGGTCCGTCACCTTTTCGTCGTGCGAATTGCGTTTTCCGGGGGCGGAAGCCACCACGTAACGGCGATTGCTGTCGCTTTTAACGATGTCCGCCACCTTGCGGAACTGCGCGGCGTCCGCCAGTGAGGAGCCGCCGAATTTTGCAACTTTTATCATATATGTCACCTCATAAACGAATTGATCCCGTATATTATACTTATAATCTTTTAGAATTACAATATCAAAATCAAATTTTTTTCAATTCATCCCTTTTTCCGCCGCAGAAAAAACGCCCCGGCCAAACCGGAGCGTCCCATTGTTATTTTGTGATTTCAACAGCGTAAAGCCAGCTGCACTTCACCTCTTCCGGGTCTATGGGCGGAAAGATCAGCTTCAGCTTTCCGCCGTCGTCCGCCGTTTTGATCGGGGCGGCGCAGCTGAGCAGACGCGCTTTCAGCGCCGGATCGTATGGCGTCTCCGTAAGGGTGACCTCGCCGAAGGGGAAGCGGTTGAGGATGGCAAAGATCTTTCCCGGTTTTTGCGTATAATATACGCCGGGCTGCTGCTTTTTTGTATAAACGCGGGTGCCGTAGATGGCGTCGCCGTTCACCCGCAGCCAGTCGCCCATCTGCTTCAGCCGCTCTTCCATAATCACCGGGATGGTGCCGTCCGCCGCGGGGCCGACGTTCAGCAGGAAGTTGCCGCCTTTGGAAACCAGATCGCACAGCATCTCGATCAGCTCTTTTGCGCTCAGGTAATCCTCCACGCCCTCGATGCGGTTCAGCCCGAAGCTCCTGCCGATGCCGCGGCATTCCTCAAAGGGGCGGTCGAGAACAACATCGCTGATGGTGGAAACCTCTCCGCCTACAAAGCCGTATTCGGTGGTGAAATTGCCGCCCATCCTGCCGCGGGTCTCTTTGCCCCAGCGGTCGTTGGGTACGATAAAATCCTTTACCGGGCTTTCGTTGTACAGCCATGTCAAAAATTCCGTGGAATGCCACGTGCTGCTGGGGTGATCCCATTCGCCGTCCGTAAACAGGGTGCTGGGCTCGTATTTTGTGATCAGCTCTTTGAGCATCGGGTGCAGATGCTTTAAGGCGTATTCCTCCGGGTTCTTCAGGTACAGGGGATGGTACCATTCGTAAACGGAATGGTACACGCCGAAGCGCACGTCCGTTTTTGCCAGCGCGGCCTTCAGCTCCGCCAGAAAATCCCGGTGGGGGCCCACGTCCACGCTGTTCCAGTTCCAGGCGTAATCCGATTTGTACATGCAGAACCCGTCGTGATGCTTTGAAACAAAATTGATGTATTTTGCTCCGGCGCGCTGAAACAGCTCCGCCCATTTCTCCGCGTCGAACAGCTCCGCCCTGAAGCCGGAAACGAAATCCTCATATTTTGCCCTGCCGTATACCCGTTCGTGAAAGTCCTTTACCTCCGGTTTGCCCTCTTCCAGCTGTTTTGCGTACCATTCGGCGTAATCGCCCTTCTTTGTGTACGCGGGCACGGAATACAGGCCCCAGTGGATAAATATACCGAATTTCGCGTCGGCGAACCATTCCGGCACGGGGCGGGAATTCAGGGATTCCCAGTTGTTTTCGTATTTCATAGAGCAGCCTCCTCCTTCAATATTCTACAGTATACCGCATTTGCGTATAAAAGGCAATTATTTTTTTAT
>CAMOVW010000339.1 GCA_946627725.1 uncultured Clostridia bacterium
GCATATATCGCAATTTGCGCAGCAAATTATATCGCGCGGCGCAGCCGCATATCGCCAAAATACGTCGATCATTTCAAATTGCAGTTTATCGCGCCGCAGGCGCGACAGGGAGAATGCTCACTTCGATCGCGGGAGAGTGTTCGCTTCGCTCACGGGGAAATGCTCACTGACGTTCGCGGGCGAATGCTCGCTGCCACTCGCGGGATAATAACACAGGCTGTGTAACTTTCCCGTGCCGTAAGGCACATCTCCCGTGCCGAAGGCACATTCTCCCGCGCCTTATGGCGCATCCTCCCGCACCGAAGGTGCATTTGCCCGTTCGCGCAGCGAACACATAAATTATAATTTATCTCCGCAACTCAACTCTCTCCCTTTCCTTTCACCACTAACCATTAGGGGGCATCATTATGTACAAACTCCGACGCAGCCGCCCGGTGAAGATCCTTTGTTTTCTGCTGGGCTGCATATTTCTTGCGCTGTTCACGCTGAACGCCTGTATCGGGGCGCTGGCGGTGAGCACGGATCACCTCGACCTGTTCGATCCGGAGGATTTCAGCGCGTATTACGAAAAAATGATCTTTGACGATCTGGCGAACTCCAAAAGCTGGGATATCCGCTCGGCGGGCGCGGTACGCTGTGCGGCGGAAAACGACGCGGCGGGCTTTTTTGAGCAGAACCGCAGCCTGCGGCAGGGCAAAACCAACTTCGCCTTTACCGTAACGGACGCGGCCGGCAAGGTGCTGCTGCAGAACTTTGAGCCGGAAAAAACGCTGGGCAGCTATACCGCCACCGCAGCCGTGGCCTATTACGAAGACGGCGACACGGTTTACACCGATTACGATACGGACGTGCATTGGCTGGTGGAAGAACACACCACCGTGGGCGCGCGGGAAGAAACAGTGAACGTAACGCCGGAGGAATCCTCCACCTATGCCGAACAAAGCAGCGCCGCGCCGGAAATTACGGAGACCACGGCGGGGAACACGGCGCCCACCGCGCAGACGCCGGAGGCAAAGACGACCGAAGCCGCCGAAACCACTGCCGCGGAGGAACCCACCGCGGCGGTCAGCGAACCGGATACAAGCGCCGCCCCCAACGCCGGACGGGTGAACAATAACCCGGCGGACCCGGATTGGGAAGAGGTGTTCATCCAGGACGATACGGCCCAGGGGTACAAGAGCATCATGATGTATATCTACCCCATCGACGACGGCATCAATCAGGCCATTCTCACCCACTGCGTGGAGCTGTACCACAAGAGCTTTGAGCCAACGGAAGCCCAGTATTATCTGCGGGGCGCGTATGAAGTGTATCACCAGACGGATTTCGCCGTCAGCAGCAACGGCAACGCCTATTTTGTGGGCGTGGAGCGGAGCGCTCCCACCACGTCGGAATATTATTCCGAGCCCCGTCCCGCGCCGAAAGAGGTAAAATACTATACCGTCACCGTTTCGGTGGACGCCGGGCTGCAGGCGAAGGATTTCGCATTCTATGCCGCCAAAGCCGTGGGCTTTGCGCGGGGGTATCTGGCCCATTTCAAGGGGCTTACCGTGCTCTTCGGCATTGCCGCGCTGTGCCTTACCGTGTTCTCGCTGTGCCTTGCGGGGTACGTGAAGGGCGAGGACGCGCCCGTGGCAAGGGGCTTCCACAGGGTCCCCACGGAGCTGCCGTTTCTGGTTTTCATCGGGGCTGCCGTATGCTTTGCCGTGCTGCTTGTCAACGATCTGTGGGGCTTCGGCATCGGGGTTTCCCGCGGCGGCGACGCGGAGATGCTTTTGGTAACCACGGTGCTGCTGCCTTTGCTGGCGGCGCTGGGCTTCGGCTGCGTATACGAGTTTGCCGTAAAGCTGAAAAGCAGAACGGCGGCGTCCTCCCTGCTGCTGGTGCGGCTTGTAAAATGGACCGTATCGATGGTTAAGGACGCCTCAAAAGCGCTGAACGTGTTGTGGAAGCTGGGCATATTCTTCGTTGCCGGGAGCATTGTAACCGCGATCCTGCTGGTGTCTTTCTACGAAGAACCCGAGATCCTTCTTGCGCTCTATATTGTGTTCAAGCTGTTTCAGCTGGCGTTTCTGATCCTTTTGGGTATGAACCTGCACACCCTGCAGCAGGGGGCAAAGGCCCTGAGCGAAGGGGGCCGCGCCCCGGTGCGCAGCCGCTGGCTGTTCGGAGAATTCAAAAAGCACGCTGGGTATCTGAACAGCATCGGCGACGGCATCAACGCCGCGGTGGAAGAGCGTCTGAAGAGCGAAAACACCAAAACCGAGCTGATCACCAACGTTTCTCACGACCTGAAAACGCCCCTCACCAGCATTGTGAACTACATCGACCTGCTGAAGAAAGAGAACGTAGACAACCCCAAAGCCCGGGAGTATATCGGGGTGATCGACCGCCAGAGCCAGCGGCTGAAAAAGCTGACCGCAGATATTGTGGACGCCAGCAAGGCCGCGGCGGGCAGCGTGAACATGCAGCCGGAGCGCACGGATCTGAGAGTTTTGCTGGGGCAGGTAAAGGGCGAATACGCCGAAAAGCTTGAAAAGGCAAAGCTGACCCTTGTGGATACCCTGCCGGACCGCCCCGTGCCCGTATATGCGGACGGCCGCCTGCTGTGGCGGGTGTTCGATAACCTGATGAACAACGTCTGCAAATATTCCATGCCCGATACCCGCGTCTACCTGACCCTTACCGCCGAAAACGGCGCGGTCCAAGCGGTGTTCCGCAACATCTCCGCCTCCCCTCTGCCCATGCAGGGCAGCGACCTCACCGAACGGTTCGTCCGCGGCGACGCCAGCCGCAATACCGAAGGCTCGGGCCTGGGCCTGTATATCGCCAAAAGCCTGTGCGAAACCATGGGCGGAACCCTGCGCGCGGACGTAGACGGCGACCTGTTCAAAGTAACCGTACAGTTCAGAGAAATGAAAAATGAAAAATGAAAAATGACAACGGAGCCCCCACCGGAAACGGTGGGCCGTTTTTTTTGAACATTGCGCCTGTAGAAATATATATAAAGTTCTCCACATTCCCCATATATTACAGATATACTAATAAACAATAAAAAAACGACCGTGCGCCGGGTGGAAACCGGAAACGCACGGTCATCAGGAAAAAAGGAAGCATTCTCAGGCGGGCGTTACGCCGCGCTGCGGTCCGGCCCTTTGCGGGCGGATCGGGTATTTTTTACCACGCGCAGCCTGCGTACGGCGCGCTTTTTGCGGGGGAACCGTTTGCGCAATGCGGCTGCCATGTTCTCCTCAAAACGGATAAACAGATCCTCATGCAGAAATCCCCACAGCACAAACATCGCAACGATCACTTCCGCCATAATAATAAAACCAAGTTCTGCGCTCATCTTTATATCCTCCATGTGGAACATTTGTTTTTGTTTTCACCTATATATTACTCCTTTTTTTCACGCTTGTCAACACAAATGTTCCTTTTTTGCCGTTTTTGAGTACCGTTATTAGGACTTTGCGCCGGAATAAGGGTTTTTTACGGAATCATCACGCAAATTGCAGTTTGGCGTTGAGCATTGAGCGTATAGCGTATAGCGAGAATCACAGT
>CAMOVW010000340.1 GCA_946627725.1 uncultured Clostridia bacterium
CGTGATGGGCGAAGACATAGAAGCCGTCCCCATGTCTGCCTACCTGAATGCGCGACAAACTGCAATTTGCCGCGAAAAACCGCAATTATCTATTCCCATTTCCAATTTACTATGGTATAATAATAAAAAAAAGAAAAGGAGCGCTTCATATGTTCAGCAAGATCACCGCGATGTTTATGTCTGCAATCGCCTGGTTCTGTTCGATTTTCGGCATCCCCTACTATGCTGCGGGCGAGCGGGTGGATATGGATAAATTCGAGCTCACTTGGGCGGATGAATTCAACGGCGACGCAGTGAATTGGGATCACTGGTCCGGCCACTTCGCATGGGAAACCAACACCCTGCGCCGCGGCGGCGTGTGGAACAAAAAGATGGCAACCGTACAAAACGGCAATCTTACCATCCGCACCGCCTATTACGAAAACGGGCTGGACGGCGGCCCGGCGGGCTATTACACCTACGGCATGGATACGCGCAACGCCTTCAACCAGACCTACGGGTATTTTGAGTGCCGCTGCATTCTGCCCCGGGGCTATGATATCTGGGGCGCCTTCTGGCTGTATTGCGACGGGGTTTGCGACGAAACGGATATGGGCAACAACGGCGCGGAGCTGGACGTGTTCGAAAGCCCGTATTACGGCGCGCGCAAGCAGAACATGGTGAGCTCCAATATCCATATCGACGGCTACAAAGAAAACCACAAGGCGCTGGGCGCCAAAAAATATCTGCTGAGGGGCGACCCCTACGAGGAGTTCAACACCTACGGGCTGGAATGGAATTCCAACGGCTACACCTTTTACATCAACGGCGTAAAGAGCTTTTCCACCGATTGGGGCGGCGTGAGCCACGTGCCTGAATTTATGATCCTCTCGGTTGAGGTGGGCGGCGAAAACGGCGTGCCCTCCGGCAACAATCTGAACGGCATTGCCGAGAGCGCATTTGTGGTGGATTACGTAAGAGCATATCAGTATAAATCCCGCTGATCCGAAAGGCAACCAATGAAGAAACGGTCTTTTAACACGCGGAACCTGGGTTCCGGATTCCTGTATTTTTATATCCACTTTGTTACGGAAGTGGCCTGTTTCTACGCGCTGGCGCGGTATATCGAGAGCCCGCCGGTGATGTGGATGATCACCGTGGCGTACGACCTGCTTGCGTTTACGCCCCAATCGGTGATCGGCTACATCAGCGACCGGTTCCGCAAAATCTCTTTCGGCCTGATCGGGCTGGTGATGCTGGCGGCGGCGCTGCCGCTGCAGCAGTATATGGCAAGCCCGTGGCTGTCGCTGGTGATTCTGTGCCTGGGCAACGCCTGCACCCATGTGGACGGCGCTGAGATCACGCTGCGCGCCTCAAACGGCAGCCTTTCGCACAGCGCCATCTTTGTGGCGGGCGGCAGCTTCGGCGTGATCACCGGCAAGCTGCTGGCGGGCGCCGGTATCCCCTACTGGGCGCCGCTGGTTTTAACGCTGTCCGCCGTGCCCTTTGCGATGGCGGCGAAGCTGTATCTGAACAAAGCCCCGGCTTCGGCGGAGGTCCCCTGCAGGGCTTTCCGCTATAACGACCCGCGGCGGAACAAATATCTGGTGATACTGCTCTCGGTGATCGTGGTGATCTCGCGGGGGTATATGGCGTACGGGATCCCCATCTCCTGGCGCAAATCCACCCTGCAGACGGTGATGCTGTTCTGCTTTATGGGGCTGGGCAAGGCGCTGGGCGGCGTATGTGCGGATCTGTTCGGCATAAAGAAAACGGCAATCATAAGCCTTGCCGCGGCGCTGCCCTTTTTGCTGTTCGGCGATAACAACATGTATCTGTCGTTGATCGGGGTGATGTTTTTCAGCATGACCATGAGCGTAACGCTGGCGGTGATCGTATCGGTGCTGCCGAAAGCGCCGGGGCTCGCCTTCGGGTTTACCACCATCGGCCTGTTTCTGGGGGCAACCCCTGTATTCTTTATTAAAGTGACCGGTTTTGCGGCAAACTGTGTGATGCTTACCGTAATGACCGCCCTGTGCGTCGCCTGCATGGCGATATCCATCAGAAAGGATGAACCCCATGAACGATTGGTTTGAAACCGTAAGCACCGCGGTGCTGCAATACGAAAAGACCCCGCTGCTCATCTTCGCTGCGCTGTTTGCCGTGATCGTTATTTTAACCGTGGCGTTTGCGGTGCATGAGATACGAAATGATATTTCATAGAATCGTTTCCAATTTACTGGTATGCCTTGCTCTTACCGTTGTGCTGGAGGCGGCCGCCGCATTCACGTGCGGCGTGCGTACCCGCTTCGGGCAGCTGGTGGTGCTGCTGGCAAACGTTGTAACGAACCCGGTAATGAACTGCGCCCTCACCGTGGTTTCGTTTTATATCTCGCCCCGCGCCTACTATTATTTTCTGGTTCCGCTGGAGGTGATCGTGGTGCTGGCGGAGGGCTTGATTTACAAACAGGTGCTGCACCCGAAGATGAACCCGTTTCTGCTCTCGTTTTTGCTCAACGCCTGCTCTTACGGGCTGGGCACGCTGATACTGAAACTGATAAAAATATAAATAAAAAAGAGGTAATTTTGTAATGAAAAAGTTGATTTCTCTGCTGATCGCCGTTATTCTGCTGCTGGGCTGTACCGTACCCGCCTTTGCCGATCTGGGCGAACCGGAATTTGACAACTGGTTTGTGGTGTGCGGCCTTGCCGGGTTTGATTTTACGGAACAGGTTCCCGATTATGAGAATAATACGTCCACCACCGTCCACGATCACCTTGAACCCGGAGAAAAGCTGCAGGTTTATGATTATTGGGAAGAGGACGGTACGTACATGCTGATCATCAGCAACGAAGACCACGCATCCAAGGGGACCATGTTTGTACACGTAACGGAATCGCAGCTCAACAATAATTTTATTACGCTGAACAAAACCTTAGGGCCGGAAGTGGGAAAGAAGCTGGATCAGGCGGTGAACTGCACCGTCACCGCGGACCCGGGCGTGGTGCTGCGGCAGGGGCCCGCAAAAACCTTCCCCAAATATGCCACCATACCGAAGAACACGGCGCTTACATACCAGTATACCTATGCTTACGGCGGCTTAAACTGGGGCTACGTGACCTATAAGGGGCAGAGCGGCTGGACCTGCATCGACTACACGAAGGCTGCCGCGGCGCAGACAACCGCGCCTTCCACCGCCGCGCCCACCACCGCGCCTTCCACCACCGCCGCGCCTTCCACCGAAATCACCACGGTGATCGACGGGTCTGACGCCGCAGAAAACAACGCCGCCGCCGATACCGCCGCCGCTGCCGATACCACAAAAAAAGAAACGAAGGACGGCCTCTTCGGCGGGATGAGCAAAACCTCCATTATCATCCTGTTCTGCTGCTTCGCCGCCATCGTGCTGTCCATCGTCGGCATCGCCGTATTGCTGGCGCTGAAGAAAAAGAAATAAAAAACAGATAAGGATCCCTGCGTAAGGGGTCCTTTTTTTTGGGAAGGGAGTTTTGCAAATTATAATTTGTCGCTCGGTGCGACAAATTATAAAGTGAAATTTTTTTGCTGC
>CAMOVW010000341.1 GCA_946627725.1 uncultured Clostridia bacterium
CAGCAAAAAAATTTCACTTTATAATTTGTCGCATCGAGCGACAAATTATAATTTAGTTCCCCGTCAAAAACCCCCGAACAGCTTTTACACTGCCGGGGGCTGATGTACGTTGATTTTGCCGCGGAATACGGTTTGGGCCGTTTCTTATTTCGCGTCGGCGGTTTTGGTTACGGCGTCGCCGTAGATCGTGGTCCAATCGTTTTTCATGGAAACGGGCACCCAATCGAATTCTTCGCAGAGGCCGGCCATCTTCTGGGCTTTTTCCGTATTGCCGTTTTCGCGCTCGGTATCATCGCAGCAGAGCATGAACGCCAGGCTTCTGTAAGGATTATCGGTGGTGGTATATTCCGCCATGCTGGCGTCGCCGGTGGAGTTGCCGAACGAGAGCACGGGCTGCTCGCCGATCTCCTGCATGATCACGGTGACCTTGTTCATCTTCAGATTCTTTACGATGAACTCGCCGCCCAGCACCAGCTTATCGTTATCGTCGTATACGTAGCTGAGGCCGTCGGTATCGCCCTGATCGGGCGCAACAAGCGTTTCGTCCGAGCCGATGATCTGGCCGTTGGGCAGATCCAGTGGGGAGTTATCCACAATGCCGCGCACGATGAAGCGGTCGGTGCCGCTTACAACATAAACGGTAAAATCGTTCGCCTTCAGGTATTCCACAACCTGCAGCATGGGCTGATACCAGCCGTCGCCGCGATTCATGCCGGTGAAACTGGGCATCGGCTGCTTTTTGAATTCCTGAATATAGGCGTTGAATTCAGCCACGGTCATACCGGCAAAGGCGGAGGCGACGCACTTGCCGTGATCCACCTCAAGCCCCTCAAAGGAAGCGCCGGTCTCGTTCTGCTCTTTGATTTTGTTTGCGGTTTCCTTTTCAAAATCGGAGGCTTTGTCTTTATAATCGGGGTCGTCAAGCACACGGTATTTGAGCAGGCAGTAATCGAAATAGTTCGGGTCGGTTTCGCAGAACAGGGTGCCGTCCAGATCGAACACGGCGATACGGTTTTCTACCGGAATGAAAGCTTCGCCGCCCTCTTGCGTAACGGCCTCTACGTATTCGATCAGCGCCTTTTTGGAGGCGGCGTCCGCCGCCCAGAGCGAGAGCATGCTTTCGCCGTCCGCAGGGGTTTCGCTCTCATCGGCGATCTCGCCGGATTTCGTTTGGTCGGGATCGGCTGCATTGTTGTTCTTCCAGCCTACGCCGAAGGCGTAAAGCGTGCTTACGGTGATCAGTGCGCAGAGCAGCAGCGCGGTTAAGATCTTCCATACTTTTGTGTTTTTCATATCAGGTTCCTTTCTTTCGCAGCGGGAAACCGCCCGGCTCCCCTTCTGCGGATTTTTATGCGCCGAACGCCGTATGAAACAGAATAAGGTTACGGCGCTTAAATTGTATTATAACACATTATTATTACAAAAGCGTTACAGTTTGAGTTACAAAACGGATAATAACGATGCGGCGCTGCAACGTGCCGCAGACGGAAGAGAATACAGCGCTTACTCCTTCAGATGGACGTTCCAACCGGTGTCGATCTTCTTTTTTACTTTTTTCATCGTATCCGGATCCAGATCGGGCCAATCGATCACCGTGCTCGCCTTATTTGTTACCAGATGGGCTTTTTCCGCGCACAGCGCAAGGGGCGTATCGGCAAGCGAATCGGAATAAAAATTGTCGATCATCGGGAAACCGTGGTCTATGATATACTTCGCCTTTTCTTTGGCATACATCAGGTTGTTGACAAACACCCCGAATTCACGGTCAAATTCGGAAGCGATGCAGTTTACGCCGAGCCGCTTTGCAATGGGCTTGATGATACAGGCAGGAGATGCGCTGATAATGAGATCGTCCGGTTTTTTCTGCGCCAGATACCAGGCGGAGATCCGTTTCTCATACTTATCCCAGTACCGCTCGATCTGCACGTCAAAATCGTCCACCATCGTAAGATAGCTGAACATTTTGCGCTGCATCAGATAATTCGGGATCTTACCGGCTTTATACAGGATCAGGTTTTTTACGACCTTGGGCAGATAGGTAACCAAAAGCTTCGGATGGCGGGCCATACACCACCGCGCAAAACCGATGGAACAATCCGAATAAAATATCGTTCCGTCAAAATCATATACGTTCATCGAGAATCTCCTCCGTTAGCATTCCGCTTTCGCGCAAAGCTCAAATTTCAGTTTATTATACTTGATGGAGCGGCCGTTTTCAACATATTTTTTGCAGAATTTTTGACCGCGGTATCGGCAAACATCACTTTTTGCGCTTTTTCCGCTGCGTCAGTTCTGCCCCAAAAGGTATCTGCGCGGGTTATCGACGGCCACCTGCGCGGCGTATACCCCGGTATACGAGCGTGATAATTCACACATACCGCTGTGAAACCGCGGCGGACGGTGATCCATACGGTGCGCGTCGGTACCGATAAAATCCACGAAACGCTCAGCCAACAGCGCGTTTGCCCGCCGCCGGATCTGCTCGTCGCGTTCGTCTGCAATGCTGTAAGCGTTGATCTGTATCAGCGCCCCGGCGCCGCGCAGCGCTTCGGCAAAACGGAGATCGACGTTTGCGTACCGCTCAAGATGCGCCATGATGGGGGTGTAACCGTTACGGATCAGCAGATCGATACAGTACAGATAATCCCGCAGTTCCGTTCCGAAGGTGAATTCCGACAATACGCAGCGAGAATCGCCCATGGTGGGAAACACGCCTTCGTTCAGCCCCCGCACACACTGCGCCGCCGCAGAAGCCGAGATCCGCAGCTCGCACCCGAGATAAAGCTCTACCGGGATCTCCTGCGCACGTACCGCCGCTTTCAACCGCCCAAACGCCGCGCGCACGTCGCAATCCGTAAATGCAGAGCTGTGGGGCGTGGCAAAAACCGTTCCGATCCCCTCTTCCGCCGCAAGACGGAGCATTTCGCAGGATTCCTCTATGCTGCGGGAGCCGTCGTCCACCGCGGGAACGACGTGCATATGAATATCTGTTACACGGCCGCGCATGCCGCCGGTGTTTTCCATTTCTATTTTCCTCCTGAAAGGTTTATTCTTATATCTGCAAGCAAAAATAAATGCACGCTATTGATTTATGTGAAATTCTGTGATAGACTAACTTCAGCAACAAACCGAAAGTGAGGCGGACGAAATGACTCTGTATCAGCCCATGAACCGAATATGTGCCGTTTTGTCCGTCTGTTGATATTTATGATAGGGCAAACCTGCGGCACTTCCGTCATCGGGAGCGCCGTTTTTATTTGAGGATGAACGATGGAACTGAATGCAATTGACAAAGGACAGGCCTTTGATTTCGGCAAAACCGCGGCGGCCTATGCGGCGTACCGCGATATCTACCCCAAAGAGCTTTACGACCGGCTGCGCGGTCTCGGCGTGGGCGCGGACGGCAGCGCGTGGCTGGATCTGGGAACGGGCACGGGCGTATTGCCGAAAAATCTGTATAACCCGAAAGCAAGCATTACCGGCGCGGATATTTCGGAAGCGCAGATCTCTTTTGCG
>CAMOVW010000342.1 GCA_946627725.1 uncultured Clostridia bacterium
CCGAATTTGCCGAAGGCGTCCGCCGAAAACAGGATCTTATCCGCGGTATCGTAGGTCATGATCACCTCGGGCCAGTGCACCATGGGCGCGGCCACAAAGCTGAGGGTGTGCCTGCCCAGCGCAAGGGTGTCGCCCTCCGCCAGAACCAGGCGCTTGTCTGTAGGATCCGTGCCGAAGAACTGCCGCATCATGTTAAAGGCCTTCGCGCTTGCGGCCACCGTGGCAGTGGGGTACACCTTCAAAAAGTTCATGATGTTGGCGGAATGGTCCGGCTCCATGTGCTGCACGATCAGGTAATCGGGGGTTCTGCCCTCCAGCGCGGCGGCGAGGTTATCGAGCCACTCGTGGGTGAAATGGGCGTCTACCGTATCCATCACGGCGATTTTTTCGTCCATGATCACGTAAGAGTTGTACGCCATGCCGTTTTCAACAACATACTGCCCCTCAAACAGATCGATGGCATGATCGTTCACGCCCACGTATTTTACGTCTTTGGTAATATTCATACTTTCCTCCGTAAGGTTTTTTTTCTATTGTATCAAAAAAAGAGGGAAAAGTAAAGTGCGGAAAGAAGTTATTCTTCATCATACTTCCGGAACAAACTTTTTGCCATAAAGCAGCTGCCGCCGTTTTCGAGGAAGCAGTTTTCCTGCATATGGGCTTTTTTTTGCTCGCTGTTTTTGAAGCGGGTGAGCATGCAGGTGTTATTTATGTAACCTTCACAGGTGATCGTATCCTCCGTCAGCTTCAGATAAAACGGGCACTTAATCAACGCCTCGATCGGTTTGTTTGCCATCCTTCCCTTTTATGCGCGGCGTTGGGAATCGTTCGCCGCAGCAAACTCCTTTCTTTTATGTTCCGAACCAACAGAGTACCATTTATTGTACCGAAGATGTGCTATATTGACAGTGCAGGCAGACGCCGGATCTGTTGTTCGGATCCATTATACAGAATTCTGAAGAAAAATGCGCCCTAAAAATGTCGATTTTTGAAAAAATAATAGAAAAATGATTTGACAATCTCAGAGTTCTGTATTATTATATGTATATAAGCCTTGAAAATACAGTGTTCTGTAAAATCACGGCTATATAATAATACAGAAATCTGTATTTGTCAATTGTTTTTTCAAAAAAACTTTGAGGGTGAATTTTGTATGACGACCTACGAAAAACTGCAGATGCTGTGTGAACGGCGGGGGGTACGCCTTTCCGCAGTGGCGCAGGAGACCGGTGTGCGCAGCTCTGTTTTTACGGAGCTGAAAATGGGGCGCACAAAAAAGCTTTCCGCAAAAACACTGGAAAAGCTGGCGGCCTATTTCGGCGTATCCGCCGGTACGCTGCTGGACGACCCCGACGCGAGGGATTCGCTGCAGGAAGAGATCTTCCGCAAACGGCTTGCGCTGTTCGACCTTTCCGAAAAGGCCACCGCGGCGGAGCTGGACGCCGTATACAGGGTAATGCAAAGCCTTGTGGGCGAAAACGAAGAACAGGAGTAGAAATGACAGAGATCATCGTGCGTAAAATTCCGCTGCCGCTGCACGTTCGGGCGTTTACCATGCCGGATCCGCAGGGCGATTATAACGTATATATCAACTGCGCCCTTTCGGAGGAACAGCAGCTGCGCAGCCTGCAGCACGAGCTGACCCACATCCGGCGGGATGATTTTTACAAACGCGGCAAAACGGCGAAAGAGATCGAAGGGGAAATGTAATTACACAAAAAGAAAGCCGACGGCCTGTTTTGGCCGTCGGAGCTTTTCTGTCTCGGCTGAACGGGATCAGCGGAGACGATCGATATGATGATCAGTCTTTTTTGGTAAGCGTGGTATAAAGGTCTTTCAGCGCGTTAAAGATCGCGGTAAGGAACTGAATCAGACCGGTAAAATCAAACGTTGACATTATTTTTCACCTCTTATATTCTGAATTTAAGGATCAGATATGGCTTATTCGCCGTCTGCGGCAGGTTCGATCTCGATGCTGTCGATATCGCTGATCACGGGGATGCTTCTGCCCAGGAAATTGGTAAGCGCGTTGAAAATCGCTTTCAGGAACTTCATAAAAGCGTCAAAAAATTCCATAATGAAACCTCTCTTTTTAATATAATTTTAAATTATCAGCCTTCGTCGTCGGCAAAAATTTTAATATCAACATCTTTAAAGCTGCTGAAGAAGTTAACGATAACATCGAGAAACTCTTTGATAAAGTCAACCCAGTTCTGAATGCTCCAAGAAAAATCAATATTCACAAAAATACACCTCTTTTAATATTTATAGAGCCGAAAAATCAGCCTTCGGTCGTGTCGTCTGCGGCAGGCTGCTTCGGCAGTTCTTCTTCCTCCGGAAGCACAAGAATACCGAGCCAGGCCATAATCTGCTTGAAAACGGTAAGGATCTTCTTTACAAAATCGAGAAGTTCGGCTTCTGAAATGTTCAGGATCGGGTTCACGTCTACACCCCCTTTTAACAATCTGTTATTTTTGCATTATTATCTTAGCACAATCAAAAAAACATGGCAAGAAGAAAATTCGACGAAAAAGTTTTGCAATTTAAAGTTTACATTTTGTTCATATAAACACAAAAACCTGTTGAAAATGAACAGAAAACGCACACAAAGCGTTAATCAAATAGGAACTGAAATACAAAAATTATGGTTCGGTTTCATCGGGCATCCGCAGCCGGGGCAGCACCTTTACGCCATGGCTCGCGGCGAAGGCAAGCAGCCGCTCCACGGTGGCTTCATCCAAAAGCACGTCGGGGGAATGGGCGTCCAGCCCGATCACGGCGGGGATCTCCATTTCGCCCGCGATCTGCCAGAATTCCCGCCGGGGGTAGTGGCGGCCGTCGAAAAAGCCGAGGCGGTTCAATTCCAGCGGTATGCCGATCTGTTTGATCTGCCGCAGAAAATCGGCGGTAAGGGCGCGGTAGGTGGAAACGTCGCCGCAGTAATTCAGCACGTCCGGGTGGGCGATATACAGAAATTCTCCGGTTTCTGCCGCCGCAAGCACGTTTTTGTAGTATTCCTTCAGTGCGGCAGGGTCCCGGGTGGGGCGAAAAGAGCCGAAGCCGGTTTCTTCGTCCCACACAAAATGCTGGCCAAGGATCTTATAATCCAGCGGAAACGCCGCCATGTAAGCCAGATAATCACGGAAGCTTGCGGGGTAGTATTCCACCTCAACGCCGATATAGATGCGGATATCGTTTTTGTATTCCTCACGCAGGGCGCAAAGGCTGTCAAAATAATCCTGCGCCAGATCTTGCGGCACGCGGAAGCCGGAAACGTGCCCCGATTTGAACCGCATGGGGGAGTGATCCGAAAACCCCAGCGTGGTAATGCCGGAGCGGATCGCGTTTTCAATGTATTCCCTGTCCTTCCCCACGGCGTGGCCGCAGCGGTAGGTATGGGTGTGGTAGTTTGCTGTAAGATGGGTCATGGGTAGAGCCTTTCGTTAATTTGCAGTTTGTCGCGCAGCGATAAACTGCAATTCAGGTAAGAAGTAAGAGTGAAT
>CAMOVW010000343.1 GCA_946627725.1 uncultured Clostridia bacterium
CATTATATAAGAACCTGCCGCTGCGCGTCAGAACCTTGTTATTCGCTTCGCTCATTATAATGCCGGCCGCAGGCCCCTTCCTTCTTCACTATTCACTCTTACTTCTTCACTATTATAATTTGGCGCGCAGGCGCGCGACAAATTATACTTTATGTGCCGATTATATTCCACTCCCCTGCCTTTTGTCAAGAATTACAAAAAAATGCTGACAAAAGAAAAAAGATATGATATGATAGCATCAGAAAGGATGATGCACTGTGGCAAGCAAACATTCATTTTATATTCTTACCGATACCCATTACGTTTCGCACCGCGCTTTTGAACCGGGGAGCAGGTCTTTCCGGCGGAGAGAGGCGGGGGACCAGATCGCGCTGGTAGCCTCCGTTGAGATCCTGCGCAGCTTTTTCGACGAGATTCTGGCGGATAAAGAGACGGACGCGGTACTGATCACCGGAGACCTTGTAAACAGCGGCGACCGGCTCAGCCACGAGGATTTTATCAAAGAGCTGAAAACCCTGACCGACGCGGGCAAACGGGTGTTTGTGACCACCGCCACCCACGATTACTGCGGCATGGGGGACGATGAAAACTTTTTTACCGCCTGCCGGTATACCATGGACGGCACCGAACCCGCCGACCCGGTGCGCAAAGCCGAGCTGCCGGGGCTGTATCAGGCTTTCGGCCCGCAGCAGAGCAGCAGCGTGGATACGGAAAGCGGCTCTTATTCCCTGCCCCTGTTTGAGGGTGTGCGGCTGATCGCCCTGAACGACAACGGCAACGGCCGCTCCCACTGCGGATTGTTCGACGAGGGCTTCCGCTGGCTGGAAAGCGAGATCGACAAGGCCAACGCCGCCGGTGAAACGATTCTGCTTGCGGTACACCATCCGGTGCTGCCCCCTTGGGACGTGTTTGCAAAAGCCGCGGATTTTGAGATGTTCGGCGGCTATAAGCGCCTTTGGGCGCTGATGTGCGAAAAGGGCGTGAAGGTGATTTTTACCGGCCATACCCACATCCAGAGCATACGCAAATATGAGGACGATCAGGGCAGAGCGTTCTACGACGTGGCGACCACCGCCAGCGGTTCCGCCGCCGGCAACATGCGCAAGGTGACCGTGGATACGGCAGAAAAAACCTGCAAGGTGGAAACCGTTCGCATTGATACGATCAGAAATTACGACACCGGCGGAAAGAGCTTTCGGGATTATATCTACGGGCTGAACTTTATCGGCCTTGTGGAGAATTCGCTGCCGCTGGCAAAAACGGATTGGCCCCGCTTTCTGGAAACGGCGGGCTGCGTGCTGCCGGCGGACAAGATGAAGGACCACAAAAAGCTGGTGCAGACCGCGGTCGGCAAGCTGGAAAAGCTGAAAATGCGCACCCTCGCCAAATTCGGCAAGAGCATGAGCGGCATCACCAAAGAAGAGATCGAAGCGCTGGGCGAAGAAAGAGCGCTGCCGGTGCTGTTCAACATTGCCAGGCACATCCCGGGCGGCAACGCCCCCTACACCCCCGATACGCCGGAATACAAGGCCCTGAAAGGCACGGTACTGCGGGCGGAGAAGCTGGTGAACACCTTCAAAAAGGGGGCGCTGGATCAGTTTATTCCCGAAGGCCAGAACCTGTGGGACGTGGCCGAACCCTTCGTATACAACAACCGCACCGGCGACGACGATAATATTACGATAGAGCTGTGAGCGGGAAAGTGCAGTTTGGCGTTGAGCATTGAGCGTTAAGCGTATAGCGAGAATCACAGTGCGGGATGGCGATTCGTATCATTGGAATGGATCAGAATACCGGATCATACAAAGGGAAGCCCGTCTTTCTGCAGAGATCTGCACACACTTATCCCAGCTATTGTAACCGGCTCAACGCTATACGCTATACGCTCAATGCTTCTCGATAAATAATAATTTGACCGTCAAAAGAACCCCCCGCCGCTTCGGTTTGAACGGCAGGGGGTATTTTTATTACGCTTTTTGTTCTTCCTTTGCGGCGGCTTTGGCGGCCTTTTTGGCGGCGCGCTTCTTGTCGTCTTCCGCGGCGAGGGCGGTATTCTTTTCGTAAAGCTCCGTTTGCTTCGCGGCCTTTTCCTTCAGGAGGGCGGCTTTTTTTGTATCGCCCGCGGCTTCTGCCTTTTCGGCGGCGGCAAGCAGCTTTTCTTCCGCCTTTTTCGCGTCGGCGGCTTTGCGCTTAAAGCGGTACAGAGGGATCTCGGGATAAAAATCCACCCCGTCGATGGGTTTGGGATTTTTGGTGTACTTGATAAGGAACACAACCAGCAGCACGGCGCAAACCAGAACAAGGATCAGGCTGAGCAGCTGTGACGTACGGATATTCGTGCTGCCGATATATAGCGAATCGGTGCGAAGCCCCTCCACCACGGCGCGTTCGGCGCCGTACCAGATCCCGTAGCAAAGAAAGATCTGACCGGAGAACTTGCGGGCCTTTTTGCAGATGATATACAGCACAACAAAGCCCAGCAGGCACCACAGAGATTCATACAGAAAAGTGGGGTGAACTGGCTTAGAGGGATCCACCGTAAGATTGGAACCGGAAGCGGCAAGCTCACGCAGATACGCCTCGGTTTTAACGCTGTACATCCCCCAGGGCAGATCGGTATTCACGCCGAAGGCCTCCTGATTGGCAAAATTGCCCCAACGGCCGATGCCCTGCCCGATCAGAAAGCTCATACCGCACAGATCCAGCAGATTCGGGATGTTGATCTTTTCGACCCTGCACACGATAAACGCCGCAAGAAGCCCGGCGATCAGGCCGCCGTAAATGGCGAGGCCGCCGTTCCAGATCTGAAAGATCTCGCCCGGGTGCAGTTTATAATAATCCCACTCAAAAGCCACATAATAGAGCCGCGCGCCGATGATACCGGACGCTGCGCCGTAGATCAGGATATCGATCATTTTATAGATATCGATCTTCCATTTATAGGCCATGCGCCCGCCGAACAGCACCGCAAGCGCAAGGCCGAAGGCAATGATCACGCCATACCACCGGATGGTGACCGGCTGGCTCATAAACGGCAGGCTGAACTCGCAGAATACGGAGCTCACGTTGAAGATATGCTCCAGCCCCGTAAATTTCACTTGGGTCACGTCAGTAAAAAACTGCATAAAAAACACCTCAGAAACGAGGAATGGGGAACAAGAAAATGAGGAATTGTGTGAACCGACAGAAAGATTCTCCGCATGCGCACAATTCCGAATTCCGAATTCCGAATTCCGAATTATTCGTAGTCGTCTTCGTTTTCCCAGTTGTGCCACACAGCCTGGATATCGTCGTTATCCTCGAACATTTCAAGCATTTTGCCCATCTGGGTGATGTTGTCGCCCTCAAGGCGCACATAGTTGCCGGGCACGTATTCCGCCTGCGCGCTTACCACGGTATAGCCCGCCGCGGTAAGGGCGTCCGCCACGTTGGCCACGTCGTGCACGCCGGTACGGATATCGAATACGCCG
>CAMOVW010000344.1 GCA_946627725.1 uncultured Clostridia bacterium
TGTGGTCAGCCGCGCTACGAGATACTGCGGAACCGCGCGATAAATTATAATTTACAGCTGATTCTGCGGTTCCACGTAAGGCAAGACGGAAATCTCGAGGTTGCCGTTTTTGGTGCGGAGCTCGTCGATAAAGGCCTTTTCCTCGGCGGGGTCCTTCATGCGGATCTTGAAGCTGAGGCGGAACATGGACCCCATGCCGGTGGTTTTCACCCCTACGTTCTCGTAGGATTTCAGATAATGGCGGAAGGTATCGTCGAACACGTCGGAGTAATCCAGCGATTCCGGAATGGTGACCTTCAGCAGCTTTTCGGACGCCATGGATTTATGTTCAAAGATGGGCAGAAGCGAGAGCAGGAAGTAGAGCCCTGCCAGCGCCAGCAGAATGATCACGCCGTAGGCGATGTAGCCCATACCGAAGGCCACGCCGGAGCACATTGCCATCAAAATGGATGCCAGCTCATCCGCGCTGCCCTGGGCGGAACGGAAGCGGATCAGTGCAAACGCGCCGCCGAAGGCCACGCCCGCGCCGATATTGCCGCTCACAAAGGTGATCACCGTGGCAATGGTGAACGGAAGGATCGCGTTCACGATAAAGAACCGTTTTGTGGAGCGCACCTTAAAGCTCATCAGCTACGCAAACACAACGCCGGAGAGCAGCGCAGCCGCCGCCATGATAAAATACTCGGTAACCGTAACCGAAGCGGAATAAATGGAATCAAACATAATAACGATCCTTTCTGTTCATGATTTGCTGTTTATAGGCTTCCCCGTATTTTGAGAAGCTGGTTTTATAGATTTTACCGCGGCTCAGGATATCCGTCAGCCACAGGGGCATGGCCTCCTGCACCTTGATCTCCAGTATGGAGCTGCCCTCCTCCAGCAGCGGGGCGCCGTCCATCGATACCCGCAGATCCAGATCTTCCATCCGGTAGCGGGGGTTGCGGTCCAGCGTCAGGCGCAGATCCCCGTCCGGCTCGAAATAGGCGGTGCGGTCGTAGATGATCAGGCAGGCGGGCGCCAGATCTTTGTAAAAATCCCTGAAATATGTAAGCTCTGTATTGATCTGGCCCTCGGCGCAGATATCGCCGTCGCCGTCAAAAAATTTCTTCACCAGCGGTATCGTGGTCTGCACCCGGCGTTTGTATACCACACCGTACGCCTTGCGTTTCATCTCCAGAAACACCGGAGAGGTATCGGATGCCAGACCGTAACTGCGCAGCCGCAGCTTTTCTTTAAACGCGGGTTTCTCAATGGAGGTGCGTATCAGCCTGAAATCGGGCGTATCGTAATACAGCGACGCAATACTTGTTTCACCGTATTGGTCCACCTGCATATGCCCCTGCAGCTCCCGTTCCAGAAACGCCCGCTGCTCTGCGGTGACGATATATTTGAGTTCAAACCGCTTCATTACCACAATGGGACCGGCCATCTGACGCACCTCCTTTCCTTTTCATTATAATAATATAAGAGATCAGAATACGATCCTTACGGTAAACGTTCCGCCACCCACGCCCGCGCTCACTCTGCCGCCCAGCGCCTTAACGGTATCCTTTACCGCGGCAAGGCCGAGTCCGGCGCCGGTGATACCTGCGGCGTTATCCAACCGCGCAAAACGGTCAAACGCCCGGTCCGCTTTGCCCTCCGGCAGCGTGGTATCGTTGGAAGCGGTGAGCACCGTGTGGCCGCCCTCCCGTTTCAGAGAGAAGGACGCCTCTCTGCGGCTGAATTTCAGCGCGTTTTCCACCAGCTCCGCTGCGATCTTGCGCAGGGCTTCATCCTCCGCCGCAAGCATCAGCTCCGGCTGGATATCGGATTGCAGCTTCAGCCCCTTTGCGGCGAAGTCGTCTTCGGCGGAATCCAGCGCCACGCTGAAAATATCCGAGAGATTCACCTGCGCGCCGTCACCCCTGGCGTCCTCAAATATGGCGAGGGAACCCAGATTTTTCACCAGCGCGGTCATCTTTTTCACCTGCCGGTTGATCGAGCCGGTGTATTCCGAAGCGCCGTTCTCCCGCTCCATGCACTCGGTGTTGGCGTTGATCACCGTTAAAGGCACTTTGAATTCTTTTTCCACGTCGGCGATAAACCGCTTCTGCTTGCGGTCGGCGTCTTCCAGCGGGCGGAAGAGCCTGTCTGCGGCAAGGATCAGCGCCATCAGGCTGATGGCCAGTCCGAAGACCTCGCAGGAAACGGAGATCTTCAGGATCCGGTAGCTGGGAAGAAGCTCTCTGCCCTGATCCAGTACCGTTACATACGTTTTGCTTTTCTGCTTGTACACCCGGTAGCGGTAGGTTCTGTGGGTCCATCCGGTATCCTGTCCGCCGATCAGGCTTGCGGCCCAGGCAAGGGCATCTTCTTCGTCCACCGCGGAAATGGCAAATGCGGTAAGCTCCCCTTCGCCGTCTTTATTGAACACGGCAGTGAAATATCGCATCGTTGCGCTCAACTCGGGAGAATCCGGCCCCAGCCCGCCCATACGGCCATCGGTCGCCGCCGCGGCGTCCGCGGTTTCGGCACGTTTTCCGAATCCGCCGTGGCCTTCCGCAATCATGTGGGTGATCTCGTCCGCATCCTGCGCCGCCATGGTATAGCTCACAACATTAATAATGCCTACCATCAGCGTCAGCATAACGAATACGGCAACCATCGCATATACAATAAACATTTTTTTTGCTTTTTTCATACTACGTCACCAAATCGGAATCCTTCCCTGTACTGATATACGATTCTGCAATGTTTCCCGGCAGAGGCGAATTTGCGGTTCAGGGCGTTCACACAAACAGTGAGCCCCCGTTGGGGTGGCGTTGCGCCCGTTCCAAGCGCGGTCAACAGATCAAGCTCCTGATTTGTTAAACGGATGGAGGTGCCGTCGATGCAGAATCCTGCGGTATTCACACACACATCGCCGTATACCGGCTTTTCGGTTGACGTGGCTCTCGCTGTTACGCCCTGCAGCAAATCAATCAACTCGGCGGGAAGGAACGGAAACGGCAGATAGGCGTTTGCAAGGTTTTCGCCCAGAAGCAGCCCTGTGCCCGGCTTGCGGTCGGTGAGAACGATCACCGGGATGCCCCGCTCGTGGAAAAAGGCCACAAGTTTACCGTGATCGATGCGCGGCAGATTTCGGTTTACCGCGGCAACGTCAAACGTTTCCTGCGCCGTCACACGCAGCGTTTCGGTACCCTCGAAGCACACCGAAACCGTATGCCCCTGCAGCGTAAGCAGCTGCCGGTAAGCCTTCAGCAGATCCCGATCCGGATCCGCCAGCAGAATTTTCATGTCGATCGCTCCCCTTTCGCTTTGTTGCCCCTATTGTAATGAGAAGACCATAAATGAAGTTAAAGCGGAAAATAAAGCCAAGCTTAAATTGCAGTTTTGCGAGGCGAAGCCTCGCAGTGAAATCCGTTTCTTCGGAACGGGTGAAATCGACCTGCAGTCGGTGAAATCCGCTTTGCGGGTGAAA
>CAMOVW010000345.1 GCA_946627725.1 uncultured Clostridia bacterium
TTCGGCGCAAAAAACCCTTGACATTTTCGGAATATATGGTATAATATGCCTTGCTTTACCAAAGTAAAGTGATAAAATACTAATGTAATAAAACGACAGGAGAAAACAACATGAAAAAGGTACTTTGCGTTATTCTTTCCGCCCTGCTTCTGCTGGGCGCTGTTGCAGCCTTCGCCGCATGCGGCAATAAAAACGGCGGCAACAAAACCACAGATCCCGCGGAGCCGACAGACAAAGCGACGGATCACGCAACGCCCGCAGCAGAGAAGCAGAAGCTGATCGTGGGCTTTGACGCGGAATTCCCGCCCTACGGCTTTGTAGCGGCAGACGGCAGCTACGACGGTTTTGACCTTGCCATGGCAAAAGAACTGTGCAGCCGCCTCGGCTGGGACTTTGAAGCAATCGCCATCGACTGGAATTCCAAAGACGCGGAGCTCTCTTCCGGCAACATCAACTGCATCTGGAACGGCTTTACCTACACCGGCCGCGAAGATCAGTACACCTGGAGCGATCCCTATGTTGACAACAGCATTGTGCTGGTAGTGAAGGCAGATTCCGGCATTACAAGCATTGCGGATCTTGCGGGTAAAAGCGTTATGGCGCAGGCAGGCTCCTCCGCTGTTGACGCGATCAACGGCAATGAAGAATTCAAGGCAAGCCTGAAAGAGGTTATCGAGCTTGCGGACTACAACACCGGCTTTATGGATCTTGACAGCGGCGCCGTACAGGCTGTGGCGGCGGATGTGGGCGTAGCCACCTACAACATCAACTCCAAGAGCGGCGAATATGTGATTCTTGAAGAGCCCCTTTCTACCGAGCAGTATGCGGTAGGCTTCAAGCTTGGCAATACCGAGCTGCGCGATCAGGTGAACGCGGAACTGCTGAAAATGGCGGAAGACGGCACCATGATGAAGATTGCCGAGAATTATGTGGACGACGGCCTTGTGCTGGACAACCTTTGCCTGATCAAGAAATAATATATAACGAAATCAGTCTTCAGGAGCGGAAATGGAATTCTGTTTCCGCTCCGTCGTTTTTGATTCTGCAGAAAGGATGAAAGCGGAACCGTATGATTCCGCCGAATAAACGGGAGTATGTCATTCTGGACCATGGTAGGCCAACTTGCCTACGCGTTTATCAATACGTTTCTGATCTTTTTACTCACGCTGATCGGCTCGCAGCCGCTCGGTATGCTTGTTTATTTCTGCAAGAAGAGCCGCTTTCTGCCGCTGCGGTTGCTTACGGAGATCTATATTTCCATCATGCGCGGAACGCCGCTGATTCTGCAGATCATGGTGATCTATTACGTCCCCTCTCTTGTATTTCATTTCACCTTTCCCGGGAATTGGAGATTCTACGCGGTGATCGTGGCTTTTATCGTAAACTATGCCGCGTATTTTGCGGAGATCTACCGCGGCGGTATCGAATCCATTGAGATCGGCCAATACGAAGCGGCGCAGGTGTTGGGATACACAAAACTGCAGACCTTTATCAAAATCATTCTGCCGCAGATGATCAAACGAACGCTGCCAAGCGTAACGAACGAGGTGATCACGCTGGTGAAGGATACGTCCCTCGCCTCCGCCATCGGCACGATCGAAATGTTTACAAAGGCAAAGCAGATCGCGGTATCCCCCAGATCCCCCGGTATGCTCACGTTTCTTGCGGCGGCTGTGTTCTACTATGTATTTAACGTGATCGTGGCTTTTGTAATGAAGCGTATTGAAAAAGCGCTGAACTATTACCAGTAAAGGAGGCGGCGGACGTGCATATTCTTGATATACAAAACGTGAGAAAATCCTTCGGAGATAACCACGTGTTGAAGGATATCTCCCTTACGGTAGATAAAGGCGAGGTTGTATCCGTGATCGGGCCTTCCGGCTCCGGCAAATCCACGTTTCTGCGGTGCGCCACCTTGTTGGAGACCATGGACAGCGGCTATCTTGCTTACATGGGGGAACCCGTAGCCAAAATGTACAACGGGCAGATCGTATACGCAAAAGACCTGAAAAAGATCAAAAGCTACTTCGGGCTTGTGTTTCAGAATTTCAATCTGTTTCCCCATTACAGCGTTCTGAAAAACGTAATGGACGCGCCCATCCACGTGCAAAAGCGCGACAAAGCCGAAGTGAAGGAAGAAGCGCTGTATCTGCTGGATAAGATGGGGCTTGCGGACAAGGCGGACGCCTACCCCTGCCAGCTTTCCGGCGGGCAGAAGCAGCGGGTATCCATTGTGCGGGCGCTGGCGATGAACCCCGAGATCCTGTTCTTTGACGAACCCACCAGCGCGCTGGACCCGGAATTGACCGGCGAAGTGCTGAAGGTGATCAAGCAGCTTGCGGATCAACAGATGACAATGGTGATCGTGACCCATGAAATGGCTTTTGCGCACGCGATCTCGGACCGGGTGATCTTTATGGACGGCGGCGTGATCGTGGAGCAGGGTACGCCGCAGGAGCTGTTTGAGGGCACAAAACAGGAGCGCACACGGCAGTTCTTACAGAATTATCAGAGATGAATCTGCGTTATTATTTATTTGACCCCACAAAGAACGTCACCGCCCTCTCCCCTGCCCCCGTTGCGCCGGAAGCGCGGCCTGCGGCGGCGATGAAGATCATGCAAAAAGAACCCGCCTGCGAACAGGTGGGCTTCGTTTATCGCGGCGAGAATGGCGAACCCTGCCTTGCGATGGCGGGCGGCGAATTCTGCGGCAACGCCTCTATGAGCGCCGCCGCGCTGTTTTGTAAAGAAAAAGGGATCGCACCGGGGGATACGCAAACGATCCGCCTGCGCGTATCCGGAACGAACACGCCGGTAGAGGTACGAGTGACGATGGAGAACAACGAGTGTTTTCTCTGCACCGTAAGCATGCCGGAACCGGAACGCATCTCTGAAGAGCAACTGCCGCTGAACGGAACATCCGTATCGCTGCCGGTGGTCTTTTTTCCGGGGATTGCCCATATCATACCGCCGGAAGGGCTGTTGACCCCTCTGCAGGCGGAAAAAATGATAAAACAGTGGTGCGCCGCGCTGGGCGTAAAAGGACTTGGCCTGATGCTGCCGATGAAAGATCCGTTTTCCATCCGTCCGTTGGTGTATATCCCCGAGGCTGATACACTGTTCTGGGAAAGCTCCTGCGCCTCCGGCACGACCGCGCTGGGCGCGTATCACGCCCGCAAAAAAGGCAAAGCGCTTGATCTGGACGTACGCCAACCCGGCGGCATGCTGCACATCGCCGCATCGCCGGACGGAGAACTGCTTCTTACAGGAGCAACGGCGCTTATAAAAGAGGGGAACCTGCAATTTGTCGCGCCGTAGGCGCGACAGCCGTTCGCCGTTTGCCGTTCGCCGTTCGCAAGAATCATAGAGTCCGCAATGAGGCGCGGCGCCGGATCGTAGGGCGGCATTTTATGCCGCGTT
>CAMOVW010000346.1 GCA_946627725.1 uncultured Clostridia bacterium
ACGGCGAACGGCGAACGGCGTTTATCGCGCGAACAGCGCGATAAATTATAATTTGACCATCACGCCAAATTTTTTTACCATCCGCTTCCCATTTTGTTCAAAACTACTTGAATTTTCCTTTTTGATATTGTATTATATAATAGACTAAAAATGAAGGAGTGTTTCATTTTGAAGAAATTTGTCAGTGTATTTCTCAGTATCCTTATGGTACTGAGCGTTCTTCCCATGGCGATTCCGGCGGTGTTTGCCGCGGATGACGCTTATGTAAACGCCTATGCGGGCCTCGGCGATTATTCCGCCCCAGCGCTGGGCGAAGGCGAAGAGGGAACGGGCGAAGGCGACGCCGCTTCCATTCCCGCCCAGTTCAGCCTTAAGGACAAAATGCCCGCCGCCCGCAACCAGAATCCCTACGGTTCCTGCTGGGCCTTCTCCACGCTGGCAACCGCAGAGAGCAACATCATCACCCAGTTCGGCGTTGATCCTGCCGATATCGATCTTTCCGAGATGCAGCTCATCTACTATATGTATCATCCCACGGTCGATCCTCTCGGCAACATCACCGAAGGCGAAGGCAGCTACCGCAACGACGGCGATCTGATCGACGGCGGCCGCTTCGACTACGCCATGAACGTTCTCTCTCACTGGAACGGCCTCGCTTCCGAAGCCGATAACGACAATTTCGCCTACGGCTCTTACGGCAGCAACGTTTCCGCGCTGAACGGCGATTGGGACGCTTCCCTTGCCTCCGATTATAACGATTATATCGTAAAGGGCTACTACGCCATCAATAATCAGGAGAATGCCGACGAGCTGAAGGCCGCCATTATGGAAAACGGCGCGGCTACGGTTTCTTATTATCACGACGACGATTACTTCAACAGCGAAACGTACGCTTTCTTCTCCGGCGATAATCATGCCGGCTCCTCCAACCACGCGGTTTCCATCGTGGGCTGGGACGATAACTACGCCGTAGATAATTTCGGCGAGCTCAAGCCCGAAAACCCCGGCGCGTGGCTGATCCGCAACTCCTGGGGCGCAAATTGGGGCATGGGCGGTTACTTCTGGCTTTCTTACGAAGATAAGAGCATTGAAGATACCTCCTTTATCGCCATCATGCAGAAGGCCGACGCTTACGACAACAACTATTTCTTCGACGGCGGCAATATGTATTCTCCCTCCGCCAAGGTGCTTGGCGCCGTAAATAAATTCACCGCCAAGGGCAGCGAGCTGCTTAAGGCCGTGAGCGTGGTGTTCCCGCAGGATACCAACGTTAACTACAGCGTGGATATCTACGCGAACCCCGGCGAAAACAGCGCGTTCAGCACCTGGCAGCCTATCGCATCCGCCCATACCGAAGGCGTTACCACGTATGCGGGTATGTATACCATAGAGCTGGCGAACGCCGTGCCGCTTACCGCAGGCGAGAAATTTGCCGTGGCGATCACCGCCGATAAGCCCGTTGTGATCTCTTACGATAAATATGATAACCACACCAACAACTGGTTCGTGAACAACGCTACCTGGGAAGAGGATTCCTCTTACTTCATCGGCGGCTCCGGCGAGCTCTCTTCCATGGCGGAGCGCGGCGTGGCCCGCATCAAGGCCTACACCGAGAATTATGTGGCAGGCGAAACCGTTACCATCAGCGCAGACGATCTGCAGCTTTGCACCGGCGTTGCGATTTCCGCCAACGATTACCTTACGGTTGATCCCGATTCCGCCGAGCTTACCTTTACGGTATCCGATACCTCCGTTGCAACGGTGGACGCCGACGGCACCGTTACCGCCGTTGCGCCCGGCGAAGCCACCCTTGAAGTGCGCTGTGCCGCCGCCAACACCCGCGCAACCGCCCCCATCACCGTAAGCGATCATGACGTGAAGGACGTTGCAGCCGTTGCAGCCACCTGCACCGAAAACGGCAGCGAAGCCTATCAGAAGTGCGTAAACTGCGGCAAGATCTTTATTGACGGCGCAGAAGCCACCGCCGAACAGATCGCAGCCCTTGTGATCGAGGCCGCCGGCCACGAGCTGGAACCCACCGCTGCAAAAGACGCCACCGAATATGAAGACGGCAACGTCGCTTACTGGTATTGCCCCGTATGCGAAAAATACTTTGCCGATGAAAACGGCGAAACCGAGATCAACCTTGCCGATACCGTGATCAGCGCCCCCTATACGCTGGTTAAGGTGGCCCGCAAAGAAGCCACCTGCACCAAAGACGGCAACGTTGAATATTACATTGTAAAAGATAAGGACACCGGCGAAACCGTAAAATTTGTGGACGCCGACCTCAACGACCTTGCCGAGGATGCGATTGCGATCCCCGCAGCCCATACCCTTACCAAAACCGAAGAAGTTAAGGCCAGCTGCCTGGGCGAAGGCACCAAGGGCAACATCGAGTATTACACCTGCGAAGTCTGCGGCAGATATTTCACCGACGCAAACGGCGAAAACGAGATCTCCTTCTCCAAAACCGTGGCCTATCCCAAGCACGAAATGACCAAGACTCCCGCCAAGGCCGCTACCTGCACCGAAGACGGCAACATCCAGTATTACACCTGTAAGGTTTGCGACCGCCTTTATAAGTACGCTTCCGGTTCCACCGAGATCACCCTTGCCGATACCGTGGTTCCCGCCAAGGGCCACACCCCCTATCAGGTAAAGGCGAACGACCCCGCCTGCGAGGTTGCCGGCAACACCGAGTATTACGTATGCACCGCCTGCGGCAGGCTGTTCAGCGACGAGGCCTGCACCGCCGAGATCGCCGAGGCCGATACCGTGGTTGAGCCTACCGGCCACGATTACCGGCCCGAGATCACCGAAGCGCCCACCTGCGTGCTGCCCGGTATCGTGCTTTACACCTGCGCCAACGGCTGCGGCAGCTCTTACACCGAAATGGCTCCCGCCCTCGGCCACAACTTTGTGGACGGCACCTGCACCAACTGCGGCATGACCATTGAAGAAGCCGAGGCTGCCGAGATCGAAGAAGCCGGCGGCGAGATCTGCGAATACTGCGGCAAACGCCACGGCACCTCCTGGTTCGCCAAGTTCCTGTACGCGATCCACGGCATGTTCAAGGCCATCAAGGATCTGTTCAATAAGATCAGCGGCAACTAAGAGCACAGGCAATATGCCCGCGCCGAAATAAAATAAGCTTTTCCGGCCTGCTTCAACGCGCGAAGCAGGCCGGATTTTGGTTTTTGTGGATTTTACAAATTATAATTTATCGCGCACTTTGCGCGATAAACGCCGTTCGCCGTTCGCCGTTTGCCGTTCGCAAGAATCTCAGCCTCCGCGATAAGGTTCGGTGACGCAACGGTAGGGCGGCATTTCATGCCGCGTTAATTATTGTGTTTGCGGGTTCAGCTATGTGAACGCGATCAGCTGTATCAGACACAATAATTTTATAA
>CAMOVW010000347.1 GCA_946627725.1 uncultured Clostridia bacterium
GCAAAAAAATTTCACTTTATAATTTGTCGCACCGAGCGACAAATTATAATTTACCCTCCTTTCGCCATCACCACCATTGCCAGCGAGATCACGAACACGCACATATGGAATACGGTTACGGCGATCAGTACGTTGAAAACGTTTATGAATACCGAAAGAAAACCGGGTATCTTCTTGATCTCGAACAGCTCCGCCGTAAAGGATACCGCAAAAAGCATCAGCTTCCATATCAGCAGCGCGCACAGCGGCGGCAGATTGATGCATACCACAGCCAGCACGCCGAGGATCGATACGCCGTTTTTGATCACGCCCAGCCCCGCGCGCAGAGATCCGAGGGCTTCGCCGATGGCGGAGCCCACCACGGGAATGCCGCTGATCACAAATTTCAGGCCCTTTGCCGCCACGCCGTCCGCAGCCCCTGCAAGAATGCCCCGCACGTTCAGCACCGCAACAAAAATGCCCGCCGTAAACGCAACGATCCATATGGCGGCTTTATGCAGCATGGCGGCAAATTTGTCGATCCCGCCCACGGGGCTGAGGGCGGAGGCGCATCCGAGGGCCGCGCCCGCCGCGGTGACCGGCACGATCAGATCCGCAAACACCACGCTTACTCCCTCACCGAAGGCAAATACCATGGCGTTGACCCCCGCCGCGCTGACCGGATTTCCCGAAAACGCCATCACCGCTCCCAGCGCCGGTATCAGCGCAAGCATAAAGTTTTTTGTGAGCAGTATCGCCTGTACGCATCCCTCGGCGATACCGGCGGAATAGGTGATCAGCACAAACGCCAGCATCATTCCGCCCAGCTGCTGCGCGGCGTCCTTTACGGGGGCGGAGGTGAGAAAAGAAGATACCAGCCGCAGTAGCAGTATGATCATAATGCATGCGCCCATAGCCCCGGCTTTGTCTGCCAGCGCCGTGCCGAACAGCCCCTTGAAAACCGAAAACAGGCTGCCGGGGGAGATCGAGAGCATCGTGTACAGATCCGTATCGCTTACGCCGATCTGCTCCAGCAACGCGCGGGTCTCTTCGTCCAGCGAAGAGAATACGTCGGTGTAAAGGGAACCAAAATCCTCCGGCGTATCCGCCGCGTATACGGAGCTTGCCCATAGGGCGACGCCGAAAACACAGAAGAGAAACACTAAAATCCGTTTTGTCATAATCCGTTTGAAAGCGACGTGATCAGCTGCAGCACAGCCTTCAGCACAGGCAGCGCGAGGGAGAGCATCAGCAGCTTTCCCGCAAATTCTATCTTCTCCGCAAGGGCGCTCTGGCCGCTGTCTCTGGCGGCGTCGGCCGCAAATTGGGTGATCAGCGCCGTGCCCAGTATTTTAAGCAGGATCCCTGCGTAGGCAGAGCCCGTTCCGGAGGCGTTTACGGTTTCTTCAAAAAAGGCTTTCACGCTGCCCAGTTCCCCCGCCACCGTAAAAAAGACGAGGGCCGCGGCTGCAATTTCCGAAAGAACGGCAAATTCGGGGCGGATACGGCGCAGCAGCGCGTATATAACGATCTCGGCGGCCGCAATGCCCAGCAGCTTGAAAATCACAGCCCGAACACCGAACGCACGTAACCGAACAGCGTGCTGATATATGGCAGCACCAGCATCAGCGCCGCGATCAGCCCCGCCAGCGTTACAAGCATTGTGTATTCCTCTTTGCCGGAGCGGGCCAGCACCTGATTGAGCACCGCCACGATCAGCCCCACCGCCGCGATTCTGAAAATGATCTCAATATCCATGGTTTCTCCCGTTATAACAGAATGATCAGCAGCAGCGCCGCAAACAGCGAACCGAAGGCAGCGTAGAGCCTACCGGTTTTTTTGTTTTTTTCGTTGGCATCCCGGTGCATTTCCGCAAACCGCGCCCGATAAGCGCCGCAGTTCTCACGGAACCCTTCCATGGAGCGGCTTGAAAACACCCCGGCGAAGGAGGCAAGCAGAGCGTTCTCTTCCGGGGTCAGCAGCCGCCCCTCGGGCCAGCGCTGCGCGGCATTTTTCCATGCGCTTTCAATATCCTCCCCGTGTGAAAGGCCTTCGTGCAGCGCCGCGGGAAACGCCCTTGCCGCCGGAACAGTGTTTTCGCAGTGGGCAAGCAGCGCTCCGATCTCGCCGCCGAACATCCCGGCGGAAAGCGCCATAGATTCAAAAAAGGCTGCGATCCCTTCCAACGTTTCAACGCGCCTCCGGCTGCGGGCGGAGGCGGCCACGCCCGCCCCCGCAACAGAAAGGCAAATGCAAAGCATCGCCGCATATTTCATTGCGGTTCCTCCTTCCGGCAAATGATCTTCTCCACCCGGCCCCGTCGCTGCGCCGATAAAAAAAGGATGTGGCGGAATACGCCTGCCTCCCACAGCGCCGTAAACTGCGGCCTGCGAAACAGCTGTGCGGAGCTGCCCGCGTGGATGCTGGCAAAAAACTTTACGCCGGAGTTCATGCCCTCCAGCATACCGGCGGTTTCATTCCCGTTTCCGATCTCGTCGCATATAATGTATTCCGGAGAGAACAGACGCAGCGCGGTTTGTATGCCTGCGGCTTTATCCGTTCCCTGCAATATATCCGCAGTGATCACCTGCGGGTCCGCCTGCAGCGCAGAATAAAATTCGCCCCGCTCATCGATCACCGCCACGCTGCGCCATCCCAAGGCTTTGCCCGCAAGCAGCGCGGCGCATTTTTTTAGAAAGGTGGTTTTGCCGCAGCCCGGCGGCCCCGCCGCCAGCAGACCGTCGGTTTCGCCCAGCAGCCTGACCAGAGCCGGATCCGGCGTATAAAGCGGCGCAGGAAAGGGGAGCCTTACGTTTACGGAGCAGATCCCGCCGGGCAGCAACTTGCCCTCCGGCGAAAAACCGCAGATTCCCACGCGGCAGCCATGGGCGGTAAGAAACGCGCTGCGCAAATCCTTCTCCCTCAGAAACAGCGCATGGTCGGCAGCCGCGTTTACCAGTTTTTCCAGTTCGTTTTGCCCCGGGATATACATGCCCGAACATACATAAGACGAAAGCGCGCCGCTGCGCAGGCAAAAGCGCGGGCCCGTATTGGTGCGCAGTACCATCGCTTTACCGGCGTATACCCTGATCTCCTCAACCGTACCGCGCACCTGCCCTGCGCAGGATCGCAGAATCTCCGCCGCAGCCGGCGGGAACAGCCGCATGGCGTTGTTAAAGGCGTCGGCGTTGATCGGACCGCTGTTTTCCTGTGTTGACAATTCTTTTTGTTTGGACGTTTCTATTGACATAAGCACCGTTTTCCGCTATACTATTAGCGCATTGAACAATAAACCGCTTTCATTTTTATATATATTGGCAAGGTTGGTTTTTTATGAAAAAAAATATCGCTCCCAAAGCGAATACGGCGGCTGCCGCATCGAGGGAACAAACCACGCTCGGCGTC
>CAMOVW010000348.1 GCA_946627725.1 uncultured Clostridia bacterium
CGGCAGCGATTACGAGATCGATCTGGTGCTGCGCAATAATATCGCTACCGAAGAGCACCCGCTGGGCGTTTATCATCCCCATGCTGAGCTGCACCATATCAAAAAAGAGAATATCGGCCTCATCGAGGTCATGGGCCTTGCCGTGCTGCCCGCCCGCCTGAAGAATGAGCTTGCCGCCGTTGAAGCGGCGCTTGTCTCCGGCGCGGACCTCTCCGCCGATCCTCTTACCGCATCCCACGCCGCGTGGGGAGAAGCGCTGCGGGCGAAATACCCCGCCATTACCGAAGAAAACGTGAATAAGATCGTGCAGGACGAGGTTGGCCTTGTGTTTGCCACCGTGCTGGAGCACGCCGGCGTTTACAAGCGCGATGAAGCCGGCCGCGCCGCCTTTGCCCGGTTTATAGAAAGCGTTTAACCTTTTTTTAACGGAGATATGATATGAAAAGATCACAGGCACGCGAAAGCGCGTTTATTCTGCTTTTTGAAAATATTTTCAACCCCGAGTATTCCTTTGCGGATATGCAGGAGTTTGCCGCGGACAGCGAGTTGTTCGAGATCGACGACTTTACCCGGGCGCTGTATACCGCCGCCGTGGGCAACGTTGCCGCCATTGACGAAGAGATCAAAAAGTATCTCAAAAACTGGCGGATCGAGCGTCTCTCAAAGCCCGCTCTGGCTATTTTGCGGCTGGCATTTGCGGAGCTGATCTATATGGACGACGTTCCCGCTTCCGTTACCGTGAACGAGGCCGTTGAGCTGGCGAAAAAATATGCCGTGGAAAAAGACGCCTCCTTCATCAACGGCGTGCTCGGCAGCGCCGTGCGGGCGGGGCAGGCGCAATGACCGCTCTCGGTATCGATACCAGCAACTATACCACTTCCGCCGCGCTGTATCACGGCGAAACGGATCAAATGATCTCCTGCCGCCGCCTGCTGCAGGTAAAGGCGGGCGAGGTGGGCCTGAGGCAGAGCGAGGCGGTGTTTCAGCATACGCAGGCGCTGCCCGGGCTGATCAAAGAGGTCTTCTCGCAAACGTCCCTCCGCCCGGGGCAGATCGCCGTGTCCGTATCCCCATGCGACCATGAGGGCTCTTATATGCCCTGCTTTACCGTTGGCAGGGGCACGGCGGACAGCATCGGCGCCGCCATGGGCGTGCCGGTGCGGTATTTCTCTCATCAGGCGGGGCATATCGCCGCGGTGCTCTGGAGCGCAAAGCGCGCCGATCTGTTGGAACGGCCGTTTCTCGCGTTCCACGTTTCCGGCGGCACCACCGAGGCCGTGTATGTGCGCCCCTGCGCCGGGCGGATCTTTACCGCCGAAAAAAAGGCGGGCTCGCTGGATCTGAAGGCCGGGCAGGCCATAGACCGGGTCGGCCGTATGCTGGGGCTGCCGTTCCCCGCGGGGGCGGCGCTGGACGCCCTCAGCCGCGAAAGCGACAGCAGCTTTCATATCAGACCCAGCGTCAAAAACGGCTGCTGCTCCCTCTCCGGGGTGCAGAATCAGTGCGAAGCCATGTTCAAAGCCGGGCAGCCCCCTGCGGATATCGCCCGTTACTGCATCTTATATATCTGCCGCGCGCTGGAAGAAATGACCGATGCGCTGCAAAAAGAATACAAAGATCTGCCGCTGGTGTTTTCCGGCGGCGTCACCTCCAATACGCTGCTGCGGGAGCGCTTTTCCGCCCGTTACGGCGCGGTGTTCGCCGAAAACGGACTTGCCTCCGATAACGCCGCCGGGCTTGCGTTTCTGGGAACGCTCTGATATAAAATGAATTTACCTGTTATTACCGTTTCACAACTCAATATCTATATCAAAAAAATGTTCGACAGCGATCTGAGCTTCGCTTCGGTGATCCTCTCGGGGGAGATCAGCAATCTCTCGCCCCATTACCGCAGCGGGCATCTCTATTTTTCGCTGAAGGACGATTCCTCCGCCATCAAGGCGGTGATGTTCGCGCGGGAGGCCTCCCGCCTGCGCTTTCAGCCCGAAAACGGCATGAAGGTGCTGGCGGTAGGCAGGGTATCCGTGTTTGAGCGGGACGGCGTCTACCAGCTCTACGTGCGCGAACTGCAGCCGGACGGCGCCGGGGCGCTGGCCGTGGCCTTTGAACAGCTCAAAAAGCGGTTGGGGGAGAAGGGCCTGTTCGATCCCGCCCATAAAAAACCGATCCCGGCCTTCCCGAAGCGCATCGGCGTGATCACGTCCCCCAACGGGGCCGCGCTTCAGGACGTGCTGAATATCATCCGCCGCAGATATCCCCTGTGCGAGGTGATTGTGGCGGGGGTAACGGTGCAGGGCAACGCCGCCGCCGGTGAAATCGCGGATGCGATCGAAGAATTCAACCGAAGAAACCTTGCGGACGTGCTCATCGTCGGCCGCGGGGGCGGCAGCGCCGAAGACCTGTGGTGCTTTAACGATGAATCCCTTGCCTATACTATCTATGAGAGCCGCATCCCGGTGATCAGCGCCGTGGGGCACGAAACGGATTTTACCATCAGCGATTTCGTTGCCGATCTGCGGGCGCCCACGCCCAGCGCCGCCGCCGAGCTTGCCACTCCCGATATATACGAGCTCACATACCGCGCCTCTTCCCTTGAAAACGCGCTTTTTGCCGCGTATAAAAACATTCTCGCCGAAAAACGCGCGTCGTTTGACGTGCTCTCCGCACGCCGTTCTTTTGCCGACGCCGCCGGTTTTTTTGAAGCGGACCGGCATAAGCTGGAGCTTCTCGCCGCGGCCCTGCGGCAGCAAACCGAAACCGCGCTGCGCAAAGAAAAGGATCGCGCCGCCGAGGCCGGGCGAAAACTGGGCAGCCTTACCGAGGCCTGTATTGCCGCGCAGAAGCTGCGCTTTACAAAAGACGTTACCGCGCTGAAAAAACTGAATCCGCTGGACGTGCTCCTGCGCGGGTACGCCGCCGTTGAAAAAGACGGAAAGGTGCTCGGCGGCGCTGACGACGTCGCCGCGGGCGATACCGTAAAGGTCCTTCTGGGGGACGGTACCCTTACCTGTGATGTGACCCAAGTTACGAAAGGAAAACGAAATGGAACAACTGCAATATGAAACCGCCGTAAAACGGCTGGAAGAGATCGTGGCCGCGCTCGAAAAGGGCGGCGTTACGCTGGATGAAGCCGTAAAGCTGTTTGAAGAGGGCGCCAAGCTCGCCGCCTTCTGCAATAAAGCGCTCAAAGACGCGGAACTGAAGATCACGCAGCTTTCCGCCGCGGAGGATAGCGGCAATGACGAATGAAACCGAGGCGCTCATGCGCCGTAAAATAGAAGAAACCGTATTCGCCGGGCTGCCCGCCTGCGAAGGGCCGCTTTCGCCGGTGCGCGAGATGCTGCTCTATTCGCTGGAAAG
>CAMOVW010000349.1 GCA_946627725.1 uncultured Clostridia bacterium
GTTCCGAAGGAACGGATTTCACTGCGAGGCTTCGCCTCGCAAAACTGCAATTTGACAGCATCATCGTTATTTTTTTCGCGATATGCGCCTGCGGCGCGCGCCCCCTCTCAACCTTTTTTCGCGCCCTGCTGGGTGGGGCCGTAGTTGGCGGCGCCGGTATATTCCACGTCCTCGGGGGCAGGGTAAACCTTTGGCTTGCTCAGATCCCGCTGATACAGGCGGATATGCTCGCCGGGGGGCGAGAGTTCTACCACGTCGCAGCCGCGGGTGAATACGGTATATTCCGTACCGCGCACCGTTTCGGCATGGCGGCGCGTTTCCATGTGAAAGCGCAGCTCCAGCGTATCACCGGGGGCGGCCTCGGCTGCAAGGATTCCGTTTTCGGCGCAATTTTCGATTGCAGTGCCGTTTTTCAGCAGCACGGGGGATTCCATCCAACCGTACAGGCGGAAGCCCGCTCTGCCGCCGTTTTTCACCGTGATCGCCACGCGCCCCTCATTGGGGATGGCGGAACACAGGCGGTAGGCGTCGGTCTCTTTATCCAGCGGGATATTCACGGTAAGCATACCGTTTTCGGTTGTTACGGCGTCGTCCCATACGGTTTTCAGCGCCACGGGGGCCGTGCCCACGCAGCAGCCCGCAATGGAGCGGAAGCGGGTAAGAGAGATGGAATTGGGCTCGCTGCCGCCGGTAAAGCCGCCCACCATACGCCGATCGATCTCGTGGTAGGTAACGCCGTCCGCGTCCGGCAGCGTATTGTCGCAGGTGACGTAACCGGTATAACGCACCTGATTTTCCATCAGTTGGTTGCGGGCAAAGCGGTTCATCACGTCCCAGTATTCCGTATACCCGCATTGGATCAGCTCATGCGCGCCAACGATCATATCCTTGATGCAGCAGGTTTCGCAGTGCTCCTCTTCTATGGGGTGCCACTGGGCGTATTCCGGCAGCCAGCCGAAGGAGGAGGACAGCGAAAGGGCGTAATCGAAGATTCCCTTGCCTTTTTCGATATAACGCCGGTCTTCGGTAAGGCGGCCCAGCTTTATGATGCCGGCGGCAAACCACACGGCGGAATGCACGTGGCCGAAGAACTCCATTTTATAGTTAAAGTAGCGTGATACCCCCAGCACGTGGTTGGCAAGGCCGCGGGCAAGATCCAGCGCCACTTCGTCGCCCTTCAGTTCCCAGCGGCGTACCAGCGCCAGCAGCGCCACGGCGTTGCGGATGGGCTGCTCTCCCCTGCCGGTATGGCGGGTGAGATCAAAGCCGCCGTATTTCAGATAAACGTCGTTGGGGAATTCGTATACCGGCTCCGGCTCTTCGGAATCGCCGCTCCAGAAGGTGCGCACCTTGCGCTCGATCACCAGCGAACGCATCCCCCGCACCAGCGCCGCCGTGCGCTCTTCCGCAAGGGCGTCCTCCGGATATTCCTCCGTGATCAGGTTCATGGCGGGCAGAATATAGCCCATCTCATGAAACGACGCGTGCACCGTATGGGTCCAGGGGTAGGGCTCGCAGAACCGAAGACCGTGCTCGCCCCAGCTTTTCATCAGGTGGCGGCGCAGGCTCTGCTTTACGTCGTCACCGGCGTCGGTACCGAGGATCTGCATACAGCAGCAAAGTCCCTCATACCAAGAGCCCACCAGCTCGGCGTCGTCCACACGGCAATGCGCGGCCTCCGCCGGTTTTTTGTTCGGCAAAAGCAGCCAGTAAGGCAGATTGTCATACGCGGGATCCACCATGTTTGTAATGTAATGGTGCACCAGCCGCGCGCTTTCAAGCAGATCAAACTTTTCGTACATCCGGTTCGCCCCTTTTTTATAAAATACCGTATTAAGTATAACACACCGCCCGCCCATAAAACAAGAGGGCAGGCGATAAACGGCGGGCAGATGCGCCAAAACAGAAAAATTTCACTGAAATTATAATATTTTCTTATAAAAATTAAGTTTTATTTAAGCAAACCCGCATATACTATGAAATGTAATCAGTAATTGCTTACTCGTTTTTCTTCATAAATTATCTCCTCAAAGCAGACACGTCGTGTGAAAACACGGCGTGTTTGCTTTTGTGCGCGATAAACGCCGTTCGCTGTTCGCCGTTCGCCGTTCGCAAGATATCTGAGCGTTTGCAATGCGGTGGGGACGACAAACGGTAGGGCGGCATTTCATGCCGCGTTAATTACAAAAGGACGGAACATATTTTCGTTGACATGACCAGCTTGCATCCTTTTGTAATTTTCAATTGCGCCGCAGGCGCGTACCTTATATCAACAAGGTAAAAAAGCGGGTTGCGGTACTTCAGGTTTTCAAAATAAGGTTATATTGATTATAAAATTATTGTGTCTGATACAGCTGATCGCATTAACAAAACGAACCCCGCAGACACAATAATTAACGCGGCATAAAATGCCGCCCTACGATCCGGCGCCGCGCCTCATTGCGGATTCTGTGATTCTTGCGAACGGCAAACGGCGAACGGCTTTTATCGCCGCTCCGTACGGATCACAAAAGGACGCCGCACGGCGTCCTTTCGGTTTGTTCTGAACAGAGGGGGATCAATCCATCTTCGGCAGGTTGGCGCGGAATTTGGCCAGCTCTTCGTCGGTGGGGATGTAATCGGTCATTCTGCCGTCGTGGAACTGCTCGTAGGCTACCATATCGAAATACCCGGTGCCGGTCAGGCCGAAGAGGATGGTCTTCTCTTCGCCGGTCTCTTTGCACTTCAGGGCCTCGTCGATGGCGGCTCGGATGGCGTGGCTGCTCTCGGGGGCGGGCAGAGTGCCTTCCACACGGGCAAACAGCTCGGCGGCTTCAAACACCTTGGTCTGCTCCACGCTTCTGGCCTCCATATAGCCGTCGTCGTACAGCTGGCTGAGCACGGGGCTCATGCCGTGGTAACGCAAACCGCCCGCGTGGTTGGCAGAGGGGATGAAATCGGAACCCAGCGTATACATTTTTGCCAGCGGGCAAACCATACCGGTATCGCAGAAATCGTAAGCGAACACGCCGCGGGTAAAGCTGGGGCAGGAGGCGGGCTCAATGGCGATGATCTGATAATCCGCTTCGCCGCGCAGCTTTTCGCCCATAAAGGGAGCGATCAGGCCGCCCAGATTGCTGCCGCCGCCGGCGCAGCCGATGATCACGTCCGGCTTAATACCGTATTTATCCAGCGCGGCTTTGGCCTCAAGGCCGATCACGCTCTGGTGCAGCAGCACCTGATTCAGCACGCTGCCCAGCACGTAGCGGTAGCCTTCGCTGCTCACGGCCACTTCCACGGCCTCGCTGATGGCGCAGCCGAGGCTGCCGGTGGTACCGGGATGGGCCTCAAG
>CAMOVW010000350.1 GCA_946627725.1 uncultured Clostridia bacterium
TATCACCGTCAATCTGCGCCTGTATATTGATTACGGCAAAATATACAACGACGTGATCACAAACATCGCCACCGATACCACGCCGAACGTATGCATCAGCTATCCGGATCATATCGCAACCTATCTCACGGGAACCAACGTTGTTGTACCGCTGGATGCACTGTTTACCGATGAACGCTTCGGCTTCGGCGGTTCCGAGCTGCGTTACGACGGACCTGATTCCGATGAGATGATCGATAAGTTTCTGAACTAATGCGCGATTAACGGCACGCATTACGCCGTCCCCTACATGCGCTCTACAGAAGCGCTTTACATCAACGTAACCATGCTTGAGAAACTGGGATACACCCTGCCGGATGAGATCACATGGGATTTTATATGGGAGGCTTCCGACGCGGCAGCGAAAAAGGACGCAAACGGCACATACCTTGTGAACGGCCAGAAAACGATGATCCCCTTCATCTATAAATCCACCGATAACATGATGATTCAGATGCTGCGGCAAAAGAAGGCGGATTATTCAACGGCAAACGGCGACGTTCTTCTGTTTAACGACGACACGAAGGAGCTGCTGTTTACAATTGCAGATCATGTGAAAAACGGCGCATTCTCCACATTTAAGATTTCCAGCTATCCGGGCAACTTCTTAAACGCGGGGCAATGTCTGTTTGCGGTGGATTCCACTGCCGGCGCCACATGGATGGGAAAAGCCGCTCCGCATGCGGATATCAGCGAAGACGCAAAAGTGGATTACGAAATCGCCGTAAGGCCGATCCCCCAGTTCGACCCCGCTTCTCCCCAAATGATATCGCAGGGCCCGAGCGTATGCATTTTTAACAAAGAAGACCCGGGCGAGGTGCTGGCGTCTTGGCTGTTTATGCAGTATTTGCTCACCAACGAAGTTCAAATCGCTTATGCGCAGACCGAAGGCTATATTCCCGTTACGAAAAAGGCGCAGGAATCCGCGGAATATCAGGATTATCTTTCCAGAGCGGGCGAAGATCAGGATCTTTATTATGATGTAAAAATAGAAGCATCAAAACTGCTGCTGAATAATATCAACAATACGTTTGTTACGCCGGTGTTCAATGGCTCCGCATCTCTGCGGGACGCAGCCGGCCAACTGATAGAAAACGTATCGAAATCGATTATACGAAAAGAAACAGTAAATGAAGAATACATAGAAAAGATGTTCAAGGATGTACAAAGCCTTTACCGGCTGGACCAGATACAGACAAATGCATCTTCAGGCGCAGCAACAGATCTCGGGCCGTTGCCGAAAGCAAGCGTGATACTTCTGTCTTCCCTTGCGGGTATATGGATTTTGATGGGAATCATCACCATAGCAAAAACAATCGGCAAGAAAAGGAAACAAAATTGTAATAACTCTTGATTTTACAAAAAAACTTTACTATAATGACCAAGATAAAAATCAAATTATCAAAACATCAAAAGGAGACAAATCATGAAAAAGTTTCTTGCACTTGTTCTTGTTCTTACCATGGTGTTTGCGCTTGCTGCATGCGGCGGTAAAAAAGACACCGAACCCACGAACCCGGCGAACCCCGCCACCACCGATCCGGCAAACGTTGACAAGAAGGACGTCAATGCTGAAGTTCCTGTAATGACCCACGCTGAATATGATGCAGCCGAACTGAACACCAAAGTTTGCGTTGAAACCTATGTTCAGGCAAAACAAAGCTGGTGGGACAACACATTAACTGTTTATGCACAGAGTGAGGACGGCGCTTATTTCATTTACAAAATGAGCTGCTCCGAAGAAGAAAATGCTCTGCTTACCCCCGGCACAAAAATCAAGGTAACCGGTTACAAAGCGAATTTCGAAGGAGAAATCGAAATTGCAGATGCAACTTTTGAAATCCTTGAAGGCAACTATATTGCGCAACCTGTGGATGTGACAAACCTCCTCGGCACCGATGAGCTTATTAATCATATGAACGAATTTGTATCCTTCAAAGGCCTTACTGTTGCAGCATCTCAGGATGGTGAAGGCAAAGATGTTCCCTTTACCTACAAAGGTGATTCCGTTGGCGATGATATTATCCTTAAAGTATCCAAGGATAATCAGGTTTATGAATTCTACATCGAATCTTATCTCACCGCGGACGGCACTCCCGCTTATGAAGCAGTAGAGAAGCTGAACATCGGCGACGTGGTCGATCTGGAAGGCTTCCTTTATTGGTACAACGGCGCCAACCCCCACATCACCTCAGTTGCCGTTGCTGCTTAATCCACATTATTGTTTACAAAAAAAGTCCGATTCAACTCGGGCTTTTTTTGATAGAAGAAAGGGATAAAACATGAAAGATCGGTATTATGATCATATCATTCACGGCGGCGATTATAACCCGGACCAGTGGATCGACAGCAAAGAGATCTGGGATGAGGATATGCGCCTGATGGATCTTGCCCGCGTCAACAGCGCCACGGTCGGCATCTTCGCATGGTCGCTTCTTGAACCGGAAGAAGGAAAATACAACTTCGGCTGGCTGGATGAGATCATGGACAAATTGGCAGCACACGGAAAAAAGGCGATCCTTGCCACGCCCTCCGGCGCCCGCCCGCCATGGCTTGCCGAAAAATACCCGGAGGTATTGCGGGTTGAAGAAACGGGGATTCGCAACGAATACGGCGTTCGGCACAACCACTGCCTCACCTCGCCAAAATACAGAGAAAAGGTTCGTGAGATCAACCGAATTCTTGCTGAGCGCTATAAAGACCACCCTGCCCTGTTCATGTGGCATATATCCAACGAATACAGCGGCGAATGCCATTGCGAGCTGTGTCAGAAAGCGTTCCGCGCATGGCTGAAAAAAGGATACGACAACGATATTGAGAAGCTGAATTTCAAATGGTGGAACGGCTTCTGGAGCCACCGGTTCAATTCTTTTGATCAGATCAGTTCGCCGAAATTCCGCGGAGAAAACCACGTGCCCGCGCTTAAACTTGCCTGGCGCAGATTTGTAACGGATCAGCATATCTCGTTTTACAATAACGAGATCGCCCCTTTACGTGAGATCACGCCGGATATCCCGATCACAACAAACATGATGCGCTTTTACACAGGCATCGATTATCAGCGGATGGCAGCCGACATGGATCTGATATCGTGGGATAATTATCCGGAATGGACCGCGCCGGACTTACTCTCCACAGCGGTGGAAACCGCCTTTGCGCATGATATTTTCCGCAGCATGAAGAACGGCAAACCGTTTTATATGATGGAGAGTACCCCATCCGTGATCAACTGGCGGCCTGTAAACAAGATCCCCCGTTCCGGCATACACGAGCTTGCCGCGATTCAGGCGG
>CAMOVW010000351.1 GCA_946627725.1 uncultured Clostridia bacterium
CGGCTATGTCTGCGGAACCGGGCACGTACCAGATAGGCATGTGCGCGAAAGAATCCGCCGCGGCGTTGATCACAGACGAGAACTGCGTATCATCTTTCCCGTTCAGCACGGATGAACCGCCGAGCACCGCAAATTCCGCATTTTTCTCATTTTTTACAGCGGTGGAAAACACAGTTGCAAACCGATCTGCGTTTGCCGCTGTAGAAGCGGCATAATCACTCATATACAGGAACGAAAAGCTCTCGGCTGACGTCCGGGGGATCAGGATTTCAGCAGGCTCGCTCCAAAATCCTTTCTCAGCGTCGCCGATACGATAAACATAGGTGCTGCCGGGAACCAATCCGCTCACAACGGCGGTATGCGTATTGATATCTCTTGTATAGGGCAGAATGCCGAAGGAACCGAAGTTAAACCCAAATCCCGTATAAGTATCCTCCGCAGATTCCGTTTTGATCAATCCGGAAGCAACGCGCTCTCCGCTCTCCTTCTCAGAAATCTCAATATCCGTACCTTCAACGGAATACTTTGTGATCCAATGAACCGTAAGTTCGTTATTATTAATACGAAGCGCAACGTCCCCGGGGATCTGCATATCTTCAAGCGTGGGGGTTACAGCCGTTTTCCGATCGGAATATGTAACATCCCAATCCCGATCCTGATCCGTAACACATCCTTCCAGAATGATTCGGATCTGCTCTGCGGTAGCTTCTTTATTTGATTGATCAAAATATTGATTCAGGAAATAATAAACAACATCTTTCACGCTGCTGCCGTATTGCAGAATGTTTTTACTGAGTAGATATTCTATAAGAAACTTATATGTCGTACCCGCATTGATGTCCTGACCGAAATCTACGAGCTTTACAATAAAATCTTTCACAGAACCCACGTTGAAGATATCCGATCTTGCGAAACCGGTAAATATCGTATAAACAACCTGAAGGAACATCGGGACGTATGTAATACGACCGTTGAAAAGCGTATTCAGATGAACATAAAGATGATCAAGAATCTCATCAACAAGAAAATCCTCTACAATATACTCTTCCGCCGCGGCAAAGATCAGATCCACAAAAGAAGGCTCTCCGACTTTCTTCAGCACGTCATTCATAAACGCATCATCGGAAATATCCTCATTTCCACTGTACATATATACCATTACAGAGAAGAACAAATCGCCGAGAGTACCGGGCTTCGACGGATCGCCGAAGCCGTATTCATCCATAAACTTCGTACATGGAATATCCGATGCTTTTGTATTCAGGAAATTACGAAGCGTTTTTTCCAATGCGTTCCAAAGGCGGTCCGTATCATAAACAAATGTATCCATAATCTGCTGATCAAGATCATAAATAAACGACATAATATCGTCCGCTGTGATCAGATCGACGTCGGAAACGTGTATCCCGCCGTTCAAAAGCTCGTCGATTTTTTGTCTGACGTCAAAACCGAACTGTGATTTCAGGAACGCCACAACGCTGCCTTCATCCTGAATCTTTTCGATATAACCAGACAGCAGCCCTTTTACAAGCCACAAAATATATGTTTCCGGCGATCCATTACCAAACTGAAGGTAAAAACCGGCGTTGCGATAAGGCTGCATATAGATCGCGCCGTTATCGGATTCTACGATTTTTGTGTTGTCGCAGTCAATCTGGTCAAACACGGCGGAAACGGTACCGTCGGCATTTTTTGTAAATGCAGTTTCACGGTAGGCATACGGGAATTGTGTTATTGTTGGCGTAATGATGGAGTAAAGCGGTTCTCCCGCATCGGAATATGTAACGTCGATATCGCTTACATGCTGGTGCCCGCTGAAGATATAATGTATCCCCATATCGGCAAAGGTCTCCTGCAGTTTATAGCCGTTATCGATCACAAATCCCTGCAATACCTCACCGTGCAGGTAATTCATTTCGGAAGCGTTCCAATGGGTAAAAGCAAGTGGTGTTTCACCGTTTTCTTTCGCTGCTTCAACCTGGGACTCTACCCATTCGAGAACTTCGGGCGTAATATTGCCGCCGGTTTCTTTCAGATCCTGCTTTTTTTCCGTATTATCAGCAGTATATTTACCGGCGTCGATCATGATCAGACGATAACCATCCAAGCTAAGCGCATAACTGAGCGCGCCGGCCTTCCCTGTATCCGGAGCGGAAAAACTGCTCACAGCCTGATCAAAACCGAATTCATGATAGATATTATAAAAATCCATGGGTGAAGTACGTTTTGCGGCGTGTTTAAGCCCGTCGGAATAAGAGAAATCCGCGCCGTCGGGATTGTTTATATCATGGTTGCCGTTGATCACAAACACCTGAATACCGGTATCGGCTTCCAGCTTACGGAATCTTTCCGCCAACTCCACATGTCCTTCGTATTCCCCGTTGGTGGTAAGATCCCCGCAGGCGACCAGATACTTAAGTCCTTTTTCTTTCACCTCGTTTGCCAGCGAATCGAAGGCAGACTCCATGATGCCGTTCAGGTTGTCGTAAACGCAGTTTGCCCCTTTTAGATAGGAATAAAAGGCCTCGCCTTTATACTTCGCAAGCGATTCCGGATAATAATGTATATCGGATACCGTTGCAAGCAACAATTCCCCTTCCTCCGTCGGCGCAGCTGACACACCTAACGGCAGCGTCCCGACGAGCAGAAGAACAGAAAGCAAAATCGCAAATATTCTTTTTGACGTCTTCATCTGAAAACCCTCCAAGTGAAAATACATAAATACAAAATAAAGTATATAATAAAAATTTCAAAAAGTAAAGAACTTTATCGCACTGTTGCGTTTTTCCTGTAAACAGCACGAAGTTATTATTTACAAAACAACCGATATACGATATAATTTATAAAATGTGGGAAGGAGCAGATCATCATGAAAAAAACCGAATCAGGCATATATGATCGTGAGCGTCCGGCAAAAGAGCTCATCCGGCGGTTCATGCCATATTATAAACCCTACATCCGCGTTATAGTATTTGATTTATTTTGCGCCGGTCTTACCTGCGGCGCCGAACTTGTGCTCCCGCAAATCATAAAATACTTAACCAACACAGCCATGGAGAATCTTGCGGCTATTACGCTGCAGGTCGTGCTGCGGTTGGCCGGTCTTTATCTTATTTTACGTGTGATCGACGCTGCGGCCGCTTATTACATGGCTTATCAGGGGCACGTTATGGGCACAAAGATGGAAACCGACATGCGAACAGACGCCTACGATCATCTTCTAAAACTATCGGATACCTATTATTCAAATACGAAGATCGGCCAGATCATGGGCAGGATCACAAACGATCTGTTCGACGTCACCGAATTTGCCCACCACT
>CAMOVW010000352.1 GCA_946627725.1 uncultured Clostridia bacterium
TTCTTATAATGAGCGAAGCGAATAACAAGGTTCTGACGCGCAGCGGTAGGTTCTTATAATGAGCGAAGCGAATAACAAGGTTCTGACGCGCAGCGGTAGGTTCTTCTAATGAGCGAAGCGAATAACAAGGTTCTGACGCGCAGCGGTAGGTTCTTCTAATGAGCGAAGCGAATAACAAGGTTCTGACGCGCAGCGGCAGGTTCTTATATAATACGGGTAAGGGCGCAGCCCTTCCTCCACTCTTCACTCTTCACTCTTACCTCAATTGCCAAATCTCCCCGTTCGGCATCAGCATCAGATCCCCGGGCAGGGTTTCGATCTCGTTTCCCTGCAGGTCCCGGGCGGTGATTTCTTCCCAATAGCGGTAATCCGCGCCTTCGCCGGTCTCGTACCAGCGGCTGAAATACAGGGTGTTTCCGTCCCGCAGAAAAAAGCTCTCCTGCGGGGGAAGGGCGAAGCCGGTTCGTTCCGGCCATAAAATCTCAAATACGCCCTCGTTGCCCTGTCGCGTCAGGCAAAGGGGAGATATGTGCAGCTGCAGGTTGTAACAGTTCTTTGCGCGCTCCAGCGGCAGCGCGGCGATTCCGGTGGTTTCGGCCGTATCGCAGTCGAACCGCAGAATACGGATCGTCTTTTTTATAAAATCCACACAAAGAAAACACACGCCGCCCCCGTAATACACGGGGGTATCCATATATACGCCGGGCGTTCGCTGCAGCGGACGGTATACCGTGCCTTCGGGGTAACGGATCAGGCACAGGGCGTTGCCCTGCGCTGCGGCGCCGGCGCGGATCAGCTCTTCCGCGTCGTACAGATCGCCGTTTTCGTGATCGATCCCGTAATACCATTCGGCTGTGTCGCCGGGCACGGGCTGAATATATGAGATCCCGCCGGTGTGGATCGTTTTCATTCTGTTTCCCCTTCTTGTGTCGCCTCGGCCGTTTCTGTGCCGCCCGCTTTTTCAATATGGTACGTATTTCTGCCGATTTCGATATCAAAATACTGCTTTTCGCCGGCGGGGGATTCCAGAACCACTCTCGTTTTGCCTGTTTTGGTAAAGGAAGCCTGCAGCATATAGTCTTCAATATTCTCTTCATAAACGATTTTCAGCCGGCCGTAGCTTTCGTCTTCCAGATAAGCGGAATAGCTGTCGTCGAATGTTGCGTTCAGGCTTCCGCCGTTAGACAGGATCGTGGTGTCGTAAGTCGATCTTCCGCCGATAAGGGCGAGAACGGACGTAACCAGAAGGATCGCAATGCTTACGCCAAGCCCGGTAAAGCGGAGCTTTTTGTCTTTGAAAATAAAGAGCGGGTAAATGATCATTGTGGCCGCGCAGAACAGGGCGCTCAGCAGGTGGTTCGGGAAGAAGGAGATCGCTTCCCCAAAAAAGCCCATATAATGATACCCCACAAACCCCAGTATCGGCACAAGGATCAGCAGGCTCCACCATTTTTCTTTGCGCATATAATACCCCACAAAGCCCATGGGTAAGGTGAGCAGCGTCCCGATAAACCATGGCGGATAGTAAACGAACAGGCCCCAGCCCCGGTCGTTGAAGGGCACCTGCACCAGATATACAAGCGGCTGGCTGATCAAAAAGAACACAAAGCATTTCAGGGCGGAATCCAGCGGGGTTTTGCTGTTTACGATCAGCAGAATGCCGAACAGCACCCATACCTCAAAGGTGATGCTGATATCCGCAAAGGACGTATCCCGCGCAATGGGCAGCAGCGCCATAACGCCGGTGTATATGCCCGCCGCCACCGCAAAGATGATGAGCTTTGGCCATGTGATGTTCAGTGATCCGAATAGCTTTTTCATTATAGTAAAGGCTCCTTGCTTATTCTACGGTAAAATCCCGAATCTCTACCGTGCTCAGTGCAGCGGCGGCAGACCGTGGATATCGTAAGTATCGTAATAGATCTCAAAGGCGGTTTCCACGTCGCCGAACAGCTCTATGAGCGCCCCCGCCTGAAACATGGGGGAGAGGGAACCGGAGGGAGCTTTCCAAGCGGCGTTGGAGATCACCTCCAGCTTCTCGTTGCCCGGCGCGTTTGCTCTGAGAATGGCTTCCGCCTGAAACAGCAGCGTGCCCGTTGCAATGTGATAGTCGCTTGAAACGATCGCCAGTTTCTTTACGGAAGGGTAGCGGGATGTGAGAATATCATAGGTGAAGATCGCGTTCTGGGCGGTGTTTATGGAGTTATCCTCCACGATGATGCGTTTCGCGTCAACGCCCTTCTCCGCCAGCCATTTCGCCATCTCTCCCGCTTCGGTTGCGTCGGCGTTTTCCGCCGCGGTGCCACCGCCTGTGCATACGATATAAGCTTTTTTGTACTTCTTCGCGCTGTTCAGCGCCACGTTCAGTCGCGCCAGCAGCTCATCCTTCATCGTACCGTCGGGGTTCAGCTGAAACCCCAGCACAACAATACAAAGCTCATCCGTATCCGGCAGCCCGTCCGGCAGCACGTCGTAATTGAGCGGCGTACCGAGGGCGGGATCCGTCCATAGCTCCATGATCTTTGCCCAACGGGTCCCGGCGTTTTTGTCTGTGGAAGAGAGCTCCTCCAGCAGCGTATCGATCCGCTCTTTTGCTTCCTCGCCGTAGGTGCCGTAATCCACCGCGATCTCCTCAACGGTTTTTTCGGCGGCTTTCGGATCTGCGGAAATCTCCGCCGATTTGTTCCCGCATCCGGAAAAAGAAACGGCAACGGCCGCAACCAGCATCAGCGCGGTATAAAACTTTACAATTTTGTTTTTCATATAACTTACGTTCCATTTTTCCATAGCTCTGCGTTCTCCTTTTAATATTCTCAGATAAGAATCCAGTCTGGTATTGATATATCCGGCAAGCAGTCCTTCCATAGCTGAAAGATAATCAAACGCTTCTTTATGACCTACAGCTTCCGGGTGATCTTTCAGGGGTTTGTTGTCTATCGGCAGACCCCGAAATGCAAGGTCGGTTTCCCGGAGTGTCAGCGTATTGCCCTCTATAGCGTTGGAGTTATAGGTGTATTCAACTGTAAATTCCGTATTGAGCCGTTCCGGTTCGTCTTCGGTCAGAGGCCTTCTGCCGTCCGGCTCCGCTTTCTTGCGGTCGATCTGCGCGGGGATGCTCTCTTTTGATTTGAACCTGCGTCTTATAGCGCATCCTTTGGACAGTTTCTTACGCATTCCATGCACAGAATACATTCCGTCCCGTTTTTTCGTTTTCGGGAATTGTCTGTCACGTCCACATCCATAGGACATACGCGCTTGCATTTTCCGCATGAGATGCATTTGTCTTTGTCGCATTTTATTCTGAAAA
>CAMOVW010000353.1 GCA_946627725.1 uncultured Clostridia bacterium
GCGTACCTTATATCAACAAGGTAAAAAAGCGGTTTGCGGTACTTCAGGTTTTCAATATAAGGTTATATTGATTATAAAATTATTGTGTCTGATACAGCTGATCGCATTAACAAAACGAACCCCGCAGACACAATAATTAACGCGGCATAAAATGCCGCCCTACGATCCGGGGCCGCGCCTCATTGCGGACTCTGTGATTCTTGCGAACGGCGAACGGCGAACGGCGAACGGCGGTCGCGCCTGCGGCGCGACAAACTGCAATTTCAGGAGGTATTTCCATGCGTCTTACCAAAATCGGCGAGAAGGACGACCGTATCCTTCTGCAAAACGAAACCGGTGAAAAGGGGTATTTTCTGTTCATCGACCTGCTGCGGCGGGGGGAAAAGGAATACGCCGCCCTCGCGGATGAGAACGGCGATATTTTTGTGATGGAATTCATCGACGGCAAAACGGAGACCTATACCGAAATTGCGGACGACGGTGAATTTGACGCGGTTTGCGCCGCCTTCGCCCAACGCAACCCCGAGGACTTCGATTATTAAGGCGTTACGGCGTATACACCACGGTAAAGCAGGAGGTTTTCAGATCCAGAATGCGGGTGTTGAACCGGCCGATGCCGTCCAGCGTCTTGTTGCCGATACGCAGCGAGGTCACGTAGCCCCGGTTTTCGTCCAGAGAGGCGTCGTGAGAGAGGATCTCGATCCATTCCGCCGGGTTGGCGCTGAGCTGCACGGTGGGGTCCCACCGCAGGATGCGGTCCCGCATCTCGGCGCTGGAGCAGGAATAGAAGGTGATAAAATCGGGATGGCACGCTTCAAAGGGCGAGGGCACCCCCAGCGGGAAGGTTCCGCCGCCCCATGCGTCGATGGCGTTTAAGGTGTGCCCGGCGCACATATCGTGGTATTCCGCCAGCGCGGGCTCCCGGTTGGGGTCGCCCGCCATGATCATGTATTGCCCAACCACCTCATGCGCCGCGCGCCGCACGGTTTCCGGGCAGGCCGCATAAGAAGAGGAGGCCGCACCTACATGAAAATAGGTAGAATCCGTAACATAGAAATTATAATACTTGAGCATCGTATAGGCGGTAACCCCCTGCGCTTTCTGCGCTTCATAAGGGGATTCATCCCCGATCTCCATATAGATGATGCGGGCAAGCAATTCTTCGGTGTTTACATAACTGCCCCGGTAATAGCTCACGGCGGGCATAGCGGCATCCTGCACAATGGCGGTGCCGGTGTAATAATAAGATAAAATATAGTCGTAAGGCAAACCCACCTTTGCCATTTCAATGGCGCCCTGCTGCGGCATGCCTACCCCGTCGCCGTTGCCGTACATCACAAAGGTAAAGGTATCGTGCGCGGCGGTAAACACGGGCGCGGGCGGGATATAGGTGGGCAGCTGCGCGATGGCGGCTGCGTATTTTTCATCGTTCAGCGAGGGCACGGCTTCGGTGCGGGTCAGCCCGCAGCCGGTACAGGTCAGGGTTTTGATACCGATGCCGGTTAAGGTGGGCGCGGAGGTGATCTCCCCTGTATCCCAGCTGTGCACGCCGGTGGCGGGGGTCTCTTCCGTCCGTTCGATACCGCAGCCGGTGCAGTAATAGCCGATTTTGCCGGGTTTGATGCAGGTGGGGTCCGTCACGGAGGATTGCGCCCATTCGTGCACGTTGGTATTGGGCAGCCGGCTTGTGCGCGTTTTGCCGCACACCGCGCAGGTGGAAACCATCTGCCCCGCCTGCAGGCAGGTGGGCATGGCGGAAACGGTATCCAGCCACGTATGGCCCGCGTTCGGACACAGCCTTTCGGCGACGGCGCTGCCGCACACAAGGCATTCCCGTTCAACAAAGCCCTCCTGGGTGCAGGTGGGGGGCTGCAGCCGGGTTTCTGCAAAGCGGTGCGCCCGGGTGGGCGGCACGGTCTCGTCAAAGGTTTTACCGCATACCGCGCAGGTATAGCGGATCTGCCCCGCCTGCCCGCAGGTAAGGGGCTGCAAAACAGCCTCCCGCAGTGAATGCACCGCAACGGCCGGCAGAGCCTCAACCCGCGTTTCGCCGCATCGGGCGCAGGCATACAGCATCTGCCCCGGGGCGGCGCAGGTGGGCGCCTGCTGCACGGATTCGGTCCACAGGTGCTCCCCTGCGGCGGGGATGGTCTCCGTCATGGTTTCGCCGCACACGGCGCAAACGTACTGCGCCTGCCCGGCTTCGGTACAGGAGGCCTGCGCCATGCCGGTGCGAAGCCACGCGTGGATGTGCGCAGGGGCGGCGGCCAAAGCCCCTTGCGGGCGCAACAAACAGAGCGCCGCCAGCAACGCCGCCAAAAAGAATGCACAGTTCCGCACGTATCTCATCCGCCGCAAACCGCAGCCCTCCCTTCAAATTCGGATTGTATTATTATACAAAACCCGAGAGAAAATGTCAAATCCCCGAAGAAAAAATGCAGTTTGTCGCGCTGTTGGCGCGAACGCCGTTCGCCGTTCGCAAGAATCACAGTGTCCGCAATGAGGCGCGGCGACGGATCGTAGGGCGGCATTTCATGCCGCGTTAATTACAAAAGGACGGAATATATTTTCGTTGACATATTCAGCTTGCATCCTTTTGTAATTTTCAATTGCGCCGCAGGCGCGTACCTTATATCAATAAGGGACAAAAAGCGATTTGCGGTACTTCAGTTTTCAAAATAAGGTTATATTGATTATAAAATTATTGTGTCTGATATAGCTGGTCGCATTAACATAGCAGAACTCGCAGACACAATAATTAACGCGGCATGAAATGCCGCCCTACCGTTGCGGCATCGCGCCATACTGCGGACGCTCAGATATCTGCGAACGGCAAACGGCGAACGGCGAACGGCGTTTATCGCGCGAACAGCGCGATAAATTATAATTTGTCCGATTCCCACCATTCTTTTGATTGCTTTTTCTTGACAATACCGCTGCAATATGTTAAAAAATATAAGAAGTAAGGGGAGCGCTTCCCAGGCAAGAAAGGATTATAAAGATGAACGATCAGAATTACCCCACGCAGAACCCCGCCGCAGGGCAGGATACCGATGCGACCTTTTCACAGACGCCGTCTTTCGTTCAGGTAGACGGATTTTCCGAGGTGCAGGACACGCCGCAGGAGCAGCCATACGGCCCGTATCAGAGCTACGATCCCAATCAGCCGTTCGCTCAGAATCAGGCGTTTGACCCGAATCAGGGGTTCGACCCCAACCAGACTTACGCGCCAAATCAGGGTTACGATCCCAATCAGGCTTATGTGCCCAATCAGGG
>CAMOVW010000354.1 GCA_946627725.1 uncultured Clostridia bacterium
GAACCGCCCGCAATGCGATTCCTTATTGTCATTTGGCTTCCCTGCAAGGGAAAACGGCCTTTGCTAAAGTAACTTTGTGAAGAAACCGCCTTCGGCGGTGGCGGTTCTGAGGAACCGCGCTACCGGGACGGCAACCATATTGCGGAAACTGTATACTCAACGCTCAATGCTCAACGCTCAATGCTCAATGCACGCAGTGCCAAACTGCAATAACAAAAAAACGGCCGATCCGTCCGGTCAGCCGTTTCAGATTGTAGTCGTATCTTTACTTTGTCGCCACCTGCGCCAGCAGCTTTACGTAGCTTACCAGCATCTTTACGATGGCGGTCACAAAATTGAAAACCGAGGAATACACGGAAGCGAAGAAGCTCTGATCCAGATTGGTTCCGCTGCTCTGTCCCGCGCCGCCCTTCATAATGGCGTATTCGTCTACCAGCGTAACCTCCTGCGTATCGTCGTCCACAAGGTAGGCTTTATACACCAGTTTGCCGTCCTCGATCACGGTGGTTGCGAAGCAGCCGCCCCGGTCGCGGGTGGAAAATTCCACTTCAGCCACGTCGTGAATCGGGTCGATGGCATTCTCGTTCACTGTGTACCGCTTCGTACCGGCGGTGGAGGGGATGATATACACGGTGCCCTCCGGGTCCACGGCGAAGGTGGTCTGCTCCCCACGGAAGGTCTCGGTTACGGTCGTTACGTTCTCAACCCGCTTGTCGCCGTATACCTGGGCGGTGCGCATATACATATGGTCATGGCCCGAAAGCACAAGGTCGATATCAAGCTTGTCGATCAGGGGCAGAAGCACGTCGCGCATCACAATGGTATCGGGCTTGTTGATGTTCTTGCCCGCGCTGTACAGCGAGCGGTGCATCAGTATGATCTTCCACGTGGCGTCGGAATTGGTCATGTCGTTCACAAGCCAGTTTTTCTGCGCCTGGCTCATGGGGTACATATCGTTGGTGTTCAGCACGGCGAAATGTGCGTTGCCGTAATCGAAGGAATAATATACGCCCTCCAGCGATTCGTTATCGCTGCGGTCAAGGCAGAAGGTGTTGCGGAAATTGAAGGTGTTCAGCTTATTGGTGATGTTGCCGTCGTGGTTGCCCGCCACCGGAACGTGGGTCAGGCGGTTGTTGCCGAAGGCGAAGTTATCAAAATACCAATCCCATTCGTCGTTGGTGTTGTCGTTTACGTAGTCGCCCAGGTTTACAGTGAATTCCGCTTCCGGCAGCGTATCCACGGCGGCTTTCAGCGTAAGGGCGGCATGGGCAAAGTTCTCATCCGAGCTGGCCTGTACGTCCGCAATGGTGATAAAAGAAAAGCTGCCGTCCATATCGTCTGTAACAAAGCTGCAGGCCTCGCTCCACAGGTTCTTCGCCGCGTCGCCCACCCGGTAGGTGTAGGCGGTGCCGGGGGCAAGGTCGGTTACCGCCACCTGATGGCAGTATTGGCCGCGGTATTTTGTTACGCTGCCGGTATAGGTCTTTGCGCCGTCAAAGCTGCCGTTGTAGTTTGCGGTGGGCGTCAGCTGCAGGTCGGTATTGCCGTTTTCGGGCGTATACCAGCAAAAGCCGCGTCCGGTGGCGCCGCTCTCATACATGGAGCAGGAAATACGCTTTACCCGGTCGCTCTCCGCGCCGGAAGCGGTAATGCCCACGGCCATGATGACCGCCAGCATAAGGGCGATGATTTTGGATATTTTTTTCATACTGCGGTTCCTCCGATTCTTTTATAATACCATTATACAAGCAGAAACGGGCAAAGTCAATACGGCTCAACCGCTGATTTTTGCGTATTCCAGTGCAATTGTTGAAAGCGTGTTATTGTTTCCTTTGGCGGTAACGGTGACCAGCTGCAGCTCGGTATTTTCATCTGCCCGCAGTACGGTAAAGGTGTGCTCCGCATCGGCGTCGTCGGTTAAAACAGCAGAAAGGGATGCGGAAGAATTCACCGGCCTGCCGTCCACCTCTACAATAAAATCCTCTGTCTGCAGTGCGTCGGGCTGCGCGGGATCGGAATAGCTCATTACAATGCAGCACCCGCGGTAGCCCTTATCCTTCGCAAGGTAATACCAGCCCTTCGCCGCGTCCGACAGCAGCTCCTGCACCTTGCCGTCGGCTTTTTCTTCCAGTGCATTTATGCAGTCCAGCGCCCGGTCGGGCATATCGTAGCCGTATGCGTGCTGCATGCGGGCCCAAAGCTGAACAAAGGAATCCTCCGCCTGCGGGGTGACCAGCGCAAGCAGCGATTCGTTCAATTGCGCGGCAATGCTCTCGTTCTCCTGCGTCAGGTTGCCTACCAGCGCGGCAAGGTTCTGGTTTGCCTGCTGCATTTTTTCGTAGACCGCGTCTTCCCGCGTTTTCAGCTCGTTCTCGTTTTGCGTCCAGCGGTACTGCGTATCGTAGATCTGCGTTAGCAGCGGAAGCCGTTCCGAGAGCAGGGAAGTGATCGCATCCTCTTTTACCCCGGCAAATACCTGATTCAGGCTCACCATCCACGCTTCGGCGTCCAGCTGCGTGATCTCCCGCAGGGTTTTTACGTAAAGCGCGGTGTTGTCAGTATCGCTCTGTTCCCGTTTTAATCTGGCGGAGAGGTTGCCCATCTGTTCCGCCGCGGTGGATATCAGGGTTTTTGCCGCGTCCGTGCAGGCGGAGAGATCCGCGGCTTTCACGGCGTTTACGTCGGCAAGGCGGTTGGCCAGCGATTCCTTCATCTGCGCAACGCCGTTGAGGTCGATCTTTGCTTTATCCGTATAGGTTTTGAGCTCCTGCTGCAGCTCCTCCGCGGTTTTCGCACCGGCCTCATCGTTGCAGTAAGCGAGGATATCGTCCAGCGCAAGGTTGTAGCCGACGTAGGTGCTGTTCACAAGCCCGGCGTTGTACATCCAGAAGTTGACGCTCTCTTCCAACAGCGTCTGCTGCTTTTGGTTTGCCGGAAACGCTCTGTTGCCCAGCAGCGCGCCCGCCCCCTGCCAAATGCCGAATACCGCGGCCGCGGCTACGATCACGCCGATGACCACCGGCAGTATCCTGCGGCGCAGCAGCGTCCGTTTCGGGCTGCCGGAGAGAAAAGTGAGCAGCTTATCCACAAGCGCGTCAAAGTATTCAACGGAAGCCGTTACGCCGTTTTTGAACCGAAGGTCGTTGATCTCTTCCGGCAGAGTTTCGGGAAAGGCGAAATCGCTGCTGATCACGGGCACGATGTTTTTGTTGTGCTTCAGGGCGCAGGCGATCTCCTGCCGCACCCA
>CAMOVW010000355.1 GCA_946627725.1 uncultured Clostridia bacterium
CGATCTGCTCTTCCGTGTAAATACCGCCCTCGTTTTCCACCTGAATGAAGGCGACCTTCATAAAAGCGCTTACGCCGAACACGGCCACAACCAGCACAAACACAAGGATGCCGCCGATCAGAATGGCATCCCTGCGCTGTTTCTTTTTTCTTCTGCCCTTGCGGGAAGAATTGATCCGGTCGGCTTTGCTGCGATAGCCTTCGTCGGCTTTTTTTGTACTCATAGGCGTTTTATGCGCCGGTGGGCGCCCTTTCTTATTCTTCCGTTCTTCGCACGTCCGCGTTCAACGCCGCCAGCGTGCGTGAAAAGTCTTCATAACCGCGGTCAATATGGCGGATATCGTTTACCGTGCTCTCCCCTTCCGCCGCCAACGCAGCCAGCACCAACGCGGCGCCGCCGCGCAGATCCGGCGTAACGGTATTGGCGGCATACAGACGATCGGCCCCCTCCACCACAGCCATTCGGCCGTCTACCCGTATTTTTGCCCCGAAGCGGACCAGCTCGCCCACATACTTATAGCGGCTTTCGAATATGGTTTCGATCACCACGCTTGTGCCGCGGGATACGCAGAGCATTGCCGTAACCGGCGGTTGGATATCGGTGGGAAAGCCAGGGTAAGGCATGGTGCGCACCGTTTTAACGCACCGAAGCCGCTGGGGCGCGCGCAGCAATACGGAATCGCTGCGGATCTCGATCTCGCTGCCTGCCTGCTCAAGGATATCGATCACCGGCTCCAGATGGGCGGGAATCAAACCTCTTACGCGTACGCTGCCCCCGGTGATCGCCCCTGCGGCAAGAAGGGTGGCGCCGGCGATGCGGTCCGGTATCACGGTATGGGCGGCGGCATGCAGCCGCTTTACGCCCTCAATGCGCACGGTGCTCTCTCCCGCGCCGCTGACCTTCGCCCCCATGGCGTTCAGAAAATCCGCCAGATCGCTGATCTCCGGTTCCCGGGCGGCGTTGCGTATCACGGTTTCGCCCTGCGCCAGCACAGCGGCAATCATAACGTTTTCGGTGGCGCCAACGCTGGGAAAGCTCAGCGTAACGGAGGCGCCCTTCAGCCCTTCGGGGGCGGTGCATTCGATTTTACCGGCGCTGTTTTCGATCTGCGCGCCAAGCTTACTGATCGCATTCAGATGCAGGTCGATGGGCCTGAGACCGATCTCACATCCGCCCGGCGCGGAAATCAGCGCCCTGCCGGTGCGGGCAAGCACCGCGCCGAGAAATATAACGGACGAGCGCATCTCGCGCATCAGGTCGTCGGGGATCTCCCCGGTATGCACGCCGGATGCGTCCACCGTCATATGCCTGCCGGAACGCGTGATACGGCAGCCGAGCCAGGTAAGGATCTTTACCGTTGCGTCCACATCCGTAATATCGGGAATATTATCCAGCTCTACCGTGCGATCGCATAATATGCATGCGGCCAGGATCGGCAGAGAAGAGGTTTTGGATCCCTGACAAAAGCTCTCCCCCTTCAGCGCGCGCCCGCCGCAGATTTTATAGCTGCTCATAGAATCCGCCCTTTCGTACAGAGTTCACGCTCTATCGTATGAAACAGGGCGCGTCCCTGTTACCGGGGCAAAAGAATTCACTTTTCAACCAGCGATACGATGATATCGCAAATACGCCGCTGCGCGTCCACCACGGCCATATCGCGCGCATGCTGCCCGATGGCTTTGAACCTTGCGGGATCGGCAAGCAGCTGCTCGATGATCTCCTTCAGCGCGGCGGGGGTAAGATCTTTTTTTTCTTCCAGAATCATGGCGGCGTCGTTTTCCACCAGCGCCATGGCGTTGTGATACTGGTGATTCTCCGTAACATAGGGAGAGGGCACCAGCACGGAAGCTTTGCCCATGGCCTGAATCTCGGCCAGAGAGCTGGCGCCGGCGCGGCTGATCACAAGATCCGCAGCCGCCATGCACTGGGCCATGTTATAAATATATTCGCTCACGCGCAGGTTTGCCGTCTGTAATTCGGTAACGCCCTTTTCGCGCAGCACGTCCGGCACGAATCTGCCGAGCTCGCCGTATCCGTGGATGATACAGATATTGCGCCCCTGAAAATCAGGCTCGATCTCGCACATGGCGCGGTTGATGCTCTCTGCGCCGAGGCTGCCGCCCGTGGCGAGCACAACGGGGATATCCGGCGCGATGTTCAGCGCTTTGCGGGCTTCGGCGCGGTCAGCAGCCAACAGCTCCGCCCGTACCGGCAAGCCGGTGATCACGGGTTTTACCCTGGGTTTCATCTGCGCTTCGGCGCGTGGGCTGGTAAGCATAACGGCGTCCGCGTATTTTGCAAGCGCGATATTTGTTTTGCCCGGAAATGCGTTCTGTTCATGGATCGCGGTTTTGATACCCATTTTATGCGCCGTGCGCACCACAGGCCCACTCACATAACCGCCGAAGCCTACCACCACGTCAGGCTTGAAATCTCTGATGATTTTTTTACACTGGCCTGTTACGAACAACAGCTTGCGCAGGGTTCTCAGATTATGGGCGATCCCCTCCGCGGAAAAGGAACGGTAAAACCCGCTGATGCTGATGGACGCAAAGTCGAATCCGGCTTTCGGAACAAGGGTGGATTCCATCTTCTCTTTAGTGCCTACAAAAAGAATCGCGGCGTCCGGATACCGACGGCGCAGCTCCTGCGCCGCGCTGAGCGCCGGGTTGATATGTCCGCCGGTGCCGCCGGCAGCGATCAAAATACGCATTATTTTCTCCTCCTGATTTTTGACGACCGTGAAATGCCCAGAACAAATCCCATTTCCACCAGAGTGATCACGATGGCGGTGCCGCCGTAGCTGAAGAACGGCAGCGAGATACCCGTGTTGGGAATGGAATCGGTAGCCACAAGAATATTGAGAACCACCTGCACGCCAAGCTGGAACACCACGCCCATTGCCACAAGGGCGTTATACCGGCTTGGATTATTGATGCCGATCACAACGCCTCGCCAGATGAGCAGCGCAAACAGCACAAGGATCAGCGCGGCGCCCACAAAACCAAGCTCCTCCACCACAATGGAGAAGATCATATCGTTTTGCGGCTCCGATACGTAAAGGTGCTTCAGGGTAGATTGGCCAAGGCCTTTGCCGAACAGGCCGCCGGAACCGATGGCATACAGCGCCTGATTCACCTGCCAGCGCACGCCCAAAGGATCGAAATCCTTATCCAGCCAAGCGGTGATGCGCTCTTCCATATAGCTTTTAAGAAAACCAAGCTGATACAGGACCACAA
>CAMOVW010000356.1 GCA_946627725.1 uncultured Clostridia bacterium
CCTGCGGCACAGGACGTATGAGCGAGGCTTTGATCAAAAGCGGATATGACGTGATTTCAACAGATATCGCGCCGGAAATGTTATCTGAGGCGGCGCAGCGCCTTCGGCCTTACGGAACGAGTGCGCTTGTTTTACAGCAGGACATGCGCGAGTTGGATTTGTTCGGAACGATAAACGCCTGTATATGCTGTATGGACAGTATAAACCATTTGCTCACGGAAAACGATGTTCAGCGCGTATTTGACAGAGTTTCACTATTTACCGAACCCGGCGGCGTTTTTATATTCGATGTGAACACGGTATATAAGCATAGGTGTGTTCTGGCAAATAATACATTTGTGTATGAGGACGAAACGGATTTTCTTGTATGGCAAAATGAATATGATCCTGAGAATAACACGGTGTTGATGCTGCTTGATATTTTTTCCGCAGCGGATAATGACGGAGATACGTATAAAAGGCAAAGCGACGAGATCAGAGAGCGGGCGTACGAACTGAGTCGTATCAAAATAATGCTTCTGAAAGCAGGTTTTTCAGAAATTCATTGTTTCAATGATCTGTCATTTTCCGAACCGCCTGAAAATGCGGAAAGGGTTTATTTTGCCGCAGTAAAGTAAGGAGTAAATGATGGCGAAAATTGTAAGGGCGCTTTCGGATGACGGCGCTGTTGTGGTAATTGCTGAGGATTCTACGGATATTGCAGAAACGGCACGTTTAACACACGACTGTTCCCGTGTGTGTACTGCCGCGTTGGGGCGTTTGCTTACCGGCGCTTCTCTTATGGGATTTATGCTGAAAAATGTGGATGATTCATTGACGCTTCGTGTGAACGGAGACGGGGAAACCGGGGCTGTGATCGCCGTCGCGGACGCCGCAGGAAACGTAAAAGGATATATGATGAACCCGCATGTGGAACTGCCGTTAAAGCCGAACGGAAAACTTGACGTGGGAAGAGCCGTAGGGAATCAGGGAACATTTTTGGTAATAAAAGATCTCGGGTTAAAAGAGCCTTCCGTAGGGCAGATCCCTCTTGTTTCCGGTGAGATCGCAGAAGATCTTACTTCTTATTTTGCCGTAAGCGAACAGATCCCTACGGTGTGCGCGCTCGGGGTGTTGCTGGACACGGAAGGCAAAGTGGGAAAAGCCGGCGGTTTTATTATCCAGCTGCTGCCCACGGCAGACGATACGGTCATCGATCGGGTGGAAGAAGGTATACGTCACCTTCCGCCGATTACTACGTTGCTAAGGGAAGGACTGACGCCGCTTGATATCTGTAAGCGCGTGCTTCCGGATTTCAATGTGGAGATGTTGGATGAAGGGGAGGCCGAATACCGATGCGATTGCTCCCGTGAAAGGGTGGAGCGCGCGTTGATCAGCTCCGGCATTGATGCGCTCAGGGAAATGTCTGAAGATCCTATTACGGAAGTGCATTGTCATTTTTGCCCCTCGGTGTATAGATTTACGTCAAAAGAGATTCTGGACCTGTTAAAAAAAGCGAAATAAAGGAGATTGCTGTATATGAAACTTCAGGAATCCGGCGAAATGTATCTTGAAACCATATTGATCCTTTCCCAAAAAAAAGGAACTGTCCGTTCTGTTGATATCAGCGAGTATATGAATTATTCAAAGCCGAGCGTAAGCCGCGCTATGGGGTTGCTTCGCAACGGGGGATATATTCTTGTTGATAAAAACGGATATATTACACTTACAGAAGACGGACAGTATGTTGCAAACAGAACATATGAGCGGCATAAACTGCTTTCAAGCTTTTTTATGAAGCTCGGTGTGGATGAAGAAATCGCCGCTGAGGATGCCTGCAGGATCGAGCATTGCATCAGCGATGAAACCTTTTCGGCGTTGAAACGGTATATTTCGGAAATAAAAGAATAATAAAAGAGCTGAAAGAATTGCGTTTTCTTTCAGCTCTTTTATTATTTGTCCGGGTATAAAACAACGATTCTTGCATGCGCATCATTTATGCGAAGTGCGAGTTCTTTTGCTGCGCAAACCAATGCGCCTGCTGTTTTCCCGATAGTGATATTTTCAGTTCTTGAAATGTCCTCACATGTGCGGATCGCGTCATTCACGTCAATGCCGATCGCTTCGTCAATCAGATGCAGATCTATATCATCCGGTAATACCGTTGGAAAAGTATTTTCCTCTTCGGTGTTTACAACGATAACGTGGAGTGATTTTTTGTACGTCTTCAATAACCGTGATAAACAATTGACCATACGGCCGGCTTGCGCCGGATAAACGATATAGTTTATTTTTCCGTAGCAATCCCGCAGTACGGATGCGCCGAGCAGCAACAACTCGCTGTCGGACATTTTCTCAATTTCGGCGGCGCTGTATGATCTTGCTGCGATCTCGCTTGGAATATGACTGATCGCCGCATAACGTGACAGCAGCAGCATTGTTTTTTGATCTGATAATTCGGAATGGTCGGCTGCAAGCCTGTGATCGGGATCAAGTCCGATGCCGAACGTGATATCCTGAAGAATCTTTTTGACGTCTGTACTCATAAGAACAAACCTCCTGAAAATCAGAGCTTAAACTCGTCTGCGCTGAAGGAAGGAAGGGAAGCCGGGTGCTGCGGTATACGTTTTAACGGATCATAAGTAAACTTTTTACAGGATCCGTCCGGCGCGGTGATTCCCTTATGTTTGCATAATACGGTAGATTCATCCTTGGTTTCAATGCTGTAAAGGCAGTATTCGCATTTCGGAGAAATATCTTTCCCAAGCTTGTGATTGTTCATGATCGTTATACGTACGGCAGCCTGCAGCCGATCCTTTCATCTTATTAACAGTATAATAGCATAAACCAAAGCAATACGCAAGAGAGAATCAAACGTGAACGTGTTTTTTATCTGTTATTGTTTCTCTTGGCGCAGCAGAAATAATAAAAATAATGCAAAGCAAAAGCACAGCCGCGCCGCCGGAAAAAGAACCATGTGAAAACCGAAAAACGGGATCTTTCATTTGAAATACCTGAATTGAGTGCGGAAAAGCGCTATTCAGTAGGAGGACGAATAAAAATGACGATATGCCGCAAAACAACCGACTGAATAAATAGTCCCGGAGCGGGATCTTCAGTTTTCTGAGATCGGGAAGCAATTGGAAAAAAATACAGAACCCTCCAAATCCCATGCAAAATGCGGCGAGGGGGTATTTATTGTTTTCAATACAAAATTCGGTTCCCTTTGTTACTTCAAGCACATA
>CAMOVW010000357.1 GCA_946627725.1 uncultured Clostridia bacterium
CCCCGACTCTGTACAACGTAAGGTAAAGTTATTGATTAAGGCAGGTTTTCGTCCAGAATTTTGATCTGCCGTTCGGCGAACGCCGCGGTATCGCGCACGGTTTCGGGCAGCAGGGGCAGGGGGACGCCGGCTGTTTCAAGGGTTTCAAAATAGCCGCAGGTGCCGCCGAGGGCGCACAGCTTCAGATAACTGCCCCAGGCGTCGCCGCCCTCGGTCTGTTTGCGGTACAGTGCGAAGGCGCCCATCTGGGCGAGGGCGTAATCGATATAATAAAACGGATACAAAAAGATGTGCTGCTTTTGCATCCAGAAGCCGCCGCTCTCAAGAAAGGCGTTGCCGTTGTAGCTGCGCCAGGGCATATATTTGCCCTCGATCTCTCTCCAATAGCGGCGCCAATCCGCCGGGCCGGAAGCGGGATTCTCGAACACCCGGTGCTGGAATTCATCCACCGATACCAGATACGGGATGGTTTTCAGCGCGCCGCAGAAGTGGGCGTAACGGTATTTATCCGCGTTTTCACCGAAGAACAGCTCCATATAGGGGTAGGCGAAGTGCTCCATGGTCATGGAATGGATCTCGTTGATCTCGCTGGTGGAGCCGGTCTGCTCGTACAGCGGCAGCCGGTTACCGGCGTAGTAGGCCTGAAAGGCGTGGCCCGCCTCGTGGGTGAGCACGTCCACGTCCGCCGAGGTGCCGTTGAAATTGGAGAAAATAAAGGGTGCCTTATATTCCGGCAGCACGGTGCAGTAGCCGCCCAGATGCTTATTCTCGCGGGTGACCAGATCGAACAGCTCGTGCTCCGTCATAAAATCGAAAAATTCCTTCGTTTCCGGCGAAAGGGCCGTATACATCCGCCGGGCCTTTTCCACCAGCTCGGCGGGGGACCCCACGGGCACGGCGTTCCCCTCGGGGAACACAAGGGCTTCGTCGAACCACTGCAGCTTTTCCAGCCCCAGCCGGGCGGCCTGCTCTTTGTAAAGCCGGTGACACAAAGGCGTGATATACTGCCTTACCGCCTCGCGGAAGGCGGCCGCCTCTTTGGCGGTGTAATCGTATCGGCCGCGGGCGGGGTAGATATAATCGATATAGCTGCGGTACCCCAGCCGTTTTGCAATGGCGCAGCGCAGGCGCACCAGTTGGCCGTACTGGGCCTCCAGCTTGGGGGAAACCTCTTCGTACAGCTTTGCCCAGGCGTTAAAGGCTGCCTCGCGCTCGGCGCGGTCCGTGCTCTGCATATGGCGCAGCAGGCCGTAGAAATTGCACTTCTCCCCCATAAATTCCACGCTGCACGCCGCGGCGGTTTTGGAATAGCGCGAGGTGAGGTTGTTCTCTTTGATGGTAGGCACAATCACCTTGGGCTGCAGCAGCTGCATCTGCGTTTCGGCGGTACGCAGCAGATGCGCGCCGTATTTTTCTTCAAACTGCGGGCGGAAGCGGCTGCCCAGCAGCGCGGAGATGCTCTTTTTCAGCATCGGGCCCAGCAGCGGAATGGCCACGTTATAGAATTTGATCTCTTTCTCGTAAAAGGGATCTTTCATGTTCATCGTATTACGGATATAGGCGATCTGGTACTGGGTGGCGGCGGGCATCACAAGCGCGTGCCAGCGGTGCAGGGCGCCGTCGGCAGAGGCGAAATCGGCGGCCTTTTTCAGCTGCTTTACGCATCTGTTCACCCCGCGCATCACCCGCAGGATACGGGGGCGGCGGTATTCCAGTTCACTGAATTTTTTCATATTTTCTCTCCTTTATTTCGGCTCGATCCAGCCGCCCGGGGCGGTGGGGAGCTGCAGCTTTGCGGGGTCGCCCCCGTTTTTCAGAAACGTATCGTAGATATAGGCCTTGTATTCCCCGGTATAATCGTATTTCCAAAGCCTGCGGATCTTGGCGAAATCCTCCAGCGTTTCATCCGGCAGCTTGGTTACGGCCTGCGCGCTGTACGGCAGGGGCACGCACACCGTGCCGTCTCCGGTGATATAATACTGTGAAGCGATTTCTATGGCGCGCCTGTTGGCCTCCTTTTTCGGCAGCTCCTGCTCAAACATGATGCGGGTAACGGGAAAAATCACGGTATCCGCCCCCAGAAGGCCGTAGCACCGGGGCGAAAGACCGGTGTGGCCGTGGTGGGAGATCTGCGCCACGTCGCATTTCAGCGCGGTTCCCCAGCGGGCTTCCAGCTTTTTTCCCGCAGCCACGGCGGCGTCCCCCGGTATGAACACCCGGCTGCCTTCCGTTTCCAGCATCACCACCGCACTGGAATCATTATAATCCTCAATGTACGCCGGGTGCAGATCCTCGTGGGTGGAAAGCACGTCGAAGGCCAGATTCCGCACGTAAAAGCGCATGCCGGTGTGCAGCGTATACACCGGGGCGGGGTATGCCGCCAGCATGGCGCAGAGCTTTGCGGAGATATGGGCCTCTTCGTGGTTATTATCCCATATCGCGTAATCCGGGGGCAGGATATTGCAGTAAAAGCCCTCGATCACCGTGTCTCCGGTATTGTAGGTGAGGTAATCCATCAGCTTGCACACGTGGTCCGTATGGGCGTGGGTGATCAGCCAGCCGCACACCCGCACCTTTTGCCCCGCCGGGGTGCGCTGCCGCATGAAGCGGTAGAGCCGGTCGTTATCGTTTGGCTGAAAATAGTGGCCGCTGTCCACCACAAAAAAGCTGAAGTCCGGGCACTGCACCAGCAGGCACATGCCGCAGTCGATCAGGGTCTGGTCGTTTTCAAAGGCGTAAAACACCGTGCCCGCCGTGCCTTCGCAGGTATCGGGCGTCAGGCGGGGGGTCTGCTCCTCCCGCGATACGGTAAGGCGGGTCTCTCCGTCGCAGGGGGTAAAGAGCAGGTTCACCCGCAATTCCTCCCGCCTGAGCGCTGCAAACAGATTCCCCGCCGGGGTACGCCGCTGCAGCGTTTCAAACCCCGCCGCCGAAAGGGCGGCAAGATACGCCTCGCACGTTTCTTTTGTTGTGTTCCGGTACACCCGCAGGCTAACACCGTACAAGCCCCGGAACGCCCCGGCCGGTTCCCCGCCGAAGGCGGGCAGCAGGGTAAAAAGATCTTGTTCTGCCATAGGAAAACTCCTGATAAATAATAATAATTCAGCGCAGAGCGCGATAAACTGCAAACAGTATCTTCGTTGTTTTTTTGCGATATGCGGCTGCGCCGCGCGATATAATTTGCTGCGCAAATTGCG
>CAMOVW010000358.1 GCA_946627725.1 uncultured Clostridia bacterium
CATTATATAAGAACCTGCCGCTGCGCGACAGAACCTTGTTATTCGCTTCGCTCATAATAATGCCGGCCGCAGGCCCCTTTTTCCACCACTCTTCACTCTTCACTCTTCACTCTTACTTCTTCACTATTATAATTTGGCGCGCAGGCGCGCGATAAATTATAATTTGCCCTCCTTCCAATTCTCCTCAACGTCTTGACACAAAATGTATTATATGTTACAATTTTTTGTATAATTATACATTTACGTTACAGGGGCGGTGGTTTTATGACTTTGATGGAAAAAATCAAGGATGCGGCCGGTATTGAGGGTGATTTCAAAAGCTTTGTAAAACCCATGGCCGCCTATACCTGCGCCAATATCACGCTGGGCGGCGCGGGCTATCCCATCGGTATGTACCATCAGCAGTATATGAACTTTGTTGAGGGGCTGGATACCTCCGTTACCGGCACCCTGAGCATGATCAACGGTCTGATCGACGCGGTCTCGGACGTGGCCATGGGGCTGATCACGGACCGTACCCGTACCCGCTGGGGCAAGCACCGTATTTACGTGCTGATCGGCGCGTTCCCGTTTATGATCGCCTATGTGATGCGCTGGTGCTCCTTCGGCGTTTCCGCAATGGGAAACGTGCCGCTGACGTTCGCGTGGTATCTGCTGGCGTCGTTCCTCTATTCCACCTCCTATACCATGATGAGCATCCCCCACACCGCCATGCTGCCCACCATAGAGCCGCACTATTTCCGGCGGACCCAGTATAAAATCGTGGAATACATGATGAACTCCGTGGGGCAGGTGTCCTCCTTCATCTTTATGGGCCTGATGCTGGGCGGCTTCGATATGCCGGATCCCACCCCGGCGGACCGCACAAAATATCTGTTCTGCGGCATTGTGCTGGCCATCTGGTTCTTCTGGAGCCCGGTGCTGTCCTTCTTTACCTGCCCTGAGCCGGATTCCCGCAATATCCATGTGGATCCTGTGGATTGGAAGTATATGTTCCGGGAGTATGCGTGGGTGTTCCGCAACAAAGCCTTCCGGCAGTATTTCCTGATCAGCATGTTCTATTCCTTCCGGGGCAGCTTCTATTCCTACGCCGATCAGTATTTCATGATCAGCATCGCCGATAAATACCGCCATTTCAACACGCTGAACATTGTGGCGGGCGTTTCGGAATTCATGGGGTCCCCGGTCAATTACTTCCTGAACCGCTATTTCGGCAAGCGTATCTCCGGCACCCTGTTCACGCCCATCATGATTGCGGGCCTGGCGCTGTACGCCTTTGTGGATACCAAAACTCCCTCTATTGTGCTGTTCCTTGCCACGGTGCTGTATAACTTCGGCTTCTCCGGCCCCGGCTTTGCGGTGGATACCATCCAGCCGGATATTACGGACGTGGACGAGCTGATCACCGGTCGCCGCCGCGAGGGCGTGATCTCCACCTTCCGCTCCTTTGTTTCAAAAACCATCAGCAGTTTTATGACCGGCATTCTCGGCTTTACGCTGAAGGGCTTCGGCTACAACGTAAAGATGAAAGAGGCGATCTACCAGACCGCCCGCACCAAGTTCGGCATCCGTCTGATCTTTACCTATATGCCCATCTTCTTCGGCGTGATGACCTATATCCTTGTGCGCAGATTCAAGATGACGAAAACCGATCACGAAGAGATCCAGCGGGTGATCAAAGAACGGCGCGAGACCGGCAGCGTTGCGATAACCGAAGAAAACAAACGCCGCCTCGAAGAGATCGCCGGCCGCAAATGGGAGGACATGTGGATCGGAAACGGCATAACGCTGTAATCCCCGTATAACGAAAACGAGCCACCGGAAACGGTGGCTTTTGTGTTGGATTGCAGTTTAGCGCAGCGCAGCTGCGCAATGAAAAATTAAAAAATAAAAATGAAACGCAGTTTGTTCCTAAATTTTAACCACATGAAAACATCAGGTATTTACATGTAAAAGCTGGATTCTGAATCAGAATTTCATTTTTCATTTTTCATTTTTAATTTCATTCATTTGTACAAACATCTCGTTAAATTATAATTTCCCTTCTCACCCCACCGCGCTGCCGTCAAGGATCCGGTTGATCCGATCCTCATAAAACCGGTTCGGCTGTGTCTTTACAAGGTAGCAGTGGTTCCCGCTGCCGGGGGTAAAGGTATTGTCGCCCGTTGCCGCGTCTACGTGTACGGTGCCGTACACGGCGGTATAGCCCGCGGCGGCAAGATCCTGCGTTACGGCAGCCTCAACCAACATGGGATCCCACGAGCTGCGCCCGTTGGCGGAACCGTGTGCCGTAAAGGCCTCTTTCAGCAGATCGCCTTCGGGCACGGTATTGCCCGTGATCACGTCCACGCCCACCTCAAAGCCGAGAAAAACCAGCGGTACGGGGCTGTTTTCACAGATGAAATGTCCCGCTTCGCTGCATACGGGGTAGGCGCAAAGGTTATACTCTCTGCCTGGCATTTGGTCGAACCGGCCCGCCATCAGCCAGATCTTTTCCACCTTCTGCCGCACCAGCTCCATGCCGGGCAGGGGAGAGTATTCGTCCGGCCCGCTCCGCAGCAGCTCCATGATGATCTGCGGAAAGCCCACCTCGGTGATCTGCGCCTTGCCCTCAAGAGAGGCCAGCGTTTTGCGGTAGAGCCGAAACGCCTCCATGCATTCGCCGTTCGAGCGTACCGTATGGGGATGCTTCGCAAGCCCCGCCTGATATTTGCAGCCTTTGCCGGGGCGCTCTGCGGAAAAAGCCACGCCGATGGGCGCCGTTACGCCTTCGTTATCCATAAACGCGCTCACCGATGACGCGGAGTATTCCATTACGGAATCAATACCGACACAGCAAAGGTTGATTTTGCCCGCCTTATGGGCGCGGCACAGAATACGCAGCGCGGCCACGTCGTCGCAGTCCGTCCACCAATCGGTGCCGTGAAGAATGTTGATCGTATGAGACATGGAAAAGCCTCCTTTGGGGAAATTGCAGTTTGTCGCGCTGTTGGCGCGACAGCCGTTCGCCGTTTGCCGTTCGCCGTTCGCAAGAATCACAGAGTCCGCAATGAGGCGCGGCGCCGGATCGTAGGGCGGCATTTTATGCCGCGTTAATTATTGTGTCTGCGGGGTTCGTTTTGTTAATGCGATCAGCTGTATCAGACACAATAATTTTATAATCAATATAACCTTATTTTGAAAACCT
>CAMOVW010000359.1 GCA_946627725.1 uncultured Clostridia bacterium
TTGTTATTCGCTTCGCTCATAATAATGCCGGCCGCAGGCCCCTTTCTTCTTCACTCTTCACTCTTACCTCTTACCTCAATTGCAGTTTATCGCTGCGTGATAAACTGCAATTCCCCGTGCCCGCCGGGCGGTTTATCACAGCTTCGTCAACAGATCGTCAGGGAATTCGTTGGCAAGGTGGCTGCGGTCGTTGTGGTAGATCATGTGGGTATCCGCGCCCCAGAGGCCGGTGCCCGCCTTGTAAAACACAAGCTTTGTTACGCCGGTGTTGGCGAAGGCGATATCGAAAATCTCGTGGGTGGAAAGCCCCAGCGCGGCAAATACGAAAAAGGTGTTGAAATTGGCGTGGGCGACCAGCATCACCCTTTCGCCGTTATGAAATCGCTCTCTGAGGTAGCGGATGGATTCCTTTGCCCGGGCCATGCGCATTTCGTCCGAGGGGCTGTTTTGCGTGAATACAAAATTTCCGTTGGGGTCCGCGCCCTCGGCGGGAATGGCGCAGGGGGCTGTTTCTCTGACCCTTTCAAAGGGCTTTTCACCGAAATCCGTTCCCACGCCGCACTCCGTAAAGATGGGGTGGGCCTCCACCAGGGTTGTGTAGGTCTGGCGTTTTGCGGCTTCGGCTGCGGTTTGCAGGGCGCGGTTCATGCCGCTGGCAATAATACGGTCAAAGGGTACGCGGGCGTAGTATTCCCCCAGCAGCTGCGCCTGCCGCAGGCCTTTGTCGCTGAGAAAGGGATCCGCGGCGGACTGCGGATCGTCGCCGGTTGGCAGCCCCGCGTTGGAGCGGGATTCCCCGTGGCGTACAAGGTATAATTCAAGCTCAATGATGGGATCCGGCATAAGGGATCGCCTCCTTTCTCACGTTAACTGTGTTTTCGCATATATTCCACGGTTTTGTGGAGCGTGTCGTGTTTATAGATCTGTTCCAGATGCCCGGCAAAATCAAGGCCGTAGCGATCCTGCATCTGCCGCAGCAGGGAAAGCAGCGTCTGTTCCTCCCGTGCGGCGTGCTCCTCGAGGATATCGTGAAAGCTCAGCTGCCGCCCCTCCTCGCCGGAGAGGTTATAGATGCTCACCCCGATCAGCCGCACCGGGCGTTGTTCCACATGCTGAAGCATCTGCGCGGCCCGGTTGAAGATCGATACGGGGGAATCAGCGGCGAATACAAGCTGCGAGCGGGTGATGGAGCGCATATCCGCGTAGGTCAGTTTCAGCGTTACGCCCCTGCCGTAAAGCCCCACCCGTTTCGCGCGGCGGTCCACGCAAAGGCTGAGCAGCAACAGCACGTCCTTCAGCAGGGAGAAGTCTTCCACGTCTTTCTGAAAGGTGACCTCTCTGCCGATGGATTTCGCGTCCTGTGGGTTATAAGGGGTCACCTTGCGGTCGTCCTCGCCGAATGCCACGCGTGTGAGCCATTGCCCGTGTTTGCCCAGCAACCGCACCACCTTTTCCGGTTCTTCGCGGATATCCCGCACGGTATGGATCCCGTTTGCGTGCAGCTTTTGGGCGGTCATTTCGCCTACGGTATAAAGCACGCGCACGTCCCGGTTTGCGAGCAGCGCGGCGAATTCCTCGGGGGTTTCGATCTCAAAATAGCCGTTGGGTTTCTTTTCTTCGCTGGCGGTTTTTGCCGCGGTTTTGGAGTAGGCCACCCCCACGGAGCAGCTCAGCCCCAATTCCTCGCGGATGCGCCGCTTGATCTCCTGCCCGATCTGCCTTGCCCCTTCAAAATCGCCCGCCCGGGCGGTCACGTCCAGATAGGCCTCGTCAAAGGCGACGGCCTCCAGCGCGGCGGCGTAGCTGTTCCATATGGCGTGCAGCTGCTGCGAAACCGCTTTGTATTTATCCATGTTGGGGTGCATATAGATCCCGTTCGGGCAGCGGCGGTAGGCCTCTTTGATATTCATGGCGGAATGCACGCCGTATTTGCGCGCTTCGTAGCTGCAGGTGGCCACCACGCCCCGTTCATGGGGCAGCGAACCGATGATCAGCGGCTTGCCCCGCAGCGCCGGGTTATCCCGGATCTCCACCGCCGCAAAGAAAGCGTCCATATCTACGTGTATGATGATCTGGTCCATCGCCCGGACGTCTCCTTCTTAAAGTGCAGTTTAGCGTTGAGCATTGAGCGTATAGCGTATAGCGAGAATCACAGTGCAGGATGGCGATTCGTATCATTGGAATGGCTCAGAATACCGGATCATACAAAGGGAAGCCCGTCTTTCTGCAGAGATCTGTACACACTTATCCCAGCTTTTGTAACCGGCTCAACGCTATACGCTATACGCTCAATGCTTCTCGATAAATTATAATTTGAACTACGCTTCATTTCTCGCAACAAACGCGCCGATCGCCTCTGCGGTGCGGGCGATCTGTTGGGCGCGGGTGAGGGTGGGGACGCCGTCGCCCTTCTGGGGGCCGTAAGCGCCGAAACCGGCGTGGCAGCCGCCGTTGAGGATGAGCTCCGTTGCGTCCGCGGGCAGATGGGGTTTGTTTTTGTTATATTTATTGCGGTTCATTACCCCGTCTTCGCTGCCGTAGAGGCTGAGCGCTTTCAGGCCGGAGGCGGAGATATCCGGGTTGCAGTATGCGCCGAGAAGGATCAGGCCTTCATAGTCGTCCGCATGCCGATCGATATAATAGGATGCCATGGCCCCGCCGAGGGAGTGCCCGCCGATATACCATCGCTGAATTTCCGGATACCGATCCGGAATGCCGTCGGCGGCGTTCAGATCCAGCACCGCCAGCCGCAGGGGCATATCCACCAATACGCACAGAATTCCCTCTGCGGCGCAGGCCTCCATCAGCGGCACGTATGCTTCGGTTTCCACCTTGCCGCCGGGGTAGAAGATCAGCCCCGCGGCGGGCGATTCGGGCCTGAAAACGTGCACGCCCTTTTCAGGCAGCTCCGTAATGATCGCCGAAAACTGCGGTTCCGCAGCGAAAGCGGCTACGGCAGCCTCATCCGCCCGGTAATAATCGCCCACGTAGATCCCTCCGGCGGCGGTGAGCAGCAACAGAACCGCCATACATATTGCCGCAGCCCTGACGCGCCGCCGTTTGCGCGCGGGGGAAACGTTGTTGTTCATAAAATCATCTCCGTAAATTGCAGTTTTGCGAGGCGAAGCCTCGCAGTGAAATCCGTTCCTTCGGAAC
>CAMOVW010000360.1 GCA_946627725.1 uncultured Clostridia bacterium
GTGGAGAATTACAAGGTAGACCCCGTTTTCGGCATCCGCGGCAAAACGCCCGCGCCGGATGAAGTGAAAAAGCTGCTGATGAAAAGCGAGCTTTACATGTGGCTGGGCGACAACGACCGCACCGACCCCTACATATCCCCCGTTTACGCGGAATTTGACGACACCTATCCGCCCCTGTTCGTAACGGCAGGCGGCTACGAAATGCTGCTGAGCGATTCCGAAACGCTGGTGGAAAAATTCAGAAAGGCGGGCGTATCCGCGCAGCTTTTCGTGCCGGACGGCATGTTCCACGCCTACCCCGTATACCAGATCTTTCCCGAAGCGCAGAAGGGCCTGAAGCTGATCTGCGAATTCATCAAAGGGCAGTTTGAAGTATAAAACACATTGCTCCCGAAACCGTGCGCTTTGCGTGCGGTATTTTGATCTGAAAATAAGCCGGCAGACTTTTTCAAGCGGATCATCGAATTTTTCAGGAATCTTTTCCGCTGATGTTTCGATCAACAACAAAAAAAGATTGCAAGGGCCGCACCGGAAACAGGCGCGGCCCTTGCTTTGATTCGATCATCTGTTTTTGAGTTCGGTTCGTATGTATGAGAACAGCCAGCGAAATCCCCTGATCAGCTTTTCGATCAGCGTTTCCGCACGGTAAGGCGCGTCCGTTCCCGTTCCTGCATAGCAGCCGATATTTACGCTTTCAATGGGATTGCCGAAAATATCATGCGTAAGATCGTCGGCTACGGGATACCCTGCGCCGATCAGCGGCGAGCCCTTCGCAAGCGTGAACGACTCCGGTACGGCAGTATCCTCCCCCGAAAAACCGGGGCGGGTATTGAATTTTGTGCCCGCAAGCAGACCGGAGATACAGTTATAATAGCAGTTGTTCGATATCACGTTGTGATTCAGAAAGTATGCGGAAAGATCGGTGTTCGGGCGAAAGCCATCCTCCATTACGATAATGTTGTTTACAAAATATGAATCATACAATCCGTCGAAATCGAACCGCTGCGATCCGATGATGGTATTGTTATAAAAAAGCATCTCTTTTTCGCCGGGGCCGGAGCACAGCTTATTGCGGCCCTTGTTATCGTTTACCGAAAGGCAGTACCGCACCACGTTGCCAACCTGCGGGCTTGTTTTTGCGTTGTTGCACATAAACCGCACGTTATCGTGAGAATAGATATACTGATAGGTGCAATGGTTAGACTGGGAATCGAAATCCACCGTCATGCCGTCGCCCACGTTCTTCTGCCCCGCGATCTCGCAGTATTCGATTGTGGAATACTCGCTGCCCCAGAACCATGCCGCGGCGGTATAATACAATACCGCGCCGTTTTCATCCACACCCTCGCCCTGACAGCAATCGATCATACGGCAATGGGTAACGAGCGCGTTTTTGCAGATCCCCACAATGATCGCTTCCGCGTCCATATCATGGAAATCACAGTTCTCCACCCGCGTATTTTCGTTATAAACGGGGGCAAGCTCGCTCAGCTCGTCGTCATTCCACGGATTGCCGAGGGCGGTATCAAATGCGCCCCAAAGGCTTACCCCGTTGCCGCAATCGTAGAATTCACAGCCGGTAACGGTAAGGTCGTTCACAGGGTAAAGGGTTCTGGCGGGCAGGCCTTTCACCATTACGCAGGCGCGCGCCGCCGCAGCGCCGTGGGAGAGATCGTCGCGACAATTCATGGGATGGTTCTGAATCGTATGGATGGTGAGATCCTTAAGCGTAACGCCTCTGCATTCACGCGTAAGGGCGTCGATCCAGACGCCGCCGCCGTTTGGGGCAGTGATCTCCAGATCCGATATCGTAACGTAGGAACAATCAAACAACCGCAGCACTTCTGCCGCTTCATCCGTAGTGAGAAGCGGTTTTTTTCCTTCTCCGTAAGAGGAGATCAGGATCGGCCGATCGGGCGTGCCGATACATTCGCTGAAATATAAAGCGCAGGAATATTCGCCGCCGCAGCGAAACAGAATGCTGTCGCCGGGGGAAAGGGTTATCTTTTCGATTTCGGGTACCGTACGCCACGCCGTTTCGGGCGAAAGCCCGTCGCCGGTTTCATCGCTGCCGTTGACGGAGTCAATATAATAAGCCGTACCCGCGGCGCGCGCGGGAAGAATCGGAAAGCAAAGAGCGGAAAGCATTACCGCGCACAGAATACACGCGAAGATTTTTTTGATCGTTTTCATCTTTTTCATATAACTAATGCCGTTATTTTATGAACAGCACGCTTGCGGCGATCACAAACTGTGCGGCATAATAAAGAACGTGATTTGTAACGATATCCACCGGGCGGTTTTTACCTTCGCCGAAATAGGTACCGGAGAGGATCAGATCGGAAAGCACGAACAGCACGCCGCCGACGGCCATCACAACCAGATTCATATTGTCTTTCAGCCCGGCAAACAGCGCGGCGAAGAAGGCGAAAGCGGCCATAAAGAAGAGCACGGCGCCGTAAAGCGTAGATATCATTTTATACGCGCCGTATTTCAGCTTCATGGCTTTTTCACCGAAGAATACCACAAGCGCGGCGACCAGAGCGATGCCGCAGGCGGGCAGAATTGCAACGGGCTTAAATTCGGTGACCCCGGCAACAACGCCCGCGCAATAGAAAACATGGCCGATGGCAAAGCTCAAAAAGCCCATTTTGGTATAAAAATCGTTATCAGGCGCATAGCAGAATTTCAGATCCAGCCAGATATCGCCGAGCAGGCCGAGAAGCAGCCCCGCGCCGACAAACGCCGCAAATGCGGGCATACCTTTCACATATGCGGCTATGATCCATGAGAGAATAAAGAATACGCTTACAAAGGCTTTTGAAACGGTTGCTTTTGCGGAACACTGTTTTACGCGCAGCTTCAGAAAGAAGCAAAGCGCAGCGGCCCCGAGCACAAGGGAGGCAACGTAAATTACGGTTTGAGCTGTCGTCATAAGTTGATCTCCTTTATAATTTTATAATGGGGTTTTGCCCGTATTCCATTTTAGCATGATGAATTTGAATTTTCAATAGCCCGGATAAAAGAAAAAAGACCGCATACGCGATCTTGTAATCTGAATTTTGAATGTACCCTCAAAACTGAACGATGGAAGAGAGAACCAATAAAGAGATCAAGCCCTCGACCTATTAGTACTGCTAAGCTGAACAT
>CAMOVW010000361.1 GCA_946627725.1 uncultured Clostridia bacterium
GCAAAAAAATTTCACTTTATAATTTGTCGCATCGAGCGACAAATTATAATTTACCGATCCCCCATTTTCTTCCCCATCAAAAAAAGCCTGCCTTTTGCAAGGCAGGCCGTTTATTTTTGTCAGGAATTTACGCCGAAGATGTAATATTGGGTATCGTTGTTGATTACTCTCAGATCGATGGAGCCGCTCATGATTTCCACGGGGTTTCCGCCCTCAGTGATTTCGAATGCGGCTTTCAGATCGATGTGCTGATCGATGTTGATGTTTGTGAAGTATCTGGACGCCAGCGGAGTGTAAACGGTATCGGCGCCGTCTGCGGTCTGCAGGAAGTAATAGGTGATGGAGCAGCTGCTTACGATATCTTTGCAGGCCATGTTGATCTCAAAGCCTTCTTCGTTGCTGTTCTGGTTGAACATTTCGGAATAGGAACGGATATCAACGCCGGTGGCGCGCATCAGAGCGGTTTTCTCGGCGTCCTTTACGTCGTTGTAGTGCTCGTCGATCACGTCAACGGTCACCTTCAGAATGTCGCCGGTTTTGTTCGCAAGGCTCTTGAATTCGGTAAGGTCCTGGGTTCTGGAAAGGCTGTTGTTGATCTTCAGCAGTACGGAATCCGGGAGCTCATCCTTGAAATCGATGGCGTTCACATTCTGAACCGTGATGCTCTTGATGTCGGAGGAGGTAAGCTCGCTTACGTTCCAGCTGTAGAACAGGGGATAATGCTGATACAGCAGGTTGGAGTTCCATCTGTAATCGGTATATTCCGCGTCAGGCTTATCCAGCTCTTCGATAAAGCCGTCTACGATCTCCTGCTCGGAGATGGATTCGCCCGCGAGGGCCATCATCGCTTTGGCGGCGGCGGAGATATGGATATCGGAGTTCTGAATCGAGCCTTTGCTTTCCTGCTTGGTGATGCTGCTTACGATTCTGTTCGGATCCTTCTTGATGTCGTTTACAAGGGTGTTGTAAGAGGGCATTACCACTTTGCCGCAGCGGGTGCAGGTGATGTCTTTATCGCCGGAGATGGAATCCGCGCTCACGTCATGGCCGAGCGGAGCGATGTCAACCTTCAGTTCGGCAAGGGTGTCGCCGTCTTTGCCGCAGATGGGGCACTGATAGAAATCAACGCCGGCCTCGGTGCAGGTGGCGGGCTTGGATTTCTCTTCTACAAGCACTTTGCCCGAATGGTTCAGTTTAGGATCGGTGCCAACTTTTGCGCCGTTGCAGAGGGTGCAGCGCTGGTACCACGTAAAGCTGGTGGTACAGGTGGCGGGCCCGGGGTTCTTTTCACTCTGGGGGATCTTATCGCCGTAGGTGCAGTCGCCGATTTCGATCTCGTTGCAAATAGTGCACTTACGGGAGTGGAAACCGCTGTTGGCGCCGCCGGATTTCCAATTGAACGTAACGCCGTCTTTGTTTGTATAGGTTTCCCATACGTGCGTGTGATCGCCGGAGGGATCCTTCAGTTCTTCCAACTTAACGGCGGCGCGCAGGATGGCGCGGGCGTCGCTGGCGGTGATTTTTTTATCAAAGTCTACGTCCGCCGCTGTAAAGGCGGGGGTGCCGGGGGTAAGGGGTTCAAGATTAACGGCGGCGCGCAGCGCGGCGCGGGCGTCGTTTGCGGTAACTTTGCCGTCGTTATCTACGTCGCCAATCATATTTGCGGCCGCCGCAAACGTGAAAACGGAAACGCATAAAACTACGAACAGTGAAATGAGCAGTGCTTTGAGCGTTTTACGCATAAAAAACTTCCTTTCCGGTATAAAAATATACACATTTATTATAATTCATAACAGCGCAAAACGCAAGAGAATTTGCGCAAAAAAAACCGCCGGATTTTTGTAAAATCTGACGGTTTATCCGGTATTCCGGTTTTATCTCACGTTTTCAAAACTGCCTTCCAGACCTACGGAATACCGCAGGATCAAACGGGCGTCGGCCGCGTCGATAACGCCGTTGCCGTTTACGTCGCCCACCATATTCATAAGGCGAGAGGGGGATTTTTCAAGCCCGACAGAGTAGCGCAGCGCCAGACGGGCGTCCGCCGAGGTAACGGTGCCGTCTACGTCCAGATCGCCGTACGTGTAGTTGTTGATCTCGCTGTCGGAGGGGGTAGAGTAGGCGGTAACGCTGTCGCCGATGCGGGAGCGCTGAAGATACTGGGGATAGAGGTTGCTCTGCCAAACGTTGCGTTGGGTCTCGCTGGTAACAAGCCATACAAGGAAGGCCGCCACTGTATCCGCGCTGTAATCCAGATGCTTATGGTTCTTGATAAACCATGTGCTTTCGGGCAGGAAGCAGGTGGAAGCGTCCACTTCAGAGCCGGGCTCCATATGGTTATGGTTGCCGTTGGCGCACTGGTTGGACCGGGTGAGATCGTGCTTCATATCGCCGGTGGTTGCGCCCATGCCGGCATAACGGGTGGCCTGCAGGCCGTCGCTCTGTTCCGTAAAGCAAGAGGTGATCGGCAGGATCTGCAGATGATAGCCTGCCACCACGGTTACGTTGACGCCTGCCATCTGCGCTCTTCTTATGGTGGTTTCGGCGGATGCAAGCACTTCATGGCTGCGTTCGATCTTGTCTTCCAGTTCTTCGGAAATCTGCTCGTCGCGGCCGAACAGGAACATTTTTGCCTGATCGAAGCTTTCATCCGGCACAATGGCCCAAAGGCCGGGCATGTTGCGCAGGTCTTCGCGCAGGCAGGTATCATAGATATACTCGTCCGATTTGATCAGAATCTCGCGGTAGCCGGAGCCCAGCTTTGTGAACAGGTCCTGATCTTCAAGGACAAAGGACGCAAGCGAAAGCGCGAGGGCCGCGAACAGGGATGAATAAGAAGACGTGCCTAACATCCGTGTAAAGATCCCCGCGAACATGCCGGTGGGGTCCGAGCCGAGGTAGCGGGCGAAAGCGTCGCCTACGTCGGCGCCTTCAAGCGTATCGAGTATTTCGCCGATATCAAAGATGCTGCCGCTGAATTCTTTGATCGAATCCGAAACGGTGCGGATCAGGTCGCCGCTCATCACGTCGCCGATAAGGGAGCTGCCTGTGGCAAGGGTATCAAGGAACACAAGAGAAGAAAGGTTTGCGGTTGCCACAGAGGGGAAGTAATAAAGATAAGCGTTTGCGACCACGCCGCCGTAGCC
>CAMOVW010000362.1 GCA_946627725.1 uncultured Clostridia bacterium
AACGGATTTCACTTTTTTGCGCAGCAAAAAAATTTCACTTTATAATTTGTCGCACTGAGCGACAAATTATAATTTACTCCGTTTTCGGTATTCCGCCCTTGATCTCCTCCGGGATTTGGAAGTTCAGGCCGCCTTGATATTCCGCGGGGTAATAGCCCTGTTCGGCGAGGGATGCGCGCTGCTTTAATACTTTTATCACGTATTCGTGCCGGGCGTTATCGTAATCCCAGAAGAAATAGGGGATCATCATCAGTATATGCCCCACAAGGTCAAATGCCAGCGGTATGGCGATAATGCCGAACCGGACGGGGTCGAAGAACAGGATGTTCCAATCCGCCTGAAAACCGTTTTTCAGGATCAGCAGCGGTATGATCAGCCCCACCAGCGCGGCGATGGGCGATACGAACCAGCCGAAAATTTTGGAGAAGCCCTCCAGCCGCTCGCCGGAGAGATACATCTGATAATCGGCAAGGCGGATATTCATATCCCGCTCCGCGATCTTGGGAATCTCGGTGAAAAAGTCCCGCAGCCAGTAGCTGGCGTACATCACAATACCGCACAGGCGGATATCCCCGCCCAGAAAGCGCAGCGCAAGTATGCAGGCCACGCAGTGGGCGATCTCTACGGCCTCTTTTGCGATCTTCAGCTGACGGAAAGAGAACCGCTTTACAAACCACGGCGCAAAGAAGGTGGGTACCGTGGAACGGAACAGCAGCAGCCCGGTAAGAATGCTGTATTCCGCGCCGGAAAACCGCAGGGTATAAAGCAGAATGATGGCGGTGATATCCAGCATGCCGTTGCCCAGCGTATCCAGCAGGCTTGATAGCATATTCAGCCACCGGTATTTGTTGCGCATCACCTGAAAGATGCCGTACCAGAAGGGGATTTGCTGCTTCTTTTCCAACGGCGGCTGGGGGATGCGCTCTTTGATCTTTCCGGCGAACAGCATGGTAACGGCGGCGCAGGGGAGAAACACCCCCGGCAGAACCCAGCGGTAGAAATTGATATCCTCAAACGCACCCAGCATCGGTACCAGCGATACGATCACGGCGTTCAGCAGGTGGCAGAGTTTGATGGGGTAGGTGCGCATAAAAATGCGTTCTTCTGAATTGGGGCTGATGTTTTCGGCGCAGGTTTCCAGCTTGTTTGAAAAATCGAACATCGAAAACAGCATAAACAGCAGATAGGCGATCCACAGCCGTTCGTTCACGTCCGGGATGCGGTACGCCGGCAGCCAGCCCAGCAGTACGATCATAACCGATTTCTGCGCTACGTTGGCATACAGGCTGAATTTATACCGCCCGTGTTTCGGCACCAGCGTTCTGCGCCAGAACAGGTTGCGCGCGCCGCCCCAGCCGTTCACCAGCAGCTGCACGCCGAATACCTTGAAAAAGGAACGGGCGTTGATGCCGTTCAGGCCGTTCATAAAGGATACGATCCTGCCCGATTGGGGCAGCAGAGCGCTGCCGTCGAACACCAAAAGCAGTATGCCCAACGCCGCTACGCTGAGATATACGGCGTTCAGCGCCCGGTTGGCGCGTTTGGGCAGCAGACCTAAGTTATCCTGAACATACCAATCCAGCAGGTTCCACAGATACGACAGCGGCAGCCCGATCAGCGAGATCACCGAAAAGGATAGGTAGGGCAGGGCGTAGTGATACATGATCAGGTAGCAGCTTGCGGCAAAGCTGATATACCGGAAGGGGGCCTGCGAAGCGTAGTTTGCCGCCACGCCGAAGAACACGCGCACGTATTCTTTGCCGCTCACGTATCGGCCGTTTGCGGTATCCGGCACGCTCCAGTGGGTTTTGAACACGTCTTTGAAGAATTCCTTCGGGCCTGCCATTACGTCTGCCCCCTTTCCGCGCCGTACACCACGGGCACGTCGTGCAAAAAGAGCTTTCGGTATTTTGGCGTCCAATCCTGCCCGGCAGGGGGCGCGTCAGCTTCGGCACAGGCCATATAAACGCATTGTGCCCCGGTGCAGCCGTAAAAGGCGTGGTGACCGATGCCTGTCACCCCCGCGGGAATAAAGATGTAAGAGAGCTTCGTGCAGTAAGAAAAGGCGTCAGGCCCCAGCGTTTTCAGGTGTTCCGGCAAAGGCGCGGCGTAAAGAGAGGCGCATTTGAAAAAGGCCATCTGGGCGATCTCGGTCACGCTTTCGGGTATGGCAACTTCATACAGCCCCGGGGTTTCGGCAAAGGCCATCTCACCCACGCGGGCAACCCCTTCCGGGATCCTGTAACAGAGCGCCGCGGCAAGGGCTGCGTCTTTTCCGTTTCCGTCAGTATTTTTCATTGCCGCGTAATCCCACGCCGATATGTTCTCCCAAACGCCCTCTTTCTGCTCCCATTGCTGAAGCTTCCTGGCAAAAGCGGCGGCTTGGTTGGCATCCGCAGGGCGGGGTTCCCCCAGCGAGCGCATAGCGCGGTACAGTGCGTTTTTGCGGGGGTAAAGCATCAGTTCCGTCAGGCGGCCGTTTTCTTTGCGGTAGAGAACCCCGTCCAGATCCGCAAAGTACGGATTCGCGGGATCTACCAACACTGCAGCAAGGGCGGAGCAATCATAAAAGGCGGTGTTTGGCAGCACGGTCACGTTTTTGCCCAGCAGTATAAATGCGGTCGTTTCGTTCCCGCACACGGCAAACTGCCGCACCTGCGTTACGGGCATCCCGGCCAGGTCGCCGGCCTCTTCTCCTGCAATATCCACGCAAAGCACCGCGTCTGTCTTATCCGCGCGGAAAGCCGAAAGCATACAGCCGTCCTCGGCCGCGGTATATTCCAGCCGATCCTGCGAAAGAGAAGAAAAGCTGACGGCGATGGCGCCGCCCACGAACACCAGCAGCACCAGAATGAAAGCCGCCTTTTTTACAGCGGCCTTGCCGAAAAAGCCTCGCCCGGGCGTATCGTGCACCGCGGTATTCGGCGGGGAGGCAAACATGGGATCATACAGCAGCGGTTCAGACCGATCCATATCGGACCCTCCTTATGAGTTCAATAGAAAAGCGCTGTCGGTTTCATTATAGACCATAACCGGGGGTTCGTCAATCGGGAAGTGAGAAGAGGGAAATTGCAGTTTGTCGCGCCGCAGGCGCGACAGCGATATGGATCCTGACG
>CAMOVW010000363.1 GCA_946627725.1 uncultured Clostridia bacterium
GGCATGGCGCGATGATCGTGTTTCCCTTATCATCCGAACAGTCTTCCGTATATAAGGTGCCGGCATATGGAAACGAAATGCCGTTCCTGTGCAACAATTCGGAAGACAGGGTTAAATAAGTTTCAAATTCGCCCACGTCGCCCCAGAACCCTTGTGCCTGAAAACACATAAACGATCTTTTTTCCTTTATAAGTTTCGGGAACAACTGATATGAAAAGTCATACGGAGTATCAACAGGTATCAAATCAAGCACTGAACCATTCAAAAAATAGATTCCTGTATTAATCAGGTTCGATGCGGCGTTTTCCCATGTTGGCTTTTCCTGAAAAGACAGGATATTCTGTTCATCATCCGTAATAATCACGCCGTACTCTCTCGGATCTTTTACCTTCACTCCTACCACTGTAACATCTACCGAGGAAAGCGTGTGATACTTTTGTGCTGCGTGCAGATCTATATCAAAGATGTTATCGCCGCTTAAAACAAGTATCGTGTCGTCATCTTTGCTTATACACTTTTTAACGCCGCCTGCTGTGCCGAGAGGCTTGTCTTCGATACAATAATGAAAATCGACGTCAAAATGCTTTCTTTCGCAGAAATCGATAATATCCTGCGCTTTATACCCGAGAGAAAGATATACGTCTCTGATATCAGCTTCTTCCAATCGCGATATGATCATTTCAAGGATCGGCATGTTCAACAGCTTTATCAGGGGTTTTGGCGTTATCTCAGTTAAAGGTCTTAATCTGCTTCCTACGCCTCCGCACAATATAACAGCTTTCATTTTAAGATCACCTGTTTCCGATTATTTACTGTTATTATTTACAAACCGAACCGTGTTTAGTCAAATTGGTGTTGAATTAATAAAAAATAAATGATAAACTATATCGGGTGATTTAATGAAGGATATACAATTATTTACTGACGGCGCTTGTTCCGGGAATCCCGGCCCCGGAGGATGGTGCGCAATTTTACGATACGGAAAATATGAAAAAGTAATCAGCGGTTCCGATGCGGAAACAACAAACAACAGAATGGAGCTTACCGCAGTGATCGAGGGGCTTAAAGCACTGAAACAGAGCTGTAACGTTGAAGTTGTAACAGATTCAAAATATGTATGCGACGCTATAAATCAGAACTGGCTGCAAAACTGGATAAAAAAGAACTGGAAAAAGGCCGACAACAAGCCTGTTCAGAACCCGGATCTCTGGCAATCGCTTGCCTCGCTGCTGAATCAGCACAATGTACGTTTTGTGTGGATCAAAGGCCATGCAGGTCACCCGGAAAATGAAAGATGCGATGCTGTTGCGGTAAACGAATACCGTAAACACATGCAATAATAATCAAAATACAATGCCGCAGCAAACGGAAGTATTAAAAATACAACCGAAAACCGCGGCAATTCTTATTATCAGATGATAATGCATATCAATCCGTTGCAGCCTTCATTGATCACTCTTTCCAATGTTTGCTGCAATTTCATTCGCGCCTCATTCGGCATATGCATCAGCTTCGCTTTTAATCCCTCGTTCACCAATTCTTCCAAAGATTTGCCGAAGATATTGGACTCCCATAATTTCGACGGATCTTCACGGAAACCGTCAAGCAAATACTTTACCAGATCCTCACTCTGTTTTTCACTGCCTACAATCGGTGCAACCTCCGTCTGAATATCTGCTCTGAGCATATGAATGGAAGGCGCGCTGGCCTTTAATCTAACGCCGTAACGGCTTCCCTGACGCACGATTTCAGGTTCTTCAAGCTCCAATTCATCAATGGAAGGCATAACAATACCGTATCCGGTTGAGTTGACCTGTTCCAGCGCTGCCTCGATCTTTTGATATTTTTTATGAATATCCGAAAGAATCTGAATTGCATTAACCAGCTGAACGTCGTTTTCCACTGAAACACCCGCGATTTCAGTGATCATTGAATAGTAAAGAGAACGTTCGATATCGGCTGTGACATATGCGGTTCCCTCCCCAAGCAGAACAGATTCCGCAGCACAAAACGTGATTGATTCAATTGAGCTCAGTTGCTGAACAAACGCGTTGACATCTCTCATTTTTCCAACGGTATTGCCTGCATTGCGAATCCCTGTGATGAGCTCATTTTTCAACGTTACGGTATTTTTTGAACCGGAGATCCACCCGGGCAGCGATACAACCATTTTCTTGATCGGGAACTCATACAATACAGAACGAAGAATATCTCTGATTTCTTCTTCCGTAAGGCTGAGACAGTTAACGGGAATAACGGTTGCGCCGTATTTATCCTGCAGTTCTTTCGCAAGCATCTGTGCGGATGAACTTTGCGGATATACGCAATTGAGAAGTATAACATATGGTTTTTTATTTTGATTTAGTTCATCAATCACACGCTCCTCCGCCTCTTCATATTCTTCCCTCGGGATCTCTCCAATGCTTCCGTCTGTTGTAATTACAAGACCGATCGTTGCGTGCTCTGTGATCACTTTTTTCGTACCGATCTCCGCTGCCATATTAAACGGTACTTCTTCTTCAAACCAAGGGGTTTTTACCATTCTGGGCGCTTCATTTTCAATATAGCCGAGAGACGACGGTACAATATACCCCACGCAATCCACCAGCCTTACCGAGAAAATGGATTGTCCCTCAAGATTTATCGTTACCGCGGTTTCCGGTACAAATTTGGGTTCTGTTGTCATTATTGTCCTTCCGGCTGACGATTGGGGCAATTCATCCACCATTCTCTCTCTTGTATAATCAGCCGGCAGGTTGGGTAATATCAATGTTTCAAAAAACTTCTTAATGAATGTTGATTTTCCCGTTCGCACAGGACCAACGATTCCAAGATAGATATCTCCACCTGTGCGCTGCGCAATGTCTTTATAGATCGTTGTGTCAGTCATAAACAATCCTCCGTGTTTGTATTGGTTCAAATAACATATATGATTTCCAGACTTGTTTTATGACTGATACATTACAAGAATACGCATCGACATAGAAAAAGCAAAGATCCTGCTAACTTTCGTTAACAGGATCTTTGCTTTGGTGAGCCAGCGGGGATTCGAACCCCGGACACCCTGCTTAAAAGGCAGGTGCTCTGCCGACTGAGCTACTGG
>CAMOVW010000364.1 GCA_946627725.1 uncultured Clostridia bacterium
CGTCCCGCCTGCCGCGTCGCAATAGTAACACAGCGCGATAAATTATAATTTACCGTTTCCACACACTTTTTCTGAAATATTCAGTTCTTCGCCGCGTAGTTTTTGCGGCTTACGAATATATCCTCCGTTAAAAAGGAAAAGGAGTTGTTCAAAGAACAACTCCAAATCCCTCAATTAAAACTGCAAAATTGTTTTGCTTATTTAATCAATGATTATTTCTTTTTCTTGGAGATCACGAACGCAGCACCAGCAAGGATAACAACAGCGCCTGCAGCTACAAGAGCCATGTTGTCACCGGTGTTAACGTTGCCCTTACCGTTGTGGCCTTTGGTGGGCTGACCATCATCAGTGGTCTTCTCGGTGGGCTTATCGTTGGGCTTATCCGTGGGAGCGGTAACGCTGCCGCCTTCCGGTTCCTTAGTAGACTCAGTTTCCTTAGACTCAGTGGGAACAGGAGTAGCCTTCAGGGTAAGAGTAGCGGAACCCGCAGTAAGGGTATCAACGCCGCCGAAAGTGGTAACAGCAGCGGTAAGATCGGTGCTGGCCTTATCGGTATCATTTACGGTGAAGGTGATGGTAGCAGCATGGAAATGCTTGTCGTTGATGTTCACAGGAGCCTCTTCGGCATCAGCTGCGTTGTCAGCGAAAGTCTTGGCATCCCACAGGTTCTCTTTGAAGTAACCGGAATACAGGATCTTGCCGGCTTCGGAAGTGTTCTTCTCATCGGTGAAGCTGTTGTCAGCAGTGTTTTCTACCTGCTTGGCATCAGCGCCCTTGGACATGCTCTTAAAGGTAAGAACGTCAGCGTCGTAGTTGATGGTAACGTCCCAGCTCTTAAGACCAACAGCGTCGTCAAAGTAAACGTTAACTTTAACGGTACCGTTGCTAACATTACCGAACTCAAAGTTCACAGCGGGAGCGGCTGCAAAAGCCATTGCGCTCAGAGCTGCGATCATGGCGATAGCCATAACAGCTGCAAGCACTTTTTTTGCAAGTTTCATTTTTAGGACCTTCCTTTTTCTTTTTTTATATTAAGCCTATGGCATAATATACCTAAATAGAACCATTACGTTTTTCAGTAACAATTACAGCCCATATTATACAAGATAGCACCGAATAAGTCAATACTTTTTCGAAAAAAAGTTATTACAAATTGACATTTTTACATTCGCATTGTATAATGGTACCGAAACGAAACGTTCAGATCTGCGCTGAATTGCGATCTTTCCGTCGGTTCTTGTTTTATATCATAGCACATTCAGCGTCTTTTTTCAAGCGTTACTGTTATCAAATCCCCTTGGTAAATCACACACATTTTGTATAGTTTAAACAATTGTATAGGGAGGCTATACCATGGCAGATTTTTCTGAGATCAAAAAACACTGCGATTCCTGCACCAAATGCCCGCTTTCGCAAACGCGTACAAACGTTGTATTCGGCGTGGGCAACCCGGACGCAGAGCTCCTTTTCGTGGGCGAGGCGCCGGGCGAAAACGAAGATCTGCAGGGCGAACCCTTTGTGGGCAAAGGCGGCCAGCTGCTGGATCTGTATCTCAACGGCATCGGCCTTGACCGTAAAAGCAACATCTATATCACCAACATCCTGCGATGCCGTCCGCCCCACAACCGCGATCCCAAGCCGGAAGAACAGGAGCAGTGCCTGCCCTACCTCAGGCAGATGGTAAAGCTGATGCAGCCAAAGATCATTGTGTGCGTGGGCAGGATCGCCGCGCAGGTAATCATATCAAAAGATTTCAAAGTTACCAAAGAGCACGGCATATTTTACGAAAAGGGCGGCATGCTGCTTATGGGCACCTTCCACCCCGCCGCGCTGCTGCGGGACCCGCGCAGAAAAGGCGATTGCTTCGAGGATTTTTTGAAGCTGCAGGATAAGATCAAAACGCTCGGCGTCAAAATCTGAGAAATAAACCTTTTCATTATATTATATATGTAGTTTAACCGAAAAGAACACCGTCTGCCCTGAAAAATACAGGCAGACGGCTTTTTTGATCAATTTTTTTATTTCATTAAAAAATCACAGGCCACCGAGGTTTCGCGCACCTCGTGCATACGCTTTTTTACCGGCATGTGCGCCGGATGGGTCTGATACGCGTCAAACGCGGCACGGTCGCGAAAGACCGTGATCAGCGCCAGGTCATATGAGCGCTCGCTGTGCAAAATATCTGCGCCCGCTTCCAGCTGCAAAAGACCGTCCACCTTGCCCATCATGCCGTAAAACGCCTGCACAAGCTGCGGGATCTCGCTTTTGAATTCATCTTTGATCTTAAAAAGTACGATATGCCTTATCATTATTTATTCTCCTTCCGCAGAATGCTCCGCCAATAAATCTGAGAGGATCTGCGCCGCGTCGTAAATCAGCTGCGGACAGGGCCTTCGCTTATAAAAAGCCTCCGTGCGCGGCTCCGGCGCGCCGCCTGTGGTCACGGGCAAGCCTGAGAGCAGTTCCCTGCAAACGATACTGCCGTGTTTTTCCCGAAATCTGCGGCCCAATTCCTGTACCCGGGCATATAACGCCGCCTTTGCGGCAGGATCTTTTGGATCCGCATATCCCTCGATACAGCTCAGCGCCAGCACCGCGCCGCCGAACGCGCCGCAAACCTCCCGCAGCCTGCCCATACCGCCGCCGAGAGCGGACGCCATTTTCGCCGCCTGCTTCATAGATAAACCAGTTTGGTCGCAGAATGCGCAGAACACCGCCTGAGAGCAGTTATACCCTTCGTAAAACAGCTCCCGCGCCGCCTCCCCGCGATTATTTTTTATAATATCAGCCACCGCACAACGTCCTTTCGGTGTTTTTTTCAGAATACCATAATCTGAAGAAGATGTCAAATATAAAAAGAGCATTGATGTTGTCAAGTTGCGGTTTGTCGCGCAGCAGGCGCGACCGCCGTTCGCCGTTTGCCGTTCGCAGTTCGCAAGAATCACAGTGTCCGCAATGAGGCGCGGCGGTCCAACGGTAGGGCGGCATTTCATGCCGCGTTAATTATTGTGTCTGCGGGTTCAGTTATGTGAATGCGATCAGCTGTATCAGACACAATAATTTTATAATCAATATAACCTTATATT
>CAMOVW010000365.1 GCA_946627725.1 uncultured Clostridia bacterium
TAACCTTTGCCGCAAAGCGGCAAAGATTTCACCTTCCGCTTTGCGGAAGATTTCATCCGATGAACGGATTTCACTTTTTTGCGCAGCAAAAAAATCTCACTTTATAATTTATCCGTCTTCCCCCTGCCCGATCCGCAGCACGGTTACGCTGTAGGGGGGCACGGTGTAGCAGAAGCGGTCCGAAAGGCCGGTCAGGGTGAAGTGTTTGAGCATGGTTCCCACGCTGCCGCCGAAGGGGATCTCAACGTCCGGGTTGGGGTCGGCAAGCTGCCACGCCTCGGCGCTGCCGAAATCGGCGGCGCTGCGCACGTCGAGAGCCACGGTGCGCTTTTCGCCGGTCACGTTTACGTATTTAACAATGATATCGCCGGTTTCATCGGTACTTACCACGCTGTAGGCATAGGCTTCGGCGGGGTTGGCGGTATCGTAATCCACCATCAGAACGCCGTCGATATAGCACTGCACGGCGCTGCCGTTTACCACCACCTTCAGCTTGTAGGTGCGGCCGGTTTCCACCGTAAAATCGGAAACGGTTTTCAGGATCTGGCCGGTTTTGCCGTCCGCGTTCACCTTCTGCAGGCAGGATACGGTATTACCCCAGCCGCCGATGTTCCAGAAATAGTTATCCGTTTTGCTCTTCACCGCAAAGGGGATCAGAAAGCCCTCTTCCCCGTCGGTTTTGGTGGCTTCTACGGTATAGGTGTAGTTGGCCATGGCGTCGTCGGTACCCACGTAGGCCACGTCGCCGATATCGCTCCAGTTCATATCGGTGCCCTCGTGCACCAGCTTGCCGCCCTTGATTTTGAAATTGCCGTCGTTCACGTTCTGCCAATCCCAGAAAAAGCCGGGCAGCGTGAATTTTTCGTCGATCAGCGTTTTGTCGGTAACGTTATCCGTGACCAGAAGGTTATCGAATTCGGCGGCAGTGTACCACGTGCCCACGCCCACGCGGCCGGTAAGAGGCTGCTGCGGCACGGCGGCGCCGTCCAGCGTGCTTTCCAGCAGCGTTGAGCCCTGATTTACGGAGAAGAGCTGCTGCACGTAATAATTCACCGAGGGGGTGACGCCCGCGTTATTGAACCAGATCAGGTTCGGCGCCCAGTGCCGCGCGGTGGCGGAAGAAAACAGGGGCGCGTAAGCAGCCATGCGCACGATATCGCCGTTGCGCTCAAGGCCCGTCATATAGGCGGCCTCCGCAAGGGCTGCCCGCAGCGTGTTGGAGCGGGCGGCGTATTCGCCCAAAAAAACCGGTATGCCGCCGCCGTAAACCGTATCCGTCATTTCTGCGGGGTTTCTTCTGTAGTTATTCCCGTCGTAATAATCGGCGTTCTGCAGAAACCATTCCGGGCTCTGGTAATAATGCTCGTCAATGGCCCCGGCGAAGGAGAGCACGTCCTCTGCGGTACCGGGCCGGGAAAGGGCGTATTCGTAGGCTTTTTTATGGTTGGCGCCGCCCAGAGCGTCCGCCGCGCCGGCGGAATAGATCAGCTCCAGCCCCTCGTACAGGGCGGGGTTTGCGGCCTTTGCCGCCCTGAAGGTATCCAGAAACGCCTGATAGCGCTCAAAGTATTCCTCGCCTTCGTTTTCGTTGCCGATGGCGATATATTTCAGTTCAAAGGGCGCCTCGTGCCCCATGGAAACGCGCACCGCGCCCCATTTGGTATCCGCGCCGCCCCGGCAGAACTCCACCAGATCCAGCATATCCTGCCTGAACTGCGCAAAATCGGCGGAATGCATATCCTCGCCGTGCATGCCGCGCATCTGGCAGTAAAGGCCGCAGTTGAGCACGGGCACGCCGATGGCGCCCATATCCTCCGCCAGCTGGAAGTACTCATAAAAGCCGAGGCCGTAGGTCATAAAGCAGGGCCAGGGATCTTCGGTTGCGGAATGGTCCGTCCAGATATTTTCACCCTGTTTGCGGGCGGCCACGTCCCCGTAAACGCCGTTAAAGAGCAGAGGCTCGCCGTCCCGGCCCCCGCCCATGCTGTCCTTCCAGCTGTAGGCGGTGGGGATATTGTACCCCTCGATCACGCAGCCGCCCGGAAAGCGCAGGAACTTGGGCTGCATGGCAGCCAGCGTTTCGGCAAGGTCCTTCCGCAGGCCGTTTTCACGGTTCATATACGTATTTTCCGGGAACAGAGAGATCATATCCAAACACACACTGCCGTTATCGATCAGCAGCTGCAGCCGCACGTTCTCGGCAGCGTCCGCGCCGGAGCGCAGCGTGAGCTCATATTTTGTCCATTCGTCGGTCAGGCGGTCGATTTTGCCCTCGGCGGCGGTCTGCTCCCCTGCCGCAAGGCGCACGGTTATGCCGCCGGTATACCCTGCCGCAGCCTTGGCGTAAACCGAGAAACGGTACGCCTCCCTTTTGATGGCCATGCCCTCCATAAAGCCGATATTCTCCACGCCCGCAGGGGCGTCTCCGGCGTTGGTGAGCAGCAGATAATTGGGGTTGTTTTCATTCAGCGCGTCCGGCGCGTTCAGCTTTACGTCCAATGCCGCCCCGTTTACCGCGTTATAGTGGTAAAGCTGATCTCCGGCGGCAAGAGAAGTAAACTCAAAGGAGCGGTTCGCCACCATTTCAGCGTACAGGCCGCCGTCCGCCGCGAAGTTGATATCTTCAAAAAACGCGCCGAAGAGCAGATCGCTGATCTCATGCACCCGGTTGGCGGCGTTGATGCTCAGCACGTCATCCGCCGCGGCGGTATCGAATTCGGTTACAATGTTCGCCGCAGGCCGCTCCTTGACCGGGCCCGCGGGCGAGCCGCCGAACAGCATGGAAAAGAACGCCGTAAGCGCGGCGATGATGCGCTTCAGAAAGGATACGACGGAATATTTCATTGGGTACGCTCCTTTTTTATTAAAGATAAAAACATTTTACCACATTATTAGGGAAACTGTCAAATTATAATTTATCGCGCTGTTCGCGATAAAAGCCGTTCGCCATTTGCCGTTCGCCGTTCGCAAATATCTGAGCGTCCGCATTTTGGCTGGGCAGCGCATCGCGGAGCGATTATAATGGTAGCGCGGTTCCTCAGAACCGCCCGCAACGCGATTCCTTATTGTCATTTG
>CAMOVW010000366.1 GCA_946627725.1 uncultured Clostridia bacterium
GTCCCCTGTATCAATGCCGCCGCGTCGTTTGAAACACAGCGCCAAACTGCAATTTGTATTATTACACGAAAATGTATATCATTTGGTAACCAAACACAACCGCCGTGCGGCGAATGCCGCACGGCGGAGCGCTTTCTGTGGGGGTTATTTGTTTTTATAATCTTCTATGCTTTCAAGCTTTACGGCCACGCGCAGGATGATGCGGGCGTCGCTGGCGGTCACCTTGCCGTCCTTATCCACGTCGCAGGCGAGGAATTCGGGGCTGCCCTCCGCATAGGTTTCAAGCGAAACGGCGCGGCGCAGCGCAAGGCGGGCGTCGGAAGCAGTAACGTTATGATCGCCGTCCACGTCGCCCGGCTCGTACTTGGGTTCTTCCGGCGGATCTGACGTACCGTCGTCTATCATCAGCGTACGGGAAAGTTCTTTGTGGCATACGGAGCAGTAAACAACCAACTCAAGGCTTGCCGGTTCTGTGGCGGTGGCGGGCTTTTCGTTTTCAACAACCTCCGGGGCAGGATCGTGCCGCGCGGGGATGCGGGTGGTGCCCATATCCTCACCGCAGCGAACGCATACAAGCTTTGCGTATCCGGCGGCGGTGCAGGTGGGCGGCGTGATGATCTCGCCTTCCACGCCGAAATGCTCTACGTCCGCCCAGGTGGCGGTGGCGGTGAGAGCGGCGGTAACGCTGACGCTCATGCCGGGCTGATAGGTCTTGCCGCCGATCTTCCAACCGGCAAATTCTTTGCAGCCGTCCGGGGCAAAGTTACATTCGGGAAGCGTTATGCTTTCGCCCGGCAGAACGGAAGCCGCCTCCATCTCGCCCTTGCCGCCGCCGGCGTCATAGGTAACGGGGACCCCTGCAATGGGCTCAAATACCGCGGTAAGCATCACCTTGGGCATCTTAAAGGATTCGCCCAGCTCGTTGGCGTTTTCGTAGGTATTGTGATAAACGAAGCTGTTGCCGTCAAGGCCGATCACATCTGCAACCGCAGCCTCCCTGTTGCCCACAAAGATCACGCGTCTGCCGGGCTGCGTATAGTCGTAAGCGACCCACTCCTTGAACTGATAGCCCGGGTTCGGCTCGGCGATCAGGCGGACGGTATCGCCCTCTGCGGCCGTAATGCCGTTTCCTTCCGCCGGCGCGCCGGAGCCTACGGCAACACGCGCGGCGCCGTAACAGTCGGAGCCGACGTAAACGTTATAGTAGAACGCTTCCATCGGGCTGAAAACCGCGCTGATGCGCACGTCCGCGTCCGGCACCGTGAATTCCATCGCGTCGGTAATATCGGTGGTTACGCCGTTCACGGTCATTGCAACAGATTCAAAGCTGCAGTAGGGGTTGGGGCAGATCTCTATATATTTTGCGGAGGTCTCGGTGAGATTGGCCCTATACTCTTCAAGGCTGTTCCACACGCGGATCGTTACCTCGTCGCCCGTATGCAGATTGCCGCCGCGCCTGCCGCCCCAGCTATAAGGATAAACGTCGCCGAAGCTGCTCCAGAGGGTACCGTAAGAGGTACCGTCCGCCTCATTATATTCGGGCAAGTCCAGAGCGACCGTGTGCTGCTTGAGGGAGAAGGTGACGTAAACGGTAACGTCGGAAGCGGGCATCGCGAAGATGGGATTGTACCTGTACCGTTCGGGATCGTTGGCGGTGTGGATGGTGCCGGTGAATACGTTTTTCGTTTCGCCGGTGGTGTTGTTCACCATGACCACGGTATCGAGCATATAGCCGGGGTCGGGCGTGGCGTCGATCCATACGGTATTCGTGGGGTAGGCGGTATCGGCTTCATGCCACAGCGTATAATTCGCGGGGGAGCCTCCTTTTTCCGGCGTGCGCTTCACTGTGAAGACGCCGTGCTCGCCGCCGCTGGCGCTGACGGTATAGGAATTGAGGCTCCACAGCCCGGAAACGGTAATGTCCTTCGTGAAGTCGGTCGATGAGAAGTCGAACGCCCAGCCGTTGAAGGTGAAGCCGTTGGCCGTGGGGAGCTCGTCGGGTTCTGTTACAGTGCCGTTTCTGGCAACCCTCTGCGCCGCGGGCAGCGTCCCCTCATCCACGGTACCGTAATACGTATAGCCATCTTCATCCGTCACCGATACATTTTTTGCGAAGGTTGCGGTATAATATACGTTGCTCCAGGTGGGAACAAGGTACCAGTTTCTGTCGATCTTTACCTGCTGACCCACCCGGTATTTTGTGCCGGAGCCCTGCGTGGCAACGTCGCTGAGCTGATAGCCCGTGAAGTAACAGTCTGCGGGCGGGTCGATGGGCAGTTCGGGGAAGGTGAACGTATTCTCATTGGCGGGGATCACGATATCCGCCGGGAGCTCGCCCGTGCCGCCGTTGGCCGCCCACGTAAGCTTATAGGACGTGGGGGGCTTCACGCGCCAGTAAACGGTGGCTTTGGCGTCCCTGCCGGTAAGAACGACGTCGCCGGGATACGCAACCTTAAGGAAGCTGTAGCTGCCGTTGAGCAGTTTTACGGAAACGGAATAGTAACCGAATTCCTTTCCCGCCGGGGCGGTAAAGCCGCAAGACGGGAGCGTAAAGCCCTTGGAGGAGGCGGAAACGGACGACATCGTCCCCGTGCCGCCGTTGGCGTCGAAGATCATGGTTGCGGTCTTCCACACGGGCTTTATCACCGTATCGCCGCGAATGGCGACGGTTGCGCCGATGGCGCCGAGATTCCACTTATCAAAGGTCTTGCCCGCAGGCGGGGTAAAGGTACAGCCGGGCAGCCTGTAGTTACCCTGATCGGCGGCCTGCATCGTGTAGCTGTCCATTTTGCCCGTGCCGCCGTTGGCGTTAAAGCTGACCACGCTCGGGCGGTAATACGCATAGGCGGTAAGGTCGGTGGTGGAGAGCATCGTATACTTGGCGCCGGGCGCGTAGTAGCCGTCGACCAGCCGCCATTTGTCCAGCGTCCAGCCGGGGTTGGAGCCCACAAAGCCGCCGGAGGGCAGAGTGACCGTTTCGCCGTAGTTTGCCCTGATGGGAGCGGCGGAGCCGGTTCCATCTCTGGGATCAAAGGTGATGGTGGGCTTGGCCTTCTCCCAGATT
>CAMOVW010000367.1 GCA_946627725.1 uncultured Clostridia bacterium
GTTACCCCAGAGCTGAAACGCCGTCTTTATCTTAACTTAATGACATTGGAACCGTCCCCTGTATCACGAACCAACCCCGATATTCATTGTAATAGAAGGGAAAATCCCGGTTCACTGCAAACCATCCGGCGAACGTGGGACGGTTCTATGTATCATATTTTTTGAAAACTCTATACCTTTATCAACCGGGTTGATACACAGAACCGTCCCGCCGTCCCGCCTGCCGCGTCGCAATAGTAACACAGCGCGATAAATTATAATTTACCGCTTCGCCCGCTGCCCTTACCTTTGCCCTTTGATCTTTCTGTCGTATTCTCCGGACCAGCTTGTGATCCGGCAGTCGAATTGCCGGATGTATGCGGGGGAAAAGCCGAACCGCTCCGCCGCCGATTCCGGCGAAAGGCGGTCAAATTCTTCTCTTGTGATCTCGCCGCCGAAGTGTGGAGCGCCGCCCGGATAAAAATCGATTGCAAAGATCTCGTCGCGCATTATCCCTCGGATGTAATCCTTTACCTCATCCGGATCCTCCATATGCCTGTGCTGTGTGGAAAAACAGACGATATATTCCGTATAAGGCGGTTCTCCCGGGGCGTACGGGGCGTACGTCTCGCGGAACACCTCGATCCGGTTATCGTTTATCGGGTTTTTAATTACGGCGCGGTCATTTATGAAAGTAAGGTCGATCTCCGTATGCGTCATGAATTCTTCTCCTCCTGCAAAAGCCCGCATCGCATCTGCTTTTTCAGCCTTCGTATAATCAGCGTAACAAAACGCTCCGGTTCGGTTACCCGCAGCACCGGGCCGAAGGAGAGCAGGCGGATCACCATTTCAGGTTCATCCTTCACGTCGTAACGCACGGTAACGCGGTACAGACCGTTATCCAGCTGCGCCGCCTCCTTTTCAAAATGGGCGAAATGCAGCAGCACCCTGTTCAGGGCGTTGCGTTCATTCTTCACTTCAAAGGTGACTGTGGTGGTTTGCGGTTCATAGGGTCTGCCGGTAAAGGGCCGGTCGAAAGGCTCGCAGTGGGTGACCCGTGCCAGATTGATCATTCTGCCGCTGTGCTTCCCGGCGCCCACCAGCCGGAATTTATCGTCTTTTTCGGAATATTCCAGATATTGCGGCAGTACCACAACGTCGGTATCTCTGCCGCTGCGGTTGGTAAAACAGAGCAGCAGCGGCGTTTCGGTTTCAATCGCCCGCAGTATTATGCGGAAGCGTTCAATATAGCCCGCGTCCGTATAGGGGTCGCCGTCTGCGTATTTGTCGTAAACGCGCCAATCCTCCGGCGTGAACAGGGGCTCTATATCGGGGTCGTCCGGTTCTTCGTCCGTAAACAGGCGGATGCGGGGATCCATCGCGATGGCCTTTATCCATCGCCGCTGCAAAAGCGTAAGCGGCAGGGTGGGCGCGTGCCGCAGCGGGGTGGTTCCGTCCGGCAGCAAAAGCTGCCAGCGGCCGGCGGTCAGGGCGGGTTCTATTGTGAGCAGGCTTTCCGCAAAGGCGTACTCCTGTACGATTTGCCGCAGCTGTTCCGGGGTGACGGGGGCGGTTACCGCCTGCCGCAATATCCGCGCCACGGTATTGTAATACGCGCCGTAAAGCTCGCTGAAGATCATGCGCCGTCCCCTCCTTTCAGCCCGTAGATGCGGTACATCTCTTCCAGATCGTCCGTAAAGTGCTTTTGCAGAGCGGGATCGGAAAAACGGAGATCGGTGATCCTGCCGATAAAGGTGCGGATCCACGGCGTCATCTCCGCCGCGTCAAATACCTCCGCCGAAAAGCGGCTTGCGTTGGGGGAGAGGCGCTCCGCCGCGCCGCAGCGTTTTTCCCGTTCCAGCCTTTGGTGGATAAACGGCTCGTCGTCCCGATACCGGACGGTGAATTCCACCGTTTCCATCCGCGCACCGGAAGGGCTCTGGGTGCTTACGCCCCACAAATGCGCCTGCATCCGATCCAGATCTGCCCGCAGCGCATCGAAATCCGCCCGCGGTTCGCCCGGCTCCACGCTTGTGATCTGATCTACCCGAAAGGAATTCACCCGCCGCCGGTACCCGGGTACAAAGGCCATCAGGTGCTGCCGCCCGCTTTGGGCGCTGCAGTAGATGCGCAGCGGAACAACGGCGGTTTTTGCCGTCTTCCCGGATTTCGTAACGGAGGTGATCGTTACCGCCCGTTTTTCGCGCATGGCGCCAAACAGCTGCAATAGGATCTCGCTGTCCAGCGTGGCGGTGATATAGTGATGCTTGAAACGGAAGCGGCTTTCGGCTGTGTCGGTTTTATCCAGCAGAAAAGAGCCGATCACGCCGCAGGGGGCCACTTCGGAAAAATAATCCAGCGCCCCGCCAGGCGCCGACAGCTCGCATTCGCTGCGGCGGTACAGGGTAACGCGCCCCTGCTTTTCGGCAAGAATAAGGCCCTCTTGCATATATTCCTTCAGCTTTTTGCGCAGGGTGGATTCATCAAAGGCGCAGGGGACGTCAAAGCAGGAAAGCCTTTTGTCGATCTCATCGTTGAGCTCGCGCAGTGTGAGGGCAATTTCAGGCGTGTACAGAATATCGAACAGCAGAAAGTGCAGCGTGATATCTCCGTCCGTAAAGCTTTTTGCCTTCCACGCTTTATACAGCGGGTTATGCCCCGCAACGCGGCTGTCTACCGAAAGAAATACGTTTTTGCCCTTCGCCGTCTGCCGAAAGCGCATGTGATCGCCCAGCCAGCTCTCCACACGCCTGCGCTCGTTATCGTAGCTGCGCGCGCTCTTCTGGTTGTATTCCTCTCTTCTTTTGAAGCCGTAAACGTAAAACTGCCGCATGTAAGCCCTGATCCGCTCAAAACTCTTGATCAGCTCGCTGTACGCCACGCCCGTTCGCCTCCCTTTGCAATACACTGTTATCAGCATATCATTTTTCAGCGTATGAATCAAGGAAAAAAGGTTGCGAGGCGGTGGGGGAACGATAAATTATTATTTATCGCGCTGTTTGCGCGATAAACGCCGTTCGCTGTTCGCCGTTTGCCGTTCGCAAGATATCTGAGCGTTTGCAATGCGGTGGGGACGT
>CAMOVW010000368.1 GCA_946627725.1 uncultured Clostridia bacterium
GCCCCAAACTGCGGTGCCCTGCGCCGTATGCGCGCAGCCGTCAACGACGAAGGCGTCAAAATCGGCGGTCCACAGCAAAACGCCGTCTTTATAGCATTCCACGGCGCTCTTTTCAAACGTTTCAAAACCAAGCGCGGGGTCTTCTTTATAAACGCAGTCGGTTTTGTAGCCGTAGCCGGAGACAGGCAGCTTTTGCGTCCAAGTGTTTCGTATGGTTTCCAGCAGAGATTTCAGCGCTTCGGGACTAAGGACCTCCGGCGCGGGCAGCTCGTAACCGGGCACGGAATTTGTGATCACCTCGGCGGTTTTGCCATAGGTAAAATGCCCTGCTGAGATATCGCGGTACACTTTTTTGATCTCGCTGCGGGTAAGCCCCTCTGCCGAAAGACTGTTTTTTTCGAAGAAATCCACGGCGGCGCGGTACTCTTTCGCCTCCGCCGCTGCCGCAAACACGCCCCCCGCCAAAAACAAGACCGCAAGGCAGGCGGCCAACGCCCCCCAACGCGGCCTACGGGCGGGTTTGGTTTCTTTGTTTGCCGCCTCGATATACGTTTCATCCGCGTCCCCAAGGGCGCCGAGCAGATCATATTCGTTCATAACGTGTAACCCTCCTTTTCAAGATATGCGCGCAGGCGTTTGCGCAGGCGGAGCAGGGTGGTTTTTACTTTACTCTGCGTTATCCCGTAGCGGGCGGCGATCTCCGTGATCGGGTCAAAATACCAATACCGCCGCAAAAAGATATTCCGCTGCGCTTCCGGCAGGTGGGCAAGAAAGCCGTTAACGGCTGAAACAAGCGCCTTTTCATCCAACGCCTGTGCCGGGTCGTCCCCTGCCGGGATGCACTCCGCCATCTCCTTTGTCAGCTCCACCGTAACGGCCCGCCGCTTTTCTGCGGACGCCTTGCGGCAGCGATCGATGGCAATATGCCGGGTGATGCGGCCCAAAAACGCAAACAGATAATTCCGCGGTTCATGGGGTGGGATGCTGTTCCACGCCGTAAGATAGGTATCGTTTTCACATTCCTCCGCGGCGAAAGCGTCGTTCAGAATACCGTTGGCGATCCGCCGGAGCGCCGCGCCGTATTTTTCGGCGGTCTCGGCAACGGCGGCTTCGTCCCGGGCAAGATACAGCTCCACAATGGCAGCGTCCTCCATGCGTATTTCCCCCTTTGCGCGTTATTTGAAAGGCCCTTCACCCCATACAGCGTATTCCGGCCGGGATAGGTTACACTTTTATCGTAACAGATTTTCAGAAAATTGTAAACAGGCGAAAAAAAGGGAATTTCCGTCCGATGTTTCGGTCTTTGCAAAAGCAGGCAGTTTTTTCTTCTTGACAACGGCGCAAAAAGGGGGTAATATATGAAGTGGAACATTTGTTCCACTTGTAAATATGACGGAGATGTTTTATATGAACGCGCATACCTATATCTGCATTGATCTGAAATCCTTTTACGCCTCGGTGGAGTGCGTGGAACGGGGGCTGGACCCGATGAAGGCGAAGCTGGTGGTGGCGGACCCCGAGCGGGGCGGAGGTACGATCTGCCTGGCGGTCTCCCCCGCCCTGAAGGCCATGGGGGTGAAAAACCGCTGCAGGGTGTTTGAGATACCGCAGCGCATTGAATATATCAAAGCCACCCCGCGGATGCAGCTGTATATCAACTATTCCGCCGCCATTTACGGCATTTATCTCAGCTTTTTTGCGGCGGAGGATATCCACGTTTACTCCATCGACGAGGCCTTTATCGACGTTACAAATTACCTTGCCATGTACAAGCAGACGCCGAAGGCGCTGGCGCAGACGGTAATGGCGGAGATTTTGCGAAAAACCGGCGTGCGCGCCACCTGCGGCATCGGAACCAACCTGTACCTTGCCAAGATCGCGCTGGATATCGTGGCCAAGCACGCGCCGGATTTTATAGGGGAACTGACGGAGGAGAGCTACCGTGAAAAGCTGTGGGATCACAAACCGCTTACGGATTTCTGGCGGATCGGCCCCGGCATTGCGGCGCGGCTGGAGCGGCACGGCATACGCACCATGCGGGGCGTGGCGGCGGCGAAGGAGGACGTCCTTTACCGGGAATTCGGCATCGATGCGGAGCTGCTGATCGACCACGCCTGGGGCAGAGAGACCGCCACCATTGCCGACGTCAAAAAATACAAATCCAAATCCAATTCCTTTTCCAGCGGGCAGGTGCTGATGCGGGATTACAGCTACGACGAGGCAAGGGTGATCGTGAAAGAGATGATGGACCTGCTGTGCCTGCGGCTGGTAAAGCACGGCATGATCACAAATTCCGTGAGCCTGTACGTGGGCTATACCCACACGCTGAACGCCCCCGCCGCCCGGGGCAGCACTACCCTTTCCCACGCCACCAACGCGCCGAACCTGATGCTGCCCGCCGTTACGGCGCTGTATAACCGCATCACCGACCCCTGCTACCCCATCCGGCGCATCAATATCTGCTGCAACCACGTGGAACCGGAGGGCGATATTCAGCTGAGTATGTTTGACGACTACACGCAGGATGAGAAGGAAAAGGATCTGCAGACGGCGGTGCTGGAGATCAAGGACCGCTATGGCAGAAACGCCATTCTGAAAGGCATGAATTATACCGAGGCCGCCACAACAAGGGAACGCAATATGCAGATCGGAGGGCACAAGAGCGGTGAATAAAACAAGAGCGAAAATGCCGCCGGAGGCGCGGGCAAAACAGTTTATGCCCTTTGCGGCGCTGAAGGGCTTTGAAGAGGCGCTGAGCCTGCAGGAAAACACAACGCAGCAAAAAGCGGCGCTGGACGAAGAGGAGATCGAAAAAATCAACCGGCAGCTGAACAGGCTGACCGTGGGGGACGAGGCGAAGCTGGTGTATTTTTACGCCGGCCGCTATACCCCGCTGAACGGCACCGTAAAACAGATCGACGCCAACCGGCAGTTTCTGGAGCTGGACGATAAACGGGTGTATTTTGACGATATACTGAAGTTTGTCGCGCCGTAGGTGTGACAGCCGTTCGCCGTTTGCCGTTCGCCGTTCGCAAGAATCACAGTGTCCGCAAT
>CAMOVW010000369.1 GCA_946627725.1 uncultured Clostridia bacterium
TTATACATCTTTTCCGCCAGCTCGAAGGCCTTGATGCAGCTCTCGTAAGAGCCGGGGACGATCTCATCCAGCTTGCGGGCAAAGGCCTCAAAGCCCACGGGCATGCGGGCGTCCACGGTCACCTTTACGCCGTTTTCGTTGATAAAGGTATCCGTATCCCCCTCTTTGGCGGGCACGATCAGGCGGAAGGTGGAATCGTGCTTGCGCCAATCCACTTTTGCCCCGATGCGGTTGAAAAATTCCTCCACCATGCCCGGCTCCTCGGGGGTGCCGATGCCGGAGAGCTCGTGCAGAGAGGGCTCAAACTCAAATCTGCCCCGCACAAAGCTGGAGGCGGAACCGCCGGGCAAATTGTGTTTTTCCAGCAGCAGGGTGGAAAGCCCCGCCTTTGCGCAGGTTGCCGCGGCGGCAAGCCCGCCGTTGCCCGCACCGATCACGATCACGTCATACGCTTTCATTCTCATTCTCCTTTTGCGCTAAATCGTTTTGTGCGGCAAGCGCCGCTTTTTTCTTTTTTCGTTTGTTCATATATACGCCGGCGGCTGCCGCGAACAGCAGCGCCGGAAGGGCGTACAGATAGGATAAGGGGTTGGAAAGATCGCCCTTGGAGCCCAGCAGCGTCCACAGGACGTTGAGCACCAGCATGCCCAGATTGGCAGCGATGAAATAGGTTTTGAAGGGGATATCCATGGCGCCGAAGATCAGGCTGGAGAGATCGCTGGGCATAAAGCCCCCGGCCTTGAATATGAACACCAGCGCAAAGCTGTTTTCACCGGCGAAGGTATCCAGCTTTTTAATGGCCTTGAAGCGGCCCTTTAAGCTTTCAACAACATCCTTGCCCATGAACCGGCCGAGGAAGTACGGCAGTATCAGGCTAAGGGCGGTGGCGATAAAATTGACAAGCACCGCCTGCCAAAACCGCTCGAACACCATGCCGGAAAGTACGAACAGCACCGCCGGCGGGAACACCAGCGCAAAGCTCTTAACGATGCTGAAGCCGATCATGATCAGGGCCGCGGTAACCGCGCCGCCGGAGAGGAACTGGGTGAGCTGCCCCGCCGTTTTGACCGAGATGTGGTTTTTTGCCATGAACCACACGCAGAGCCCCAGCATGGCCAGCATGAATACGAAGGACGCGATCTGCAGCAGCTTTACGATCCCGGCGTTTTTTGCGCCGTCTTTCATACGGTTGATCTCCTTTATGTATAAAAACAGAATATATGCCTATTATAACAGGAACGGCGCTGTGTTTTCAACGAACAGATGGCGGTATTTTTAAACAAATAATCTCACTTATTTTTGGATATTTTTAATAATACATCCGAACTTTTATTTTTTTCGTTTTTTGCTTGACTTCCCCGATTTTTTTCTTATAATTTGCTTTGAAAAAACGCGAAAATGCGGGGTGACAACAATGAGAACGTCTATCAACAAAGCGTTTCCGGAAAAATTTGAAAAAAAGCGACGTGAGATCTACGGCGACGGCGAGCCGCTGTTTACCGTGGTGGGGGATCTGGATATGGACCGGCATTACGGCGACGCGGCCATCTGCTTTGAAAAGGACCGGCTGACCGTATTCGGGGACCAATACCCGGAACAGACCAAAACCGTGACCTACGCCGGGCTGAAGGAAGTGCACGTAAAGCGGATGTACGGCAACGCCTACTTCGCCGCAGCCTATACGGACGGCACGGCGGAGAAGCTGATGCGCTTCACCTTTTTCAGCGCAAACATTGCGGACGCCGCTGCGGATTTTGTGAACGGCGTGATCGCGGAGGGCTATTCCGACGAGCTGCTGTACGCGGTGGAGAACACCTATCTGGAGCAGCGCTCCTTCTGCCCCAAGTGCGGCAGAAAGCTGCCCTCGCCGGATGCGGAATGCATCAACTGCAGCGGCAAAAAGAAGATGTTTTCAAAGTTTGCCGTATATGCGAAACCCTATAAAAAGCCGCTGCTGGCGTGCATGCTGCTGTCGGTTTTCACCACCGCCATGGCGCTGGTGCCGCCCTACGTTACCGGCCATATGGTAGACAGCGTTCTGCCCCAGAGAGACAGCCGGGGGCTATGGATGATGATCGGCATTCTGCTGGGGGTATATCTGCTGCAGTACGCCGTGAGCGGCGTGCGCTCTTACCTGCTGCGCATCACCGGCGATAAGATCGTGAACGGCATCAAAAAGGATATTTACGCCAAGGCGCAGTACCTGCCCATGAGCTTTTACGACAAAACCAGCACCGGCAGCGTGATCAACCGCATCAATTCGGATTCCGCCGCCATACAGAACTTTGTGCTGAAGATCAGCCAGGAGGCCGTGGTGCAGTTTTTTACCATGATCGGTATTCTGGTGATCATGCTGTGCATGAACTGGAAGCTGACGCTGTTTTCGCTGACGCCCATCCCCTTTGTGGCCATGGTGGGCAGAGCCTTCGGCAAGAATATAAAGCCCCGTTATCTGCGGGTATGGCGGCGAAATGCCTCTATCTCTTCGCTGCTGGCGGATACGATACCGGGTATACGCATCGTAAAGGCGTTTTCGCACGAGGAGGCAAGCACAAAGAAATTTGACGCTTACTGCAACGACTGGCTGAAGGAAGAGGACAAGATCAGCAAGGTGGTGAGCGCGTTTCCCGCCATTATGACCTTTCTGGTGACCTGCGGATCGCTGATCATATGGGCGAGCGGCGGCACCTATATCATAAACGGAGAGGGCGGCATCACCGTGGGTTTGCTGGTGGCGTTCATCTCTTACGCCTCCATGTTTTATAACCCGGTGAACTTTTTCGCCAACTTCAACGACACCTACCAGAACACCCTCGCCTCCGCCGAGAAGATACTGGATATTCTGGACGCGGAGCCGGAGCGGGATTTCACCAAAGACGTGCCGGAGCGCATTGACGGCAGAATTGAATTCAGAAACGTGAATTTCTCGTTCGATCGCTCAAAAAAGGTGCTCTCAAACATCAACCTGACCATTGAGCCCGGGGATATCGTGGGAATCGTGGGCACCACGGGCAGCGGCAAATCAACGCTGATCAACCTGTTGATGCGCTA
>CAMOVW010000370.1 GCA_946627725.1 uncultured Clostridia bacterium
ATCAGTATCGGTATTTCGCTGCCCTGCTCCCGCAAAAGCGAAGTGAATTCGTAGCCGTCCATAAGCGGCATCATAATATCCAGCACGATCAGATCCACGTGCGTGCGGTCCATGGCCTTTAACGCCTCTTCGCCGTTTTCTGCGGCGGTAACCGTATAGTTTTCCGCTTCCAGCACCGCGGTGAGAAGGCGGCGGGTGTTTTTATCGTCGTCAACCACTAAAATGTGAAACATTATTCTCGCCTCCGGAGGTTTATCTTACGCCATATTCATAAACCGAAGATAAACAAAGAATACCGCCGTTTGGATCTTGCGGATCTTCGGCGGCGTTTCCCGTTTTTTGAATCGGGCGGTTTTCTGATCTGACGTGCGGAAATTCAGCATCCGAACAGCGCGGCGGTCAATTGCATCCGTTCGGCCACCTGTACGCCGAAGGGGCACCGCGCTTCGCAGCCGCCGCAGCCGATGCATTCCGATGCAGTATGCTCCAGCGCCGCGTAGTGCTCTTTTACGCTTTGGGGGATCTCCGTTTGCGCGGTGGCAAGATCGTAGAATTTATTCACCATGGCAATATCGATCTCCATGGGGCAGGGCTTGCAGTGCCCGCAGTAGGTGCACTGCCCGCGGTACGAATGCAGCGGGGCGGAAGCCAGCACGGAGGCGTAGTCCTTCTCTTCCGCCGCGGCGGTTTCATAAGCGAGGGCGGCGTCCACCTGCTCCGTGGTATCGAAGCCGCATAAGATCGAGGCCACGCCCGGGCGCGTCAGGGAATAGTGGATCAGCTGCTGCGGGGTGAACGCCACGCCGAAGGGCGATTGCGCCTTGTTGAACAGCCTGCCGCCGAAAAAGCCCTTCATCACCGTAATGCCCACGTTGTGCGCTTCGCACATCCGGTAGAGCTCGGCGCGGTCGGGGTCGATGCCGGATAAGCGCGCGTTGTCGTAGCCGCCGAACATCTCGTCCAGATCTTCGGTGGCGGGGCGCATATCAAACGCCGGGTTGATGCTGAACAGCAGCATCTCGATAAAGCCGGTCTGCACGGCCAGCTTGCCGATCTTCGGGTTGTGGGTAGAAAGGCCGATGTGCCGTATCACGCCCTTTTCATGCAGCGAACGCACGTATTCGATGAATTCCCCGTTCATGGCGGTGTTCCAATCTTCCATGGAATCGATGTAATGGATCATGCCAAGGTCAACGTAATCCGTCTGCAGCCGCCGCAGCAGATCCTCAAACGCCGGGCGAACAAAGGCCATGTCTCTTGTGCGTACGTATTGGCCGTTTTGCCATGTGGAGCCGACGTGCCCCTGCACAAACCACGTATCGCGGCAGCCCGCCATCGCTTTGCCGATGATATCCCGCGATTTCGGGTCCGGCATCCAGCAGTCTACGATATTTATGCCCTTGTTATGGGCGTATTGCAGCAGCGAAATGGAATGGGCTTCGTCGTGGCGTTCCAGCCATTCCCCGCCGAAGCCGATCTCGCTGACGGATAAATTTGTTTTTCCGAGAATTCGATATTGCATCATTTTGCGCCTCCCTTTGTTTCGTATTTATTATAACGCAATTGTTTCGGATTCACAATAAAAAGGTTTGAAAAATTCAGGAACTGCGTCTGTAATTTGGCGGGACAAAGAAACCTGTAAAAAGAAAAGAGTTTGAAAAATACATCGGTACACAGTTGAATATTGAAACAACAGGCGGTCGATTCTGACGAAAAAAAGCAAAAAACTATTGAGGGAAAAGAATCTGTGTGATATAATATATGATATCTGTATTTGATTCCGCGCTGTGATTTCAGTCTGCATGAAACAAAACGGCGTAAGCTTAAAATCAAGAATCTTCAAACCCTTTGTAAATAAAGGAGACGTGATAAAAATGAAATTAGGTATCGTGGGCCTGCCGAATGTGGGCAAGAGTACTTTATTCAACGCGCTGACCAATGCGGGGGCGCAGGCGGCGAATTATGCGTTCTGCACCATAGAGCCCAACGTTGGCGTTGTGGCCGTGCCGGATCCCCGTTTGGACGCGCTGGCGAAAATGTACGATCCCGATAAAATTACCCCCGCCACCATTGAGTTTGTGGATATCGCCGGCCTTGTAAAGGGCGCCAGCAAGGGCGAGGGGCTGGGCAATAAATTCCTGAGCCACATCCGCGAGGTGGACGCCATCGTGCACGTGGTGCGCTGCTTCGAGAATGACGATATCATGCACGTAGAGGGCAGCATCGACCCGGTACGCGATATCGAAACCATCAATATGGAGCTGATATTGGCAGATCTGGACGTGCTGCAGCGCCGCATCGACCGCGATACCAAGGCCATGAAGGGCGATAAGAGCCTCGGCGCGAATATCGCTTTCTTTAACCGTGTGAAGGACGCGCTCAACGAGGGCGTTTGCGCCCGCGCGGTGGAGATGACGGCGGAAGAAAAAGAGGCGCTGGATACCGTTGCCCTGCTCACCAGCAAGCCGGTGATCTACGCCTGCAACCTGAGCGAAGACGACTTCGCCGGGGACGTGAACACCAACGCAAATTACCTCGCCGTGCAGGCGCTGGCGGAAAAAGAGGGGAGCCGCGCCCTGCCCGTATGCGCGGAGCTGGAAGCGCAGCTAGCCGAGCTGGAGCCGGAGGAGCGCGAAATGTTTTTGTCCGAACTGGGCATTACCCGCAGCGGTCTCGATAACCTGATCGAAAAAAGCTACGATCTGCTGGGCCTGATGAGTTACCTCACCGCCGGTAAGCCCGAGGTGCGGGCATGGACCATCAAAAAGGGCACCAAAGCCCCGCAGGCCGCCGGTAAGATCCATTCCGATTTCGAACGCGGCTTCATCCGCGCGGAGGTGATCTCCTTCGACGATCTGATGGCCAACGGCAGCATGGCCGCCGCCAAAGAAAAGGGCCTTGTGCGCAGCGAGGGCAAGGAATACGTGATGCAGGACGGGGATATCGTGCTGTTCCGGTTCAACGTGTAAATTATAATTTGTCGCGCTGATGCTCGAGTTCGCTTCGCGAACGGGAGGGTGCTCACTACGTTCGCG
>CAMOVW010000371.1 GCA_946627725.1 uncultured Clostridia bacterium
TCGTGATACAGGGGACGGTTCTGCGTATCAACGGGAAGTTTATTCCGCAAACGTTCGCATATTGGATGATACACAGAACCGTCCCCTGTATCATTCCGTCTCCGCACAACCGTGCGGGGGCCTTTTATTCAAACGCGGTTAAAATCATGGTGATATCGTTCACGTTGGTGCCGGTGGCGCCGGTGATGATCAGATCTCCGGCGGCTTTCAGCGCGGGGTAGGAATCGTTATTCTCCAGCATCGCTTCCGGAGAAAGGCCTGCCGCCTGCATACGGGCGCAGGTGAAGCCGTCCGCGTAGCCGCCGGCGGCGTCGGTGGGGCCGTCCGTTCCGTCGCTGCCCACGGATAAAAAGCAGATCTGTTCCCGGCCCCGCAGGGCGATGGCGGCGGAAAGGGCCATCTCCTGATTCCGTCCGCCCCGGCCCGTACCCTTCAGCGTTACGGTGGTTTCTCCGGCGAACAGATACGCCCGTTTGCCGGGCAGAACGGGGGGTTGCGACAGCAGCCGCGCCGCCTGTTCGCGGGCTTCGCCGGTGAGGGGCGTTTCGCTCACAACGGTTTCATAGCCCAGCGAAACCGCCTTTTGCTTTGCCGCTTCGCGCAGCATACGGATATCCCCCACAAAGAAGTAGCCGCCGTCGTTCACCTTGGGCGCGCCTGCGCTCTTCAGAAACGGAAAAATATCGGGTTCATCGTATAAATAACGCTCCGCCACGGCAAGCACGGCTTCATCCGGGGCGGTATCCGGCGTCGTAAGGCCGGAGGCGATGGCGCCTTTGTCGTTGGATATCACGTCCGACAGCGCCAGGGTGATCACCTTTGCCGGGGCGCACAGGGCCCCCAGCTTGCCGCCCTTTACCAGCGACAGGCGTTTTCGCACGGCGTTGATCTCTTCGATCTGTGCCCCGCGGCTGAGTAGCTTCCGGGTGACGCGCCGCTGGGTCTCGGGAGGGACCGCGCTCTTTTCCAGCACCGCGCTGCCGCCGCCGGAGAGCAGAAACAGGGCGGTATCCGCCGCCGTAAGGCTTTGCGCCAGCGCCATGGCCTTTTCCGCCGCAAGGATGCTGTTTTCATCCGCAACCGGGTGGGCGGCCTCGATACATTCGAAGCCGGGGGCGGAAAAATCCCCCAGATGGTCGTATTTTGTAACCAGCAGACCGGCCTTCAGCCGGGGGCCGAACGCCTCCGCCGCAGCCCTTGCCATGGGCACGGCGGCCTTGCCCACGGCGAACACCGTGGGGCTCCCTTCGATCTGCAGCGCTTTCAGCTGCCGCAGGGTGTTTTCATAGGGCAGCGCGCCCCGAATGGCGGCGGTTGCAATGGCTAAGGCGTCTTGTTTCAGGCTCATAGGTCGATCTCGCAGTTCATGTTGTCATAGGCGGGGTATACCAGCTCGCGCAGCAGCGCCTCGATCTGCGCGAAGGTTTTGTACAGCTTTTCTTTTTTCGCTTTTTTGATCGGCAGTTCCTTCACAATCCTGCGGGGCAGGGTGCTCACGTCCACGGCGACGGTCTTCACCGTGTCGGGCATGTCGGCGGCAAGGTAAGAGCCGTCGAAAATGCAGAGGAAGATTTCAAGGATCCACGGCAGCAGCTTCTCTTTTTTATGGGCCTTTACCGCCTTTTTATTCACGCCCCTGCCGAAGGTGAAAAAGTTTACAAGCCTGCCCGCGCCGCCTACGGTGATCTTCAGCGCCTTGCGGGCAAAATGCCGGATCAGGAAATACAGCTTATCGATCGCCTTCACGCGGATGCCCTGGGCCGCAAGCCGGTCCTTCAGGTCCTGTTTATCCGCTGCGGCGGCGTTCAGGAGGTTGAGAAGCACGGCGGAGGAGTGTTCTTTGAAAAAGTCCGCGCCGTAGGCTTTGCCGTTATGGGTAAAGCCCTGCAGAAATTCCACCCGCAGCGCGGCCCTGCCGTTTTCTACGGTCAGGTAGTTTATAGGGGCGGGATAGCCGCACAGCGAGCCGATATTCACCTGCGTGATCTTATTGCCTGCGGGGCTCAAAAATTCGCTGGTGCGCTGAAAATGGGAGTGGCCCACAAACATCAGCCGCAGGCCCGCGTCCGCCAGCCGGGCGGCAACCTCATACTGGTCGCCGATGCTCTGGCCCTTGTTGATCAGGGGAGAGACGTTGGGCAGCAGCAGATGGTGCTCGGTGGCGATCACGTCCATGCCCGCCGCCTTTGCGGCTTTGATCTGTTCTTCCATCCAGCAGAGGTGGGCCTCGCTGTAGCCGGATTTGCCGCCGGGGCCGTCCGCGTCGTCGTTTACCGCCAGAAGGCGCAGGCTGTCGCTCACCTGAAAGCAGCGGGAATGAAAGCCCCGGCTCGTTTCAAATTCGGCGATGCAGTTCTCTTTGCCGAATCCGGCGTAATACGCGTCCAGCGTGGGGCCGTCGAAGGCCTCCACGTCGTTATATACCTTATCCCCCTCAAAGCGGCGGGGGTTGCCGTCGGTGCACCAATCGTGGGTGGAGGTGATCAGGTACAGCGGCTTTGCCTTTTGAAAATCCAGGAATTTTTCGCGGATCTCCTCGTGGCTCACCCGCTCTCCGTCGTTGGAAACGTCGCCGGAGATCACAAGCGCGTCGATATCGCTGTTTTTCAGCAGCCCGAAGGCCGCGTCAACCACCGCGCCGGATTCGGCAAGGCATTTCTGGTCGCTGCCGCTGCGCAGCTCGTACGCCCGGCCTTCCGTGCCGAGCCGGGGGGAGTAGTAATGGATATCCGCAACAAACGCAAGCTTTGTTTTGCCCATAACGGTCTCCTCAGTTCTTTTATTTTAACAGTGTATGAATTAATTTTAGCTTATTTCTTAAATAAAGTCAATCCATTATTTGTCGCGCCGCAGGCGCGACAGCCGTTCGCCGTTTGCCGTTCGCCGTTCGCAAGAATCACAGAGTCCGCAATGAGGCGCGGCGCCGGATCGTAGGGCGGCATTTCATGCCGCGTTAATTATTGTGTCTGCGGGGTTCGTTTTGTT
>CAMOVW010000372.1 GCA_946627725.1 uncultured Clostridia bacterium
CACCGAAGGTGCACCCTCCCGTGAGCGCAGCGAACCCAGCGACAAACTGCAATTTGATTTGCTGTCACACAGAAATGCCCGAGCTTCGATCATTTTTTTCTGTTTTTCCATTTTTCCGCAAGCCGGGCGGCGAGCTCGGCCAGCTTGAACCGTACCTGATAGCCCTGCGCCGGCGTAAGAACCGTAAAATCGTCATCGTCGAACACGGCTGCGGCGGCTTCTCCTTCTGCCGCGGGGAGACACAGCGGCGGAAATACCACGCACCACCAGTTTCGCCCGCATCCGCCGCCGAGCCGGATCTTCAGAGCTGTGTATCTGCCGGCGGGCAGCGTCAGATCCCCGTAAGCGCGGGTATCAAAGTACTCCTCTGTCAGCGCGGCGCTTGCCCGGTAAGATACGCCTTCCGCTTCAAGTACGGCGTCGGCTTGCTCCGTCAGCATATCCAGATGGCTCCGTATTGTGTTTTCGGCTGCGTTCATGTCTGCTTCGCTGCCGAATAATGCGGCGGCGTTTGCAAGGATCCTGTCCCGTACCTTCAGTTTTACAGCCTGATCCGTTTCGCTGTTTGATGCGGCGAGCACGTGCAGGCGGATCACGCTGTTTCGCACCTGTCCGCAGGCGGAAATGTACTGCGCAAAGGGCAGCACGGCCAGCGCGGCGGCAAGCACAAGGGCGCAGAAGCCAAAACCGTATTTGCGTATGATCTTTTTTTGCATAAAAAAACCGTCCTTTCGTTCTCTGCTGAGAGAAGTATTGGACGGTTTTCTTTCTTCTATTCGCTTATTCCGCATTTTGTACGCCGGCGGGGGAAGTCTCGCATACCGCAAGAAACGGAAGGGCGCCTTCCAGCGCATTTTTTGTGCGCAGGGCCTGTTCACGGTTTTCAAACAGGCCGAAGCAGGCGGAGCCGCTGCCGGAGAGGGATGCGTAAAAAGCGCCGTTTTCAAGCATAGCACGATTCGTGCGGTCGGTTTCCGGCAGGTCCGTGAGCTGCGCAAATACGTTGCAGGCGCTTGAAAGCGCCTGCCGCGGCTGCCCGGCGGCAAAGTAATATAAAAGCCTGTCGTTGTCGGGGTGGCGGAGGGGCGCGCCGCTGTCGTATTTCCGGAAGGCTTCCGCCGTGGAAACGCCCTTTTCCGGCTTTGCGATCAGTACAAAACAATGAAATTGCGGTAAATCGGCCATAATTTCCCCTATATTGAGGCAGAGCCTTAATCCGCCCTTGAGTGCGAATGGAACGTCTGCGCCGATTTTAAGGGCAATTTTGAGCAAATCCGGCGTATTCAGCGGAAATCGGTTGATTTCGTTCAATGCAAGCAGCACTGCGGCGGCGTCTGCGCTGCCCCCTGCCAGCCCTGCCTGCGAAGGGATCCTTTTTGTAATGCCGATCGCCGCCCGGGGCGGGAGCCCGCAGGCTTCAAAGAACAGTTCGGCCGCTTTTACGGCGGTATTTCTTCCGTCTGTGGGTACGTCCGGGGCTGTGCACGTCAGGCTGATCCCCGGCGTTTCGTCGGAAACCGTTACCGTGTCGTGCAGCGAAACCGATTGCATTACGGTGTGTATCGCATGGTAGCCGTTGGGCAGAACGCCCGTCAGATCAAGCGAAAGATTGATTTTTGCGTTTGCTTTTTTTGTAATTATCATTCAGATCACCCGAAATAAGTGTAGCATAATTTCAGGATTTTGCATATACTGTTTGCAAATTATTTTTTTATCGTGTACAATAGTAAGCGGAGGTATCGATCGATGAGCTATTTAATGGATCTGCATGTGTACACCAACAATTCTCCCGAAACCCGCGATAAGATCAGCTTTCTGTGTGAAACCGCCGTGGAAAAAAATCTGCGCGCCGTGGCGTTTACGGATAAGATTTGCCCCTGGGAAGAGAATACGTTTGAACTGAAGCGGCGGGTAAGACACTGCTATTTTGACGTGTGCAAGGTAAAGCAGCTGTTTGTGGATTCGCTTTCCGTTTTTGCCGGTATCGAACTGTGCGAGGCGTTTCTTGCCCCGGAGGCCGCCGCAAAGATCCTTGCCTCGCAGCGCTATGATATCGTGCTTGCAAGCGTGTCCCGTTTCGGCCCGGAAGAGCCTTTTTCCCTTACGCCGGATATGACGCAGGAGGTGTTCAACGCGTTTGCCGACCGCTATTGCGCGCTGCTGATGCAAACGGTGGAGAATACCGATTTTGACGTGCTCTCGCGTATCCTTGCGCCCCTCAGGGGGACCCGCGTCGATTACGGCGCGTTTGAAGCGGCGATGCATCCCGTGCTTTCAAGGCTTGCGGAAAAGAAGAAGGCGCTTGAAATCGATACCCGGGATATTCTCGGCAGCGAACGGATCCGCGATCTGTATCTGCGGCTGGCAGAATATTTTTTGGACGCGGGCGGCGCGTATATCACCTTCGGCAGCGAGAGCATCAGCCACGATGAACTGGGCGGCGGCGTCGAGCTTGCCATGCAGGCGTTGAAAAGAGTGGGCTGTTCCGCTTATACGTTCTATGAAGGGCGCATTCCTTATGCCGTATCGATGTAAAGTAAAACGCTTGCAAATGCAAGCTGCGGACTTGCTTTTAACTTTAATTGAACATGAAAATCCTGAAAAATGTTCAAATCTCGGTTGAAAATGTTCAAAAGTGCTATATGTTTAATCTTTTCACAATAGAAAAACGAAAGTGAAATTACTTTACAATGTTCAAAACTTGCCGGTTTTGAACATTTTTCACTTTAAAAGCGCATTTTTGATGCTGCAGTAAAAATGCGGCCTTTTTTTGTTTGTATGAAAGAAAAATGTGCATTCGGAAAGCTCAGGATTTTCAAATTATAATTTATCGCGCTGTTTGCGCGATAAACGCCGTTCGCCGTTCGCCGTTTGCCGTTCGCAAATATCTGAGTATGTGCATGTTGGTTGGGTACCATGACGCGGAGCGATATAATGGTAGCGCGGTTCCTCAGAACCGCCCGCAATGCGATTC
>CAMOVW010000373.1 GCA_946627725.1 uncultured Clostridia bacterium
CACCGAAGGTGCATTCGCCCGTTCGCGCAGCGAACAGATAAATTATAATTTGAACTCAGGTGATCTCTTTATGAACAAATCTGTAAAACACGTTTCTGCAGCTCTTATTTTGCTGCTTCTTGCTATGCTTTCCGGGTGCGCGGCGCCGCGGGGGGAGGAACTGAGCAAACGGCTGATCGTGGAGGCAATCGGCATCGATTACGCCGATGAAGAGTATATCGTTACCCTGCAGGCGCTGGACACGCATTCCGCAGGGGGCGGTACGGACCCCAACGAAAAGGGGGACGCGACCGCGTTTCGCCGTTACACCGGCAAAACAGTGGCGGAAGCCTTAACGGGCGTTACACCGGCGACCGGATTAACGCCGCTGTATTCACAGGCGCGGATCCTTGTGTTTGGAAAGGAACTGGCAGCGCGCGATCTGAGCGAGCCGCTGGATTTCTTTTTGCGGGAATACCACACCCGCAGCGATATACTGATCGCCGTTGCGGATTCCACCGCCGAAGACCTGCTTCGGGCGGATCTGGGGGATTCCGCCCCGGACGCGGTGATTCTGGAAGAGGCCGTAACGCAGAGCAGCGAGAACGGCGACGGCTGCGCGGTGAAGCTGTACCGGTTTATGGATCTGCTGTTCTCGGATACGGATACGGCCTACTGCCCCGTGATCTCCCTGCAGCCGGGGACGGCGGAAAAACTGCAGGAACCGCTGTTGGGCAAAACCGCCTTCTTCAGAGAAAATCGCCTTGCGTTTACTGCGGACAGGGAGATCACCCGCGGCATGCTGTTTTTAACGGACGAGGTAAACAGTGCGTCTGTTACGGTACAGGGAGAAGAAGGTATTTTTACGCTGCGGCTGATTGAATCAAGAACAAAAATACGTCCCCGCCTGAATGGGGCAGGAGACGTATGCTTCAGCATCAGCGCCGAAGCGGTGTGCGATATTACGGAGTTTGCGGCGCCGGATTTCAAATCCGTAAAAGAAGCGCAATCGGCAGACGCGGCCGAAGCGGGAACAAGAGCGATGCGCAGCCTGATAGAGACCGCCTTTACCTATTTATATAATGAAAACAGCGCGGACGTATGCCGCCTTGCGCGAAGAGCGGCGCTGCGCTACCCGAAAAAAGAAGCCGCCTTCCGGGAAGCGCTCTTCACCCGAAAGACGGCGGATATCAGTATTCAAGTTTCGCTTTCCGTCCGGCACACCGGAAAAGAAAGCCTTTAGAAGTTAATTATTTGATCACGGCTTTTTTGAAATTCTTTTTCCCCTTCTTCAGCAGCAGCCCCTCTTTGAGCGCGGCTTCGGAGAAGGTCTTTTTCAGGTCGGTCACCTTTTCGCCGTCGGCGGTCACGCCGCCCTGCTCCACGGCGCGGCGGGCGTCTGAACGGGAGGCCGCAAGACCGGTTTTCACCAGCAGGGAGAGGATATCGATGGCGCCGTCGGTAAGGTCTTCGGCTTTGATCTCCGCCTCGGGGGCGTCGCTGCCGCCGGAAACGAACAGGCTCTTTGCGGCGGTCTGGGCTTTGGCGGCCTCTTCTTCGCCGTGCACAAGCTTGGTAAGCTCAAAGGCAAGGATCTCTTTTGCGGTGTTCAGGCGGCTGCCCTCCCAGGAATCCATTTCGTCGATCTGCTCGACGGGGATGAAGGTGAGCATGCGGATACACTTGAGCACGTCCGCATCCGCCACGTTGCGCCAATACTGATAGAAATCGAAGGGAGACGTTTTATTGGGATCCAGCCACACGGCGTTGCCGGCGGTTTTGCCCATCTTTTTGCCCTGGGAATCGGTAAGCAGCGTAATGGTCATGGCGTGGGCGTCCTTACCCAGCTTTTTACGGATCAGTTCGGTACCGCCCAGCATATTGGACCACTGATCGTCGCCGCCGAACTGCATATTGCAGTTATAATGCTGAAACAGATGATAGAAATCGTAACTCTGCATGATCATGTAATTGAATTCGAAGAAGCTGAGCCCCTTTTCCATACGCTGCTTATAGCACTCGGCGCGCAGCATGTTGTTAACGGAGAAGCAGGTGCCCACTTCGCGCAGCAGCTCCACGTAGTTGAGATCCAGAAGCCAATCGGCATTGTTCACAAGCTGCGCTTTATCCGGCCCGAACTCGATGAACCGCTCCATCTGGCGGCGGAAGCATTCGGCGTTATGGTCGATATCGGCGCGGGTGAGCATTTTGCGCATATCGGTACGGCCGGAGGGATCCCCGATCATGGTGGTGCCGCCGCCGATCAGGGCGATGGGCTTATTGCCCGCCATCTGCAGACGCTTCATCAGCGTGAGCGCCATAAAGTGGCCGGCGGTGAGGCTGTCCGCAGTGCAGTCGAAGCCGATATAGAACGTTGCTTTGCCCGCGTTTACCATTTCGCGGATTTCTTCCTCATTTGTAGTTTGAGCGATCAGATTTCTTTTTTGAAGTTCCTCATATATCTGCATGACGCAGTTCTTCCTTTCAATTATATATTATGCAAGCAGATGCATCGAAGTAAGATCGATCACGGTGAACAGCATCGTAAGCGCGATCAGGCACACAAAAACGATCACGATCTTGCGGTTGTAGTAAGTGCCCTTGCCGTCGGTTTTTTTGAACAGGATCGTCCATACCACCGCAAGAATGGGCAGCAGGTACATAAACACCTTAAGGATGCTGAGCATCGGCGATTCAAAAATCAGCGTATAGGAGGTTTGCCCCTGCAGCTGAAGCGCGCGCTCTGTGCTCGACATCATCACGCTTCTGGTAATGCCCGCAACCACATAAAGGATATCCCACAGAATATTGAATATGGCGGCGATCAGGGTGAACACCGAAAACCCCTTGCTGGCGGAGAAGAGCCTGCGGAATTCTTTCCAGTACGGCCTGAGCGAAGAACAGGAGAAAAAGCTGGACAATTACTTAGAAGAAAACATGAAGGAAACCGC
>CAMOVW010000374.1 GCA_946627725.1 uncultured Clostridia bacterium
TCCCGTGAGCGAAGCGAACACCCTCCCGCGAACGTAGTGAGCACCCTCCCGTTCGTGAAGCGAACTCGAGCGTCAGCGCGATAAATTATAATTTGAACATTTATTGCCCACGAAAAAAAGCCTCCCTTTTCCGGGGAGGCTGGTATTTTCCTGTTTATGCGCGTTTGTTGAGAAGGGAGGCGCTGTTGGGGAAATCCATACGGGCGATGCTTGCGCCGACGTCGGTCAGCTTTTTCACTACGTCTTCATACCCGCGGTCGATATGGATAATGTCTTCGATCTCGGTGGTTCCCTTGGCGCAGAGGCCTGCGATGATCATCGCCGCGCCGGCGCGCAGGTCGTCCGCCTTTACGGGGGCGCCTTTCAGTACGGCGCTGCCCTGTACGATGGCTGCTTTGCCCTCGATCTGGATCTGTGCGCCCATGCGGGTGAGCTGGTCCACATAACGGAAGCGGTTATCCCATACGCTGTCGGTTACAATGCTGATGCCCTCGCACAGAGAGAGCAGCACGGTAAACTGGGGCTGCATATCGGTGGGGAAGCCGGGATGCGGCATCGTTTTTATGTTGCACCCGTGCAAACGCCCTGTGGCATAAACGCGGATGGAATCGTCGAATTCCTCCACGATCGCGCCGCATTCACGCAGCTTGGCCGTGATGGGTTCCAGGTGCTTGGGGATCACGTTTTTGATCAGCAGATCGCCCTTTGTAGCTGCGGCGGCTACCATATAGGTACCGGCCTCGATCTGATCGGGGATGATGGAATAATTGCAGGCGTGCAGCTCGCTTACGCCGTGAATCCGTATCACGTCGGTGCCCGCGCCTTTGATATCCGCGCCCATCAGGTTCAAAAAGTTTGCCACATCCACAATATGCGGTTCTCTTGCGGCGTTTTCGATCACGGTAATGCCGCGGGCTTTTACGGCCGCAAGCATAACGTTGATGGTAGCGCCAACGCTTACTTTGTCAAAATAGATCGAATTGCCGATCAGCTTCTGGGCTTTTGCCTTGATCATGCCGCCGTCGGTGCTGATAATGGCGCCGAGGGCCGAAAAACCCTTCAGGTGCAGGTCGATGGGGCGAACGCCGCCGAAATTACATCCGCCAGGCATTGCTACTTTTGCATGGTTATACATACCCAGCAGCGCGCCGAGAAGATAATAAGAGGCACGCAGATTTTTTGTTTGCTCATAAGGCACTGCTTTGAAATTGATATTGCGGGTATCGATCCGTACCGTGGAGCGGTTGGTATATACCACCTCCGCGCCCATGGCCTCAAGAATCTCCAGCATGGAGTTGATGTCTCTGATATCCGGAACGTTTTCGATATTGAAAACGCCTTTTGCGAGTATCGTGGCAGGTAAAATCGCAACCGCAGCGTTCTTTGCGCCGCTGATATTGATTTCGCCCCGCAGAGCCTTTGAGCCCTTAATCACAAATTTTTCCACAAGGGCACTTCCTATCTTTTTCCTGATTTTTTCTATATAAATGAGATGTTGTCCGTCAAAAAAAGCATAAAAGTATTATATCAAAAAAACGCTGAAAAATACCTTTAAGCTTAAATAGTATAGCACTAACTTCTTCCAAATGAAAGAGTTTCTCGCAAAAAAAATAAAAATACGCAAAATTCGGATAAAACTTACAAAAAGCGGGTGCTAATTTTGTCGATTCCCGTGGGAAGTGTGCGCTCAAATGTTCCATTTTTGCTATGAGATGTCCGCAAACAGCCGCGCAACGCTCTTTTTCAGCTCGCTGTGCTCCGGCGCGTTGAGATACGGATCCTCCTGCGTGATCCGTTTTGCGTCCCGCCCTGCGGCGTACATAATGCGTGAGTCGGTCATCAGGTCCGCAATGCGCAGCGTGGGCAGGCCGCTCTGGCGCGCGCCGAAGAAATCGCCGGGGCCGCGGATGGAGAGATCCTCCTCCGCGATCTTAAAACCGTCGTTGGTTTCGGTCATGATCTGAAAACGCCGTTTTGCGGTTTCGCCCTCGGCGTCGCTGATCAGGATACAGTATGATTTTTCTTTTCCTCTGCCGGTGCGGCCCCGCAGCTGATGCAGCTGCGACAGGCCGAAGCACTCCGCGTTTTCGATCACAATAATATTGGCGTTGGGTACGTCTATGCCCACTTCGATCACGGTGGTGCAGATCAGCAGGCGGATCTCGCCGTCGGCAAAGGCGCGCATTACGGCGTCTTTTTCTTTCGGTTTCAGTTTGCCGTGCAGCAGGGCGGTGGGGTAGTCTTTGAAGACCCCTTCCGAGAGTTCTTTCATATAAGCCTCGGCGGAAATGCGTCTGTTTCTGAATTCTTCCGGATCTTCATCGCCGTCTTCCGGTTCTTTTTCCTCCACCAGCGGGCAAACGATATATCCCTGCCGCCCCGCGTCCAGCTGTTTTTTGATAAAAGCGTGTATCCGCGGGTGGAAGGACGCAGGCACGGCGTAGGTATCGATCTCCTGCCGGCCGGCGGGCTTTTCGTCCAAAACGGAAATCGCAAGGTCGCCGTAAATGATCAGCGAAAGGGTACGGGGGATCGGCGTTGCGCTCATCACCAGCACGTGGGGATTTTTTCCTTTGCCGCTCAGGGTCGCCCGCTGGGTCACGCCGAAGCGATGCTGCTCGTCTGTGATGCAAAGGGCGAGATTTTTGAATTCCACCGTATCCGTGATCACGGCGTGGGTGCCGATCAGCAGGTGGATCTCCCCGGCGGCAAGCCCCGCCAATATCTCGCGGCGTTCCTTTGCCCTTGTGCTGCCGGTGAGCAGGGCAATGCGCAGCCCCGTATCTTCGTAAAAACGTGAAAATGTTTTGTAATGCTGCTGCGCCAGCACCTCGGTGGGTGCCATCAGCGCGCTCTGCAGGCCAGTTTTCGCCGCGCAGTAGATCAGCGCCGCCGCCACGGCGGTTTTGCC
>CAMOVW010000375.1 GCA_946627725.1 uncultured Clostridia bacterium
CATGGGTTTCAGAAATACTGTGATGGGACATATATATTTGCAAAACGCCCGATTATCCCTGAATGCAAATGCGAGCGCAATGCCCACGGCATAATAAGCGAGATTGCCGACAATAAATGCCCAGAACATGATCCGTTCGATATTTCCGACCTCAGCAAGGAACAATGCGGCAACAAATACCAGCGAAACCGCAAATGTAATGTACCTGATCCATCCGAGTTTCTTCCTCGGCCCGGACGGAGATTTGTAAGGAAGAAAATCCAAAACCATCGCTGTCCAGCAGGCGTATCCGCACCAGCCTCTGCCGAAAACCAGCGGCCCGAAAATCTTAGCAACGGCGTAATGGATCGTGGCCGCCTCAAAAACGCCGGTGAATGAGTAGTACCAGAATCCCTCGATCTGCATATTCTCATTGCAGATAAGCCCAAGATAAATCAGCATATATAATCCGACAAGCAGCTGAACGATCCGTCTGGCGTGTTTATACTTCCTTATGTACAGAAAAATACCCAGAGATATTGAAATTCCGATGTAGCTGAAATTTAAGAGATAAAATATGTTGTCCTTTGTAAGCCACAAAGTGATCGCAACCGCTTCAAAAACGATGAACATAAAAAGCGGCGCCAGGTATTTCTTCAAACCGTTACCTCCTTTTGGCGTTTTCCGACGTCTGTTTCACAGTCGCAGCGTCCCGGCATCCAACGCTGCAACGAACATATTGATATCTGACGCGGCAATTCACCTATCGCACTTTTTGAGCTGATGAATAGTATCCTCTTCGTCTGTGTCATTCATTCCGGAATGCTGTTTGTTGTTGATTCAGCAATAATTACCACTTTCTTTTTTTATGATGATTGGTTTTGTAATCTCTTTTTCAACAGCATAATCTCCCCAGTTTTCGTTTGTTATACTGTCATATGAAACGTTATCATTTTTCAAAAAACAACACCATTCAATCTCCATCGTCGAAGGCCTCATATTGTTTTCCGCAGCTGTTTTCCGTTCACTGTATCTTACAATCGGTCCAAAGTCGGTGGTGCATAAAACAACGGTACAGCATTCCCCTTCAAAAGAGCCTTTACAATATGTATTCTTATGATATAATTCTTTCAGCGTAACCGCCGAAAGAATTGCCTCTCGCTTTTGTTTATCCAATTCTGAAAGCAAAACAGCATTATCGCCCAAAACAGAAAGTCGGATGAATTTTCCGGTATCCAAAGCAACATACCTCCACAATCTTTGATGAATTAAAACTGAGCCTCGATAACCGTATCCGCACCAGCCTCTGCCGAAAACCAGCGGCCCGAAAATCTTAGCAACGGCGTAATGGATCGTGGCCGCCTCAAAAACGCCGGTGAATAAGTAGTACCAGAATCCCTCGATCTGCATATTCTCATTGCAGATAAACCCAAGATACTACCGAAGATCCAACACGGCAACGCAATATAACGCTTTATCTGCGATAGCCTTTATGCGCATCTCCCACTAACATCTGACAATAATCCGATCACTTCGTTATGGTTTGCAGATACAGATCGAAGTAGTCCAACCGATCTGCATCATTCACAAGGCTCACGTTATAGATGTAATCATTTGCGGCGACGTCATACGTAAAGCCCTCCTGATAAAAAATGACTTGCGCATAGGTCTCGCCGGGCGTTGTGATGCAGCTGCCGTGACATTTGATCGATCTGTTTACAAACTCCGGGAAGATCACGCACATCATCGCAAGCGAATCGCAGTTGCTCACGGCGCCTGCGGAACCGTTGGCGGCGTAAAATTCTCTGATCTTGCCGAACGACGCCGTTACGAACCGCCCGATCTCTCCGGAAGAATCAAGCTTTACAAAGTCCTCGTCCGTCCACTGCGCCTCACCGCCGCACATATCCAGACCGACGACCGTAATGGACAGACCTGAATCCAGCATCACTTTGTAAGCGTCGGGATCTGCGTAAACGTTGAATTCCGCAACCGGCGAGGCGTTCCCCGGGCCGAGACCGGCGGATCCCATCGACCAGATCATTTTCACCTGCTTCATGGTCTCGGGATCCCGTTCGATCGCTTTCGCGATGTTCGTTGCGGGCCCCAGCGCGATGATCTCCACTTCGCCGGGATATTTTGCAACCGTTTCAAGTATAAAATCAACGGCGTCTTTGTCTTGCGCGCTGCCTTTCGGATGGATCAGATCGGCGTCTCCCATACCGTCCGCGCCGAATACGCTGAACGCCTCGATACGTTCCCCCTTGTAGTTCTCGGAAGAACCCGGGTATACGGGAGCTTCGCATCCCGCGAGCTCAAGCGCGGCAAGCGCGTTGCGGGAGCTCTGCGCAAGATCGACGTTTCCTACAAGCGTGGTCACGCCCAGTATATCGAAAACGCCGCTTTTAGCCGCCAGTATAAGGGCTGAGGCGTCGTCCGCGCCGGTATCCGTATCTATGATCACTTTTCTCGGTTCGTCAGCAGCGGCAGGCACCGCCGGGGAAGTTTCGTCCTTTTGGTCGTTGCCGTTATTTGTTCCGCCGCAGCCGCTGAACAACGTAAGGATCATCGATAAAATGATAAACAGTGAAATAAATGCTGTGTGTAATTGATGTTTGCGCAAGATAAGTTCCTCCTTTTTTCGCCTCTTGTTTCATACAAATCATAGTGATCCCAATGAGGGAATGGGCAATTTCCCGGTATCTGTCAGGGTCGAGACAGTAAGATGAATACCGGCAGGCCGGTGGGCTCTTTGTAAAGCTCCGACTCGTTCAATGCGCCATCTCCTTGCTGCGATCAATCCTTCAATATCTTCAGATACATATCTAGCCTTGCGTTGACGTATCCTGCGAACAGGCTCTCCATAGCGGAAAGATTGTGCTTCACATGATATTCGTCAAAGGCGTTGTAATAAGCGACCCTGT
>CAMOVW010000376.1 GCA_946627725.1 uncultured Clostridia bacterium
AACGCCAACGGCGGTACCGGCGCGCCCGCGGCGCAGACAAAAACGGAAGACGTACCGCTCACGCTCAGCAGTGAAATACCGAGTAAAAGCTATACGGTTACGTTTAACGCCAACGGCGGTACCGTGTCCCCCGCAAGCAAAACCGTAAATTGTACGTTCAACAATTGGAATACAAATCGAAACGGCAGCGGAACATCCTATGCCCCGGGCGGCAGCTATACCGCCAACGCAAGCGCAACGCTCTATGCGCAGTGGACGGATCCCGCCGCAGGCACGCTGCCCACCGCTACACGTTATGGTTATACTTTTGACGGTTGGTACACTGCCGCTTCCGGCGGCACGCAGATCACGTCGTCTTACGCGGTAACCGGCGATATTACGGTGCACGCCCATTGGACCGCCCTGAATACCTATACGGTAACGTATAACGCCAACGGCGGCGCCGGCGCGCCCGCCGCGCAGACAAAAACGGAAAATGAACCGCTCACACTCAGCAGCGGCATCCCCGAAAAGACCTATTACGTCAGTTACCACGCCGAGGGCGGCTCTGTTTCGCCCACGGGCAAAACCGTAAACTGTGCGTTCCGTAACTGGAACACGATGCCGAGCGGCGCCGGTATCGAATACGATCCCGGTGATACCTATACCGAAAACGAGAGCGCCGTGCTTTACGCGCAATGGACCAATCCGTATATCGGCGCACTGCCCACACCCACCCGCAGCGGCTATACCTTTGAGGGGTGGTATACTGCCGCATCCGGCGGCACTCTGATACAGTACGCAACGGTGGCCGCCGGCGATATGTCGATTTACGCCCACTGGTCAGAGGATATCAGAACCTACACCGCAACGTTCCGTATCAACGGCGGCAAATGGGCCAACGGCACTGCCGAGGCTTCCCGCACTCTGCACTATACGGCGGATGATATTCTTGTGGCGGTGTTCGGTGAAAACGGAGGGACCAACTGGCCCTTTACCCGCGCCGGGTATACGTTTGCCGGGTGGAAGGTGCTGAGCTGCGACGGCGGCAACTGGAAAACCGGTACGGTATATAAGAACAACTGGCTTGCGGAAAAAACCGGATATACCGGAAACGTTGTGTTTGAAGCGCAGTGGACCGCCGTATATACCGCCAGCTTCCGCATCAACGGCGGCAAATGGCCCAACGGTACCGCCGAAGCCGTGCGCACGCTCAATTACAGTGCGGGGCAAACGCTTACCGCCGTGTTCCCCGAGGGCAAGGGCAAAAACTGGCCCTTCACCCGCAGCGGATATGTGTTTAACGGCTGGAAGGTGCTGAGCTGTACCGGCGGCAACTGGACCGTAGGCGCGGTATATGAAAACAACTGGCTCGCAAACAGCGCAGGCAAAACGGGGAACGTCACCTTTGAGGCGCAGTGGAAAACGGCTGTGATCACGCCGGCCGCTTCCGAATTCGCATGGGGAAGAGATAACTGGAACTATATCAACAGTACGTATTCCGGCGATTTCAAGCAGAGCACCATGCGCGAGCAAATCAGTGATGAATACGCCCGCATTCTGGCGGAAAACCTCACCAACAGCGAATATAATACGGTGTTCGGCAAGAACGGCTGGATCTATCAGCCGTGGCGCGGATCCTGTTACGGTATGTCCGCCACCACGCTGCTGTCGTTGCAGGGATATCTGCCTTACGGCGCGTATACCCCCGGCGCGAAATCGCTGCACGACCTCGCCCGGCCTACGGCCAATGCGGACGTAAGCTCGCTGGTAACGTATTATCAGATGCTGCAGGTAAAAGAGGCCGGTCAGCAGAAGCGTCTGCAGATCCCGTACCGCACAAATGAAACAAATATCGGGGAGATCATCTCTCTGCTGAAAGAATATCCTTCGGTTCTGGTATGCTTCTCCATCGTGAACTGGGGCGCGCACGCAGTGATCGCTTACGATTACGAATACGGCAGCTTTTCCAAAAACGGCGTAACGTATCAGGGCTGCATCAAGGTGTGCGATCCGAATTCCGCAAACAAATATGATTCAGACTGCAATATTTATTTCAACACGCAAACCTACCAGTGGGCGATCCCGTATTACAAAAACGCGGGGTCCGGCGGCATGTCCGCTAAGGGCGCCAGATTCAGATATATCTGCGCCAACCCCGAGGAGGTCAACGACGGCGGTTACCTGAACGGCGCCGCATACGCCGCCTCCGATGGTTTTATCGCCCGTATTGACGCCTATGAGATCGATGCGGACCGCAGCATCAGCAAGGTGGAGCAGTTCAACGGCAGCTATTCCTACGCCAGCTCCGGGCCGGACGACATCATCGAGGATTATTCCTACGTCCTCGGAAATGAATCCGAAGGTATCATCGGCTACAATCTGAAGGATGCGGACGCGTCTTATATGGTATCGCAGGAGAATCCCGTGGAGCTTGACCTGCGCATGGATTACGATTACTGCGATCTGCGCGCCGCCTCCGCCGCCGGCCGGCAGGTGATTTTTGACCACGCCGGTTTTGTGGAGATCCTCGGCGAGAGCGCGGATTACACCCTGGGGATGGTGTTCGATTACGATTATCCCACCCACTGGTTCTCTGTAACCGTGCAGGGGACGGGCGCGGATACCGCGTCCCTCCGGAAAACGGATGAGGGCTATGTGCTGAGCGCCGACGTGCTGAAGGACGTAACCGTAACCGCCAACAACCGGGAGCACACCGCAGAAGTCACGTTCTCTGCCCCCTGCAATTCCGTATTGATCTACGAGATCGATGAGGATACCGTCGGCATCCGTGTGGATACGGACGGCGACGGCGCCTACGAAACGGCCCTTGAAACCGGAAGCGAAAGCAGCGTCCGGCCCGGCGACGTGGATATGGACGGCAAAGTGACCGCCAGCGACGCCCGCCTTGCCC
>CAMOVW010000377.1 GCA_946627725.1 uncultured Clostridia bacterium
CGTGACGCTTGTAAGACCGCTGCAGGAAGAGAACGCAGCACCGCCGATGCTCGTCACGCCGTCGGGGATCGTGACGCTTGTAAGACCGCTGCAATAAGAGAACGCAGAACTGCCGATGCTCGTCACGCCGGATTGGATCACAACCGTTTTTACGGACTCCCTGGAAGAATACCATGGCGCGCCGGTTGATGAATAATTCTTCATCTCCCCACTGCCGCTGATGGTCAGGGTTCCGTCGTCAGACAACGTCCACGTTACGTTATCTCCGTTTTTACCGCAGTCGCCGGAAGTGGCAGCGGCGACAGTGAAGCCAAACGGAAGCTTCGCCACGCCCGAAAGCAGTCCGACGTCTGCAAACAGCAGACAAATCGCCAAAAACACGGATATGATCCTGACGGTTGCTTTTTTCATAAACATCCTCCTCTTCCCCGATTGATTTTTTCGGGGACTTTCGCGCAGCGGGGGCGCGGTTATCATTCAAATCCGCCGCAGCAGATGGGCGGATATACCAATTCTATAATATAATACAACAAAAATAATCGCTGCGCAAGCCTTTTCGGGAACAGAAATCAATGATTTCCGGCACATAATACGAATGGAGCCGCATTCCGGGAATTCCGATGCGATCCCGCGTCGGCTGTTCCCGGTGATACAAAGGAACGGCGGATATGCCGTTATTTTTTTCTTGCAATCCGCGTTTTTTTTGGTATAATGTAGCATGGATTAATTTTGAGAGAAATCTAAGCAAAAACAAAGTAACGGAGTATGACCGATGAAGATCAGATTTACGGAAACGGTGCTCAGGGACGCGAACCAGTCGCTGATCGCCACGAGAATGCCCATTGCGGAATTTGAGAAGATATTGCCCGTGATGAACAAGGCGGGGTATTATTCGCTGGAATGCTGGGGCGGCGCAACCTTTGATTCCTGCCTCAGATATCTGGACGAGGACCCGTGGGAGCGGCTGCGGCGCATCAACGCTGCCTGCCCCGATACCAAGCTGCAGATGCTGCTGCGGGGCCAGAACCTGCTGGGCTATAAGCATTATCCGGACGACGTTGTGCGTCTGTTTGTGAAAAAGAGCGTAGAAAACGGCATCGACGTGATCCGCATTTTCGACGCGCTCAACGACCTGAGAAACGTGGAGACCGCCACCGCCGCCGCGCTGCAGGCAGGTGCCGAGGTGCAGGGCACCATCTGCTATACCATCAGCCCTATCCATAATCTGGCGTCCTTTGTGGAAACCGCAAAGGGCTGGAAGGCGCTTGGGGTGCAGTATCTGTGCGTTAAGGATATGGCCGGCATCATGAGCCCCAAGCAGGCCTACGATATCGTGCTGGCGATCAAAGCCGCCACCGGGCTGCCCGTGGCGGTGCACACCCACGCCACCACCGGCCTTGCCTTTATGACCTACCTGAAGGCCGCCGAGGCGGGGGCGGACGTGATCGATACCGCCATTTCCTGTTTTTCCGGCGGTACAGCGCAGCCCGCCACCGAAACGCTGCAGTACGTGCTGAAAGAATACGGCTACGAAACCGGCTTGAAGGACGACAAGCTGCGTGAGATCAACAATTACTTCAAGGCTTACCGCGCGCAGTGCCTTGCCAGCGGGCTTCTGAACCCCATTGTGATGGCCACGGATACGGACGCCCTCACCTACCAGATCCCGGGCGGCATGCTCTCGAATCTGGTGGCGCAGCTCACCGCGCAGAACAAGCTGGACGAACTGCCGGACGTACTTGCCGAGGTGCCGAACGTGCGCCGGGATCTGGGCTATCCGCCGCTCGTTACCCCCATGAGCCAGATGGTGGGCGTGCAGGCCACCTCAAACGTGCTTTACGGCAGATATCAGAATATTTCAAAAGAGATCAAGGCCTACGTAAAAGGCGAATACGGCCGCGCCCCCGGCAAGATCAGCGACGAGCTGAAAAAAACGATATTGATCAACGAAGAGCCCATCACCTGCCGCTACGCGGACCTGCTGGAGCCCGCCGTGGAAAAAGCCCGCAAAGAGCTGGGCAGCCTCGCCAAATGCGACGAGGACGTGCTCTCTTATATCGCCTTCCCCACCCAGGCCGAAGCCTTTTTGAAGGCCAGAGAAGAAAAACGCAACCGCACCGTAAAATACACCATAGTAAAAACGGAATCATAACCGATCACACAATTCCGAATTACGCATTCCGCATTCCGAATTATTAAGAGGTACCCTTTTATGATATTACTTGGAATATACCATTCTCTGTACGGCGACGCCCCCATGACGGCGGGGCGGGCGCTGCTGATCTCCGCCGTGGGCTTTCTGGTGGTGTTTGCCGTGCTGGGGCTGATCGCCCTGTTTGTAAAGGGCATGGGCAAGGGCTTTGACGCGGCCGCCAAAAAGAAAAAGGCAGTCCCGGCCGCAGCCGCAGGCGCGCTGCAAACGCCCGCGCCGCAAACGCCCGCCGTACCCGAAGCCCCCGGCCTGCCGGAGAACGAATCCGCCGGTACGCTGAAGCTGACGGACGTTACCGAAGAAGAGGCTGCCCTGATCATGGCCATTGTGAGCCACCAAAGCGGCATCCCGCTGAACCACCTGCAATTCAATTCCATTCGCCTTCTGGAGGAAGAAAAATGAAATATATCATCACACTCAACGATAAAAGATACGAGGTGGACGTTACCGAAACCGACGCCGTGATCACCGGCGTTTCGGCGGTATCCGCCCCCGCGCCGCAGCCCGGGCCTACAGCGGCTCCGGCGGCCGCGCCCGCCCCGCCCGGGCCCCCAAAAAAAAGAACCAAAAGCAGAAAAGGGGTACGGAGAGGCCCAAACAAGGGGGGAAGAAATCCCTTGAGATGAAACCCCCCCCCCCAAAACAAAGGGGGGCCCCGGGCGCCCCGGCTCCC
>CAMOVW010000378.1 GCA_946627725.1 uncultured Clostridia bacterium
GTTTGCCGCCCGTTCTGATTACGAGTTCGGTATCATACCGCACTACCGCCTGTTTTATTACAAAACGCAGATCGGCCTCGGGTACCGTATCGCCTTTGCGGATTCCGGCAGATTCTACGTGTATCTGCGGGATATGCTCTATGCGGACGGTATTCTGTTTTTAGGCGTGCTTTTAGTGTTGTATGTAATAAACCGGCAGCTTGCGAAGATCTTTATCAAACCCGTTCAAAAGGCGTGGGATCAGCAGCAGAACTTTATTGCGGACGCCTCACATGAACTGAAAACGCCCCTTACGGTGATTTTGGCGAACTGCGACATCCTGCAGGCGCACCCGCAGGAAACGGTGCAGGAACAGATGAAATGGGTGGAGAGCACCAACGAGGAAGCCACCCATATGAAAGAACTGGTCAATAAAATGCTGTTTCTTGCAAAAAATGAGGCCATGCGCCCCCCGCAGAATCCGGATCTGGTCAACATGTCAGAGCTTACTACCAGAGTGGTGCTGCAGTTTGAACCGGTTGCTTACGAAGCGGGCGTTGAGATCGAATCTGAGATCGAGCCCTCGGTGACGCTGAGAGCGGACGCCACGGCTGTGAATCAGGTGATCCATATCCTTATGGATAACGCGGTAAAGTATGCCGGCCTCGGCGGAAAAGTATTTCTGAAGCTGAAACGGATGAAAAATACGGTTATCCTCAGCACAAGAAATACGGGAAATCCGATCCCGCCGGAGGATCTGCCGCATATTTTCGAGCGGTTCTACAGATCCGATAAAGCCCGCACCGCCGGTTCCGGCTACGGCCTCGGGCTTGCGATATGCAAATCGCTGGCGGAGCAGCAGAATGCCGATATCACCGTAACAAGCGACGAAGAAAACGGAACGGAGTTTACCGTAAAGTTCAATAAACAGCGGAACAGAAAAAAATACAGTGAAAATTAAAAATAACGCTTGACAAATCGGAAATTGTATATTATAATGTTCAACGTTCCGACAAAGAGGAATAGTGTAACGGTTAGCACTGCAGACTCTGACTCTGCCTGTTGGGGTTCGAATCCCTATTCCTCTGCCAGAAAAAAAGCACGCTTCGGCGTGCTTTTTTTCAACGAAATCCGTCCTTGCGGACGGGTGAAATCCACCTTCGGTGGGTGAAATCGCTTCGCGGTGAAATCCCGCTGCGCGGGGTGACGGACGGATTTCATTTCACCGTGAGGCGAAGCTGAACGATTTCACCAAAGGCGTGAGCCGTTGATTTCACCGCGGCGGAAGCCGCGATTTCACTGTTGCTCTTTCACGTTTCATATGGTATGATTTTAATATCCGGGAGGCGGATCGAATGACACAGACCGAAAGAAGATTATATCTGATCAATACTTTATTGGGCGAATCGCCCCGTTATCGGGGGGTAAGCGTGCCGGCACAGGCGCAGGGGCAGAAGGATCTGCTCCGTTCGCTGATGAACGTGCGTATGCCGGGGCCGCTGACGGATGAATATATCAGTGTTGAGGCGGCGTATCTAACGGAGGAGACGCGGCGGAAGGGGATCACAGATATTGCGGATCTTACCCCCGTACAGGGGCAGCTCTACTTGTGGCAGGGGGATATCACCACCCTGAAATGCGACGCGATCGTGAACGCCGCTAATTCGCAGATGCTGGGCTGCTTCCGCCCGCTGCACAACTGCGAGGATAACTGCGTGCATTCCGCCGCCGGGCTGCGGCTGCGCAATTACTGTAACGATATGATGGAGCGGCAGGGATATGAGGAACCCACGGGGCAGGCAAAAATCACGCCGGCCTTCAATCTGCCGAGCAGATTTGTGCTGCACACCGTCGGGCCCATCGTGGACGGCGAACTTCGCGAGCGGCACTGCGCGCTGCTTGCCTCCTGCTATGCCTCCTGCCTGAAGCTTGCCGAAGAGAACGGCTGCGCCCATATCGCGTTTTGCTGTATCTCTACCGGCGTGTTCGGTTTTCCGCAAAAAGAAGCCGCCGGGATCGCGGTGCAAACGGTAAAGGATTGGCTCGCAAAAACCGGCAGCAAAATGAAGGTGATATTCAACGTGTTCAGGGACGACGATCTCGCCATCTACCGGGGAATCCTCGGGTGAAAGGAGAAATTATGGATCAACCGTTTTTACTTTCGGATTCATTGATGTGTATGGATCAGCTCCGGGCGGGGGAGCAGCTGCGTGTGCTTGACCGATATATGGATTGGCACCATGCGGACGTGATGGACGGGCACTTCTGCCCGAATCTGACCCTCGGGCCGGATTTTATCTCCGCCGTGTGCAGCGCGGCGCAAAAGCCGGTGGACGTGCATCTGATGGTGGAGCGCCCGCAGGATTGGATCGGCGTGTTTGCCGATACGGGCGCGGCCATGCTCTCGGTGCATGCCGAAACTATTCGTTCCGGCGCGTTCCGCATCTTTCGCGCGATACGGGAGCGGGGCTGCAAGGTGGGCCTTGTGCTGAATCCCATTACGCCGTTTGAAGAGATTTTGCCCGCCGTGAATGAGATCGACCGCCTTACTGTCATGACCGTGGAACCCGGCTACGCAGGTCAGCCCATTGTGCTGCCCGCAGTGGAAAAGGTAAAGCAGGCTGCGGAATATAAAAAGCAGACCGGCGCCCGGTTTGAGATCCAGATCGACGGCTGCTGCAATAAAAACACTTACGCGACGTATAAAGCTGCCGGCGCAGAGATGCTTGTAATGGGCTCCGGCCTGTTCGGCCTTGATAAAGATATCGAAACCGCAATATCCGGAATGCGGAAACAACAGACAGAGGCGCTGAAAGCCTGATCTGCGCGGGAAGAAGATTTGCGGGACGGAAAAATTGCAGTTTATCGCGCCGCAGGCGCGACAGGGAGAATGCTCACTTCGT
>CAMOVW010000379.1 GCA_946627725.1 uncultured Clostridia bacterium
CCGCGCTGTGTGATTTGCTCAACGCTCAACGCTCTATGCTCAACGCTTGCATCGCCAAACTGCAATTTGCCGAAATCCCGATTGACATCCGTTAAAAAGATGCTATAATAATAAAGATATAAATAAAATCACAGGAGACGGATACCATGAGCGTTACAAGAGAATCCTTCGGGTTTATGCCGGACGGCACTGAAATTTACAAGTATATCATCGAAAACGATTGTGGCACGCAGGCGCATGTGCTCACTTTGGGGGCAACGCTGCAATCTTTTATTTTTGCCGATAAAAACGGCGAGGCCAGAGATCTGCTGCTGGGCTTCGATACGGTGGAGGACTACCTGACCAAATCCAATTATCAAGGCGCAACCGTGGGCCCGTACTGCAACCGCATCGGCGGCGCCGCCATCGATATCAACGGCAAGCATTACGAGCTTGTGGCCAACGAAAAGGGCGTGAACAATCTGCATTCCAACGGCGAATTCTCTTACCGCCCCTGGAAAGCCCTTGTGCCGGACGCGGACTGCGTTGAGATGAGCTACGTTTCCCCCGACGGGGAGGGCGGCTTCCCGGGCGAGACGAAAGTTCAGGTTGTTTTCAAGCTTTCGCAGGATAATAAACTCAGCATCCGTTATCACGGCGTATCCGACCGGGATACCTATCTCAACTTCACCAACCACGCCTATTTCAATCTGAACGGCTACGATTCCGGCGAGATTCTGGGCCACACCCTGCGCATCGACGCGGACGCCTTCACCCCCGTGGACGCCATGAGCATCCCCACCGGCGGCAGCCTGCCCGTGGAGGGAACCCCCTTTGATTTCCGAACCGCGAAGAAGATCGGCCTTGAGATCGAGGCGGACCACGAACAGCTGAAGATGACCGGCGGCTACGACCACAACTACTGCCTGTGCGACGGCCCCCGCGACCTGTGCGAAATCGGCGAGGCCATGGCCGAGGAGAGCGGCATTAAAATGAATATTTATACAACATTGCCCGGCGTGCAGTTCTACGCCGGAAATTTCCTTGCGGGCAAAACCGGCAAAAAAGGCCTGCCCATGAACAAGCGCACCGGCTTCTGCCTTGAAACACAGTATTATCCCGACACGCCTCACCGCCCCGAGTTCCCGACCTGCCTGTTCAAAGCCGGAGAGGCGTATGAATCGGAGACGGTGTACGGGTTCAGCGTTGTTTCAAATGAAAAATGAACAATGAACAATTGCAGAAGTGCTGCGCACTTGATTTTAGAATGAGAATACTAAAGTGGTTTCCGAATTGTTAATTTTTAATTATTAATTTTTTAATTTATATTTTATTGACTTTTCCGTCATATTGGTGTACAATATTGGTTATGGAACAGGAAGCTTATTACATCGGAGGTGGTAACATGAAAACAAAACGCATTCCGGCCCTTTTGCTCAGCCTGCTGCTGATGGCGGCGGTTTGTTTGCAGAGCCCGGCGTTTGCCTCTGTTTTCACGTTTGAAACACAGTATGAATATACCAGCGCGGATCCCGCCTGGCTTACGGATCTGATCATCAAGGAGGACGTAAACGATATGTCTTCCGTATCGTCCGTTGCCAAGGGATGTACCCTTGTTGCGGCGCCGGATTACCCCTATACGGAAACGGCGGCCACTTTCCGCGCGGACGTGGAACGGTACTGCGAGCTGTATTCGATCAGTGAAAACACGCTGAAAGCCTCTTATCTGTATCTGTTTGAGCTTCTGGGTTCCAATTCCTCGGTGTTCGCCGCGCAGGCAACCGACGCGCAGGTGCGCAGTTATCTGCAGAGCGAGGGCATCGTTTATCCCTCCGGCGATTCCGCCGATATGAGTGTGCTTGCAAAAGCCCTTTACACCGCGATGATCACCGGCGCGTTTACAAACCTCTCCGGGTTGGACGCGGGTACCGGCGTGGCCCTTGAAAAAGCCCTTACCTCTTTTGTGCTTGAAATCTCCGGCTTCAGTGAGGCGGAGCTCTCACGTTGGGCGCCCGGCCCCGGGCTCGATTCCCTTGACGATTACATTCTTGCGGTATCCCGCCTTACGCTGTGGTCCAACGGCTACGAGGTGGATGAAAATACCCCCGCCGACGACGTTTATAAGCTGATGGCAGTGATGACCATCCGCAATCTCGGCGTGAGCGTGGATACGGACGTATCTTACACAGAGCTGCAGAGCAAATACACCGCGGCGCTTTTAGGCAGGCAGTACGGCGTTTCCGTTTCTCCCGCAAGGCTCGGCGAGGCCGTTGAAAACGATTCCGCCGCCTTTTACATCCTGCAGCTGATCGGTCAGAAGCAGGGCCTTTCCGTAAGGGAAGACAGCCAAACCTTTGAGGACGCTTTCCTGTTCGTTGCCTCCCACAGCGATCTGTTCGATATAGAAGAGGGCGAGTTTTACGCCGACGTTTATAATTACGACGTTTATCTGTCAGCGCCCCGTTCTGAATTATGGGTTTATCCCACTTCCTATTACGGCAGTGTGGATGCCTCCGCCGTTACCGTGAGCTGCAACGGCAGCCCCATCAAGGATAATTATTACACCCGTGTGCCCATCAGCTCCACCGCGAATACGCAGAAGCTTACGATTGCGGTGGATTGCACCGCGGGTGCCGGTTCCCGCAGGGAATACGTGATCACCGTGCACAGCGAAGACGCCATCCGTCAGCAGGAAAACAAGGGCCCCGATCAGAACGTAAAGGCCGATAATTCCAAAACCATCCTCTCTTCCAACGCCATCGTAAGCCGCATCCTCAATGCGGCGGGCGTGGATCCCGGTGTGGCGGAGGCCGCAGGCAACCTGATCTATGTGCTGCCGGAAAGGGTGCAGAAGAGCATTTCCTTTATCTCTCCCACCTTCGAAAACAATTC
>CAMOVW010000380.1 GCA_946627725.1 uncultured Clostridia bacterium
CACAGTTCCGATGGTTTCGTTCATCTCGGACATTGTTTTGACTACCTCCTTAATTATACTATCCGGAGTGGACGCTCCGGCAGTAACTCCGATCGAAAAAACGCCGTTAAAATTTATTTCGGATAGCTCCGTTGCGTTTTCGATAAGATACGTTTCACAGTGCCTGCGGCAGAGGTCGTACAGCTTTTGGGTATTGGAGCTGTTGCGCCCGCCGATCACGATCATCATATCATTCTCTCCCGAGAGTTTTTCGGCCTCGGCTTGTCTGAGAGCGGTAGCATTACATATTGTATCAAATATTTTTACGTTTGTACATAGGAAATTTGCAATTTTTTCACATTTTTTAAATTCTTTTGCGTCAAAAGTTGTTTGTGATACCAAAGAAACGGGAGCGTGGGCGGGGATGACCCCGGTGTTGATTTTATTTTGAAGCTCATCGGCGCTGTTTACCACATGCACACGGGCGCCGGCGTAACTCTTGATGCCCTGCACTTCCGGATGGTTTTCGTCCCCGGCGATCACAACGGTATCGCCCGCCTCGCCCCGTTGTTTTACAACGCCGTGAATGCGCTTTACAAAGGGACAGGTGACGTCCTTATAATCCAGCCCGAGCGCCTCGATTTTTTCGCTCACTTCTTTCGGCACGCCGTGGGTGCGGATGAACAGGGTGGTTTCCGGCGGCGTATCCTCCGGCTGAGAAACCGGCAGAACGCCGCGGCCGCGCAGCTCTTCTATAAAGCCGGGGTTATGGATCAGCGGCCCCAGCGTGCAGGCCTTGCCGCCCGCCTCCACGTGGGCGTTCAGCAGTTTTACGGCCCGGTCCACGCCAAAGCAGAACCCGGCGGTTTTGGCGAGACGGATCTCAGGCTTTTTCATCGGGCATGATCTCCTTTGCCATGGCGGTGATCTTTTCGATCACCTGAGCCAGATCCAGGTCACTGGAATCCAGCAATACGGCGTCCGGCGCGGGCTTCAGGGGGGCGATGGCGCGGTGGCTGTCGTTATAATCGCGCTGCTTGATCTCTGCAAGAAGCGTATCGTATTCCACGGGGGTGCCCCGCTCGATCAGTTCTTTGTATCTGCGGTTGGCGCGCTCCTCGGCGGAGGCGGTGAGAAAGATCTTGAGCTGCGCGTCCGGCAGAACCACGGTGCCGATATCGCGCCCGTCCATAATGCAGTTGTTTTTCGCGGCGAGGCTCTTCTGCAGATCGAATAGAAAGGCCCTTACCGCGGGCACGGCGGATACGTTGGACGCCGCCATGCTGGCCTCGGGCAGACGGATGGTTTTGCTCACGTCTTCGCCGTTCAGATATACCCGCTGCTCCCCTTCCTCAAAGCGGAGGGAGATTTCGATTTCGGGCAGCATGGCCGCCACGGCGGCGGCGTTATCCGGCGCGATGTTTCTCTGCAGCGCAGCCACGCCCACGGCGCGGTACATGGCGCCGGTATCCACATAAATAAAACCGAGCTCCTTCGCGGCGCCCTTGGCCGCGGTGCTCTTCCCGGCCCCGCTGGGACCGTCGATGGCGATGTTGATCATAATGTCTCCTTTACTGGTTGGGTTTGTATAATAGATGCGGTAAATTATAATTTGTCGAGCAGAAGCTCGACAGCTATATTGCCGAAGGATCGGCAGCTAAATTATTGCTGACGCAATAGCTAAATTGCTCCTAAAGGAGCAGCTAAATTATCTCGCATACGCTCGATAGCTGAAGAAACAGAGCTGTGAAAAGAAATATACAGCTCGCCGCAGGCGAATTTAGCTTGCGAAGCAAATTTAGCTTGCCGCAGGCAAATTTAGCTGTGCGAAGCACAATTTAGCTGTCGCGCCTGTGGCGCGACAAACTGCAATTTATTTCTCTTACACAAAAATCTGTGAAAAACAAAAAACTCCGGCTGTACCGGAGGAACTTCCGATACAGCCGGATTTGACTGTGGGTTTCATGAAACTTTACAGACCTACCGCTTCACGCAGGGCAAGGCGGGCGTCGTCCGCCCTGATATCGCCGTCTCCGTTTATATCCGCACACACGGCTTGCGCAGACGTGAACTCCTCAAGCTTTACTACGGCGCGAAGGATGGTTCTTGCGTCCTCTGCAGTTACGGTCAAATCAAAATCCACGTCGCCGCAGCGAAGCTTCGACGCAGTAAGGTCTTCGGGCAATCCCACAAGCTGTGCCGCAGGGATACGGTTTTTTACGATTTGTTCCACGATATTCACGGTTCCCTTATTGCCGTTTAGGTCAACGAATTCACCGGGTATGATCTCCAGATCAAAGCCCTGATCATTCAGCACCCAGAAGCGAATTATAAACATTCCGCCTGCGGTGTGCGGAGCACTCGGCCTTGCGTGGAAGATGATTTCACCGGGGTTGGATTCATCGGAGTGAAAGACGAAATCCTCAGTTGCGCCCCAATAATTGAATTTGAGATCGTCGACGTCGTATTTCATGCTGAAATCAACGTATTTCGCATTGCCGAGCGCGCGATAATATACTTTCAGCGTCAACGAACCTTCCGTATAATAATTCCCGTAAATCTTAACGTAGGGTTCAATGTCTTCTTTTTTCTGTGCATAAACCGGCAGAAGCGCGGCGCAGAACAGCGCAATCGTAAGAATGAAAGCGATCGGTTTTTTAACAAAATGTTTCATAATAACTTTACTCCTTTAATAAAAATATTTTCATCTCTTAGACGGAGGAGAAGCGAAAAATACTCAGCAAAAAACGCGTCGAACTGCAATTTTTCTCCCATTAAGACATGGAACCGTCACAATGTCATTAAGTTAAGATAAAGACGGCGTTTCAGCTCTGGGGTAACATTCGTT
>CAMOVW010000381.1 GCA_946627725.1 uncultured Clostridia bacterium
GGTACCATAGCAAACTCGGCGCACATACCCGCCTATCTCTCCGCTCCGGATACCGAAATTCTGTATTTCTGCGACATTATTCCGGAACGCGCCGACAGGGCTGTTGAAAAATACGGCTGCGGCAAAGCTGTATATGACTATAAAACAATATTGGATGATCCCGAACTGGATGCGGTATCCGTTTGCACACATAACGATATGCATTCGGTCATCTCCATTGATTTCATGAACCACGGAAAAGATGTATTATGCGAAAAGCCCGCAGCGCGTATATTAAGCGAAGCGCTTGAAATGGAAAAGGTTTCCTATAAAACGGGCAGAATCCTTTCAATTGGCGTATGCAACCGTTATGCGAATTCCGTAAACCGCATAAAAACAATGATTGCAAACGGTGAGCTCGGCGACATATATCATGTATACGCCAGCTTTCGCGCACATCGCAGCATACCGGGGCTCGGCGGCGATTTCACAACTTTCGCATCTTCCGGCGGCGGCGCGCTGATCGATTGGGGCGTTCATTATATCGACCTGATCATGTATTGCCTGAACGATCCGAAGGTGCTCAGCTGCTCCGGCGAGGCATTCTCAAAACTTGGCGTAGATATGAAAAACTATACCTATACCAGCATGTGGGCAGAAGAAACTTCTGACACAGAGAACGGTACTTATGACGTTGACGATTCCGTTGTTGGTCTGATTCGAACCGACAAAGCGGTTATCAGCTTTAACGGCGCATGGGCTCAAAACATCGGCGTGAATGAAACATATATCGACTTTATGGGTGATAAAGGCGGCATCCGTTTGCAGTATTGCGGCGGCTTTACCTATTATACCGCAAAAGACGGCGCATTGATGGAAATTAAGCCTACGTTTCAGATGAATGATATGCACCGTACGGAAGTGCTTGATTTTGTTGAATGTGTACGCAAAGGCGAGCGTAACCGTAACGACATCAAAAAAGCGGTAGGAACGTCAAGAATCATGCAGGCGATATATGATTCTTCGGCGCAGCATAAAGAAATCGCATTTTAATCTGCAAAAAAGTAAAAAGGCACCGCAGGAGAATTCCGTTTCTCTTACGGCGTCTTTTTATGTTAAATTGAAACCAGTGCCGTTTGAATATGCCCAGAGCCGTTCTCATAAGCAACACAAGCAATATTCACACCTTCAGAATAGCAGACGTCGCTGTATCCTCCGAATGTTGAAATCTTAATACTTTCAAGGATCCGTCCATCCTGATTCAGCTTCCGCATTGTAAGATCGATACGCGCATTCAAATTTGCACAATTTGTAAACAATATGTCGCCTGCACAATTACATAGCCCCGCCATACAAACAGGATCGGGCAATGAGTCATCAAACATCGGAGAAGCCCACGTATTATCAAAAGCATCCCCTACTGCAACAGCTCTTCTGTGAATACTGTTTTCATTTCTGATATTCAGAAGCAACCTGTCTTCCGGAAGTATCGCTATACAACACTCGCTCGGATCCTTTAATACATTTTCACCTATAGGAAGAGAAATATCCCATTCGCTCCCCCGCTCTTTCCCTCGCAGTACCGCAATATACGACGGATGATGCGCAAACATATCGATTCTGTTGCACCCAAACCATATCGGGACGAACAACGTATGATCTTTTAGTGCAACGCCGTGCCCGGGCCCGACGGCAAGAACTGACCAAAACCTGCCGTGCATTAAACGATCGATCTCTCCTGTCAGTTCTACCGGTTCAGAAAAATGATCTCCGTAATCTTCGCTTTTACAAATAAAAAGCCTTTTATAATTCTCGCAATACAAAAAATACAAAGTATTTCCGTCCGCAATCATCACGGGATTATTGCAGGCGTTGCGGCCTTTGCCGTCAGCTATGATACGGGTGGGCGTCCATGTTTTACCGCCGTCGTTGCTCGTTTGCATTCCAACGTCTATCGGCGACCAATCACCGCCTCGGCGACATTCATAATAACAGATCATCCGTCCGCAGTCCAACGTTGTTATACCCGGGATACGAATGGATGTATAACCGTTCGTTTCATAAAACGCAGGGGCGTTGAACAGATCGAGCCCCTGCGTGGATATCAGCCGCATACCATACGGAAAAGCTCTTCCTTTTCCGCATCGGTCAAATCAATAAAGGGGGCGCGGGCAGGCCCCATCGGTATACCGGTTTTTGTAAGGATCGCTTTTACACCGGGGATCACCCCGTATTTGCATAACACGGCAATAATTTTATCCGCTTCTTCCTGTAGCTCGCACGCCTCACGGATTTCGCCTGCACGGAACAATTCAAGAATGCGAATAAACTTATCAGCCATAAAATTATACGTGCTGCCGATAGCGCCTTCTGCGCCCATGGAAAGGCCTGCAAGAAATGTTTCGTCAAAGCCGTTCAGCATTACTTTTTCAGGGAAAGCGGTTTTGAATTGACGCATGGAAAAATAATCCGAAGAGGTATGCTTAACCCCGATAAAACGGGGATCTTTCAGGAAACAGGATATTTGTTCCACACTGAGATTAACGCCTGAGAAAGAGGGAATATTATATATGATCATAGGGATCGATACCGCATCCGCGATCGCAAAATAGTATTTGCGGATCTCTTCAAAAGAAAACTTGTAATAAAACGGAGCAACGGAAGAAACCGCGTCGTAACCGCACTTTTCAGCATGCTTTGCAAGATCTATCGCCTGTTTTGTGGAGATACATCCGATTTGTGCAATCAATGTCTCTCTGCAGGCATTGATTCTTGCGGCCTCCGCAAGCAATGTTTTTCTCTCTTCATATGAGAGCAAAAAG
>CAMOVW010000382.1 GCA_946627725.1 uncultured Clostridia bacterium
GACCAAAACCATTAATGGAGGTGCAACTGACAAATGGCACGTATATCCGGTGTAGACCTGCCCAGAGATAAGAGAATCGAAATCGCTCTTACCTATATCTATGGCATCGGTCGCAAAACAGCCAGCGATATTATCAAAGCAACAGGTGTGGATCCCGACATCCGTGTGAAGGATCTTACCGAAGACGACGTTTCCAAGCTTCGTGAGTACATCGACCACAACGTAAAGGTGGAAGGCGATCTCAGAAGAGAAACGGCATATGACATCAAGAGACTCGTTGAAATCGGCTGCTATCGCGGCGTGCGTCACAGAAAGGGCCTTCCCGTAAGAGGACAGCGCTCCAAGACCAACGCCCGTACCCGCAAGGGCCCGAAGAAGACGATCGCAAACAAGAAGAAGTAAGGAGGGAACGAACGTATGGCTACCAAAGCTACAGCTAAAAAAGGCGCGACCCGTAAACGCCGTGAACGCAAGAATATCGAGCGTGGTTCAGCTCATATCCAGTCCACCTTCAACAACACCATCGTAACAATTTCCGATACGCAGGGCAACACCGTTTCCTGGGCGTCCGCCGGTGAAATGGGCTTCCGCGGTTCCAGAAAGAGCACGCCGTTTGCCGCGCAGACCGCTGCCGAAACCGCCGCCAAGCTCGCCATAGAGCACGGCATGAAAACCGTTGAGGTTTTCGTAAAGGGCCCCGGCCAGGGCAGAGAAGCCGCCATCCGCGCACTGCAGACCGCCGGTCTTGAAGTGACGATGATCAAGGACGTAACGCCCATTCCTCACAACGGCTGCCGTCCTCCCAAGAGAAGACGCGTTTGATTTTTACAAGGAGGAAAGTATTTTATGGCTAAAAATGCACAGCCCGTTGCAAAACGCTGCAAGGCGCTGGGAATCGCTCCCTCCGCTATGGGCTACAACAAAAAGATTACCAATCGCAACCCCAAGGGCCAGATGAGAAGAAAGCAGAGCGAATATGCCATTCAGCTGAACGAGAAGCAGAAGGTAAAATTCGTTTACGGCATGCTTGAAAAGCAGTTCCGTTCATATTATGAGCGCGCCGAAAAAATGCCCGGTAAAGCCGGTGACAACCTTCTTATCCTCTGCGAAAGACGTCTTGATAACGTTGTTTATCATCTCGGCTTTGCCCAGACCCGCCGTCAGGCCCGTCAGCTGGTAAACCACGGTCACTTTACTGTGGACGGCCGCAAGGTAAACATCCCCTCTTATCAGGTAAAGCCCGGCCAGGTGATTGCGGTTGCGCAGAAGAGCCGCTCTTCCGTGCTTTTCACCAAGCTTACCGGCGAGGATGCACCTTTCGTTACCGTACCGGAATGGCTGCAGCTTGAAAGAAACGAGCTCAAGGGCACCGTACTCAGAATGCCCGAGCGCGCAGATGTGGACTTCCCCGTAGAAGAGCACCTGATCGTCGAGTTGTATTCCAAATAATCCATTCCCGGTAAAGGCAATCGCCTAACGAAATTATTAAGGAGGTTTTTGAATGATCGGAATTGAGAAACCCAGCATAACTGCAGCCGATATGAACGGTGACGGTTCCTACGGCAAGTTCGTACTGGAACCCCTTGAAAGAGGCTACGGCACCACCATCGGCAACAGCTTGCGCCGCGTTCTGATGTCCTCACTGAAGGGTTACGCCATCACTTCTGTGAAAATCGACGGCATCCTTCATGAGTTCTCCACGATTGAGGGTGTGAAAGAGGACGTTACTGAGATCGTACTGAACTTGAAGAACGTAATTCTTAAGATCTACGGCAACAATTCAAAAACTATGTATATCGACGTCTCCAATGCCACCGAGATCACCGCCGGCGACATTCAGACCGACGCCGAGGTAGAGATCCTGAATCCCGAGCACCACATTGCAACCCTTTCTCCCGACGCCCACGTGAATATGGAACTCACTGCGGATATCGGCAGAGGCTTTGTATCGGCGGAGGACAACAAAAAGCTGCTGAATCCTCCCATCGGCGTGATCGCGATCGACTCTACCTATACCCCCATTAAAAAAGTCAACTTCACCGTTGAGAATACCCGTGTCGGCGATATTACCGACTACGATAAGCTCACCTTAGAGGTTTGGACCAACGGAACCATGTCCGCCAAGGACGCTGTTTCGTATGCAGCCAAGATCCTCAACGAACACCTCAATCTTTTCGTCGACCTGTCTGAAGAGACCAGCGGCGTAGAGATCATGGTGGTGAAAGATAATGATTCTAACAAGCAGACACTTGAGATGACCGTTGAGGAGCTTGACCTTTCCGTTCGTTCTTTCAACTGTCTGAAAAGAGCGAACATTCATAAGGTTGGCGATCTGATCGAAAAGACCGAGGATGAGATGATGAAGGTCAGAAATCTCGGCAAGAAGAGTTTGGACGAAGTGATCCAGAAGCTTGCTCAGTTTGGTCTTTCCCTTCGCCAGGAGGATGAATGATTCTCCCTCAATTTTACCCTTACTAAAGATGAAGGAGTGAATTTATATGCCCGGAACCAGAAAGCTCGGCAGAACCACCGATCATCGCAAAGCGATGATGAGAGCAATGGTAACGTTCCTGCTTGAAAACGGCAAAATCGAAACCACGGTTACCAGAGCGAAAGAAGTTCGCGCAATGACCGAAAAGATGATCACGCTTGCAAAGGTTGATTCTCTGCACAATAAGCGTCAGGCTCTCGCCTATATCACCAAAGAGGACGTTGTGAACAAGCTCTTTAATGAGATCGCGCCCAAATATGCGGACGTGAACGGCG
>CAMOVW010000383.1 GCA_946627725.1 uncultured Clostridia bacterium
TGGTCTCGGGGTGCAGGGCAAACTGCACGTTGCAGCCGCCCTCGATCTTGAGCTCTCTTATGATCTTGATGGCGGAATCGTTCAGCATTTTCAGGTCGTGGTCGTTTAAGGAGAGGATGGGCGCCACCACGATGCTGTCGCCGGTATGCACGCCTACGGGGTCCACGTTTTCCATGCCGCAGATGGTGATGGCGTGGTCGGCGGAATCGCGCATTACCTCAAATTCGATCTCTTTATAGCCCTTTACGCTCTTTTCGATCAGCACCTGATGCACGGGGGAAAGGCGGAAGGCGTTCACGCCGATCTCAACCAGCTCGGCCTCGTTGTAGGCGAAGCCGCCGCCGGTGCCGCCCAGCGTAAAGGCGGGCCGCAGCACCACGGGGTAGCCGATGCGCTCCGCCGCCGCTTTTGCCTCTTCAAGGCTGTAGGTGATCTCGCTGGGGATCACGGGCTCGCCGATGCTCTGGCACATCTCTTTGAACAGCTCTCTGTCTTCTGCGCGCTCGATGCTGTCGCTGGGGGTGCCCAGCAGACGGGTGCCGCACTCCTTTAATATGCCCTTCTTTTCCAGCTGCATGGCAAGGTTCAGGCCGGTTTGCCCGCCGATGCCGGGCACAATGGCGTCCGGCCGCTCGTAGCGCAGGATGCGGGCGATGTATTCCAGTGTGAGGGGCTCCATATACACCTTGTCGGCGATGGAGGTATCCGTCATGATGGTGGCGGGGTTGGAGTTGCAAAGGATCACTTCATAGCCCTCTTCTTTCAGGGCGAGGCAGGCCTGGGTGCCGGCGTAGTCGAATTCCGCCGCCTGGCCGATCACGATGGGGCCGGAGCCGATGATAAGTACCTTTTTCACGTCAGTTCTTTTTGCCATTTCTATATTTCCTCCGAATTGAATTGCAAATTGATTTTTGTTGTTTTACGCCCGGTAAACGGCTTTGCCGCCGCAAACCGTAAGCAGGTTCTTTCCGTTCACCCGCATGCCCGCAAAGGGGGTAGCCCGGCCTTTGGAAAGGAATGTTTCCGGATCCACCGCGTACGCCGCGTTCAGATCCCACACGCAGAAATCGTTTTCAAAGGGGATGCCGAAGCGTTTGCGCGGGTTCACCGCCAGCAGCTCGATCAGCTTTTCAAGGCCGATCACGTTTTTCTTTACAAGGCCGGTATACAGGGCGGGGAAGGCGGTTTCCAGCCCCACAATGCCGAAGGCGCTGCCGGCAAGCCCCTTGCTTTTTTCCTCCGCCGCGTGGGGGGCGTGGTCGGTGGCGATCATATCCACCGTGCCGTCCAGAATACCCTCGATCAGGGCTTCCCGGTCCGCTCTCGCCCGCAGGGGCGGGTTCATCTTCCAGCGGCCGTCCTCCCGCAGGTCGGTTTCATCCAGCAGCAGGTAGTGGGGGGCGGTTTCGCAGGTCACGTTCACCCCCGCCTTTTTTGCCTCCCGAATGATCTGTACGCTCTCTTTGGCGGAGATGTGGCACACGTGGTAGGCGCAGCCGGTTTCGGCGGCCAGCCGCACGTCCCGTTCGATCTGCCGCCATTCGCTTTCGCTTACAATGCCTTTGTGCCCGTGGGCGGCGGCGTAGGCCCCGGCGTGGATATAACCGCCGTGCAGCAGCTCGTTTACCTCGCAGTGGGCCACGATCATTTTGCCGAGCCGCTTGGCCTCTTTCATAGCCTGCCGCATCATGTCTTCATCCTGTACGCCGCGTCCGTCGTCCGAAAAGGCGACGCAGCAAGGCGCGAGGGCTTCCATATCCGAAAGACGCTCGCCCTTTTCCCCCGCCGTGATGGCGGCGTAGGGCAGCACCCGCACGCAGGCGTCCCGCCGTATGATATCCAGCTGTTCGCGCATATGGGGCAGGGTATCCGGCACCGGGTTCAGGTTTGGCATGGGGCAAACGGCGGTATAGCCGCCGGCGGCCGCCGCGAGGGAACCGGTTTTTACCGTTTCTTTATAAGAAAAACCCGGCTCGCGAAAATGCACATGCACATCGCAAAAACCGGGAAAAATATCGAGGGGCTTTTTCGCAGAGGAAAGCATATCCGCAAAAGGGGCGACGGCCTCTTTCGCAACCGTAAAAGCGGGATCGTTCAGTTTCAGGATCTTGATCTGTTCGTTCATGTTCCGCCGCTCCTTTCAGAAAACAAGCCTTGCCGGGCAGAGCGGGGCAAGGCAGGACATAAAACATCTGTGAAATCGTGCCGCAGTATCGTTCATCTTGCCGGTCACTCTGTACCGTCTTAAAGATTTGTAATATTATAGCATGCCGCCGGGGGATTGTCAATAAAAAGAAGAAAAACAACCCGTTGCGCACGGCATTTTTTACGGATTTTTTATACGTTTAAGAGAATGACGCCGTTGTTTTTGCCGATTCAGTCCGTCACGACGAACCGTTCATGTCCGAAAAACGACCGTTGATGCATAAACGGATTTTTTCGTATTGACGAATCAAAAATGAGTCTATATTATGAGATATGTAATTCGTATTATATGGAGGAATATCCGAATGAAGCTGTTCCGGAAAATGCTTTGCGTTCTGCTGGCAGCGCTGCTGCTGTTTCTTACCGCAGGCGCCGCCCTTGCTGCGGATACCGAAACGCTGCCGATCGTATATATCCGCGGGCAGGGGGAGACCATCCGCGCCGCCGACGGTACGGTGCTGTATGAAGACGGCAGCGTGCCCGTGCCGGATACGCTGATCGAAGACGCAATATCGGATTGTATGCCGTATTTTGCCCGCGCCGTAATGTTCGGCC
>CAMOVW010000384.1 GCA_946627725.1 uncultured Clostridia bacterium
TTATAAAAAAAATTGTGGACGCTTGCATGACCGTCCTCCTGCTGTGTTTGATGGCATATCAGGTGACGGGAGAAACGCTGCACGAGTGGTTTGGGATCGGCATGACGGTACTCCTGATCGTACACCACATACTCAACCGCAAGTGGTATGCCGCGCTTTTCAAAGGAAAATATAACGCTTACAGGGTCGTTACGGTGACCGTCAACACGCTGCTGCTTGCCGTCATCGCGCTGACGGCGGTATGCGGCATGGCGATGAGCGCGCACGCGGTGCCGTTCCTGTACGGGGTTCTGCCCGTGTCCTTTGCACGGCAGACACACCTCGCCATGTCCTTCTGGTCGTTCATTTTGATGGGCGTCCACCTGGGTCTTCATATCCCGGCGATGACGGCGGGGCTCAAATGGAACGGAAAAGTTAAAACCGCCTTCGGCGCGGCGTTTGCGATTGTCTCCGGCGGCTGCTACTGGCTGTTTGTAAAAAACGGCATTCCGAACTATATCTTCTTCCGCACGCCTTTTGCTTTTTTTGATTATGAAAAGAACGCTGCGCTTGTTTTTGCGGAAAATCTCGCCGTTCTCTTTGCGTTCGCGTTTTTCGGGGCGTGCGCCGCGCTTCTGATCAAAGCCGGTAAAAACGCAAAAAAGAGAAAAGCAACCAGAGCAGTCCCGGCGATCCTTATACTCGTTTCCCTGCTGATCGCCGCTTTCCTCCTGTTCTTTACAGGAGAAAAACAGGCGTCCGATGCTTCCCGGAATGATTCCGCAACAAATGGATGGTCGAGCACAGTAACGTTGTAATTACCTATGTGCAACGATCTTTCGGCGGCGCGGCAAAATACAAGGCGCTTGCAGAAAAGAAAGAGAAAAAGATCGTTGAGTTGTCTCGATCATAGCTATATGGCTGTGAGATTGCGATATGCAAATTGTTTATTTGTGGGTGGGAACAATTCTGATTCATTATTATTGAAAATAACGGCAGAATTTGTTATACTTGTATCGTTAAAGTGAATGATCGAAATGTAACGAGGCAAACGATTCAGTCAACAGGAGGTTCCCCATGTCAAAAAAGGCGATTTTATCCTTGTTCCTTGCCGTTATCATGCTGTTTTCGGCTGTTATGCCTGCTTTTGCGGTAGCGCAAAGCAAAGGCGTCCAAACGGTGACGGAAGCGGCAGCTTCTGCCGATGATGAAAGTATCGGCGACAGTATCATTGCTTCCATCCGTGACTTCTTCGCGCGGATCAAGGCGCTGTTTGTCCGGATCTTTCCCTGCCTGAAGGATTCATCTGTTAAAATGTATCCGACCGAGGACGTACGCGAAACGTACGGTGAAGCCGTGGGCGGGATCAGGAATTACGCAGATTACGGCTTTGACGAGGTGGAAGCGGTTCCGCTTGCCGACGTATCCTTTGACGGCATAGAAAGTCTTGACGGTCTTTCGGAGGAAAATGTCAGTCTGTCCGACGCATCCGGCGCAGAGCTTGTAACAGGCCGATTCGGTCTGCGTAAGGCGCTGGCGTTTATATCACCCGACACATACCTTACGCTGCCCAATCTTGGTGAGCAGGACGCGCTGACGATTTCCATGTGGGTCAATATCCATGACCTGCAGACGAGAGTGAACACTGACGAGCCGCGCGTCAGCACGCTGCTCGATACCGCAACCGGCGCGGGCCGCGTCACGCTGAAATTCGTGCACACCGGTACGCCGAGCTATGAGAACGAAGCGGGCGAAGCCGTGATGGGCACGAACAGCACAAGGCTCGTATTCTCTGTTCAGGGAAATTCCGGGGGCCAGTATGACGAAAGCTCCATCTGCGCGAATAACACGCAATTTTTTAATTTCGAGTATGACTTGTGGAAAGACTTCGTCGGGTACCATGATGATTGGGTCGTTCACCCGGAGGGGCACTGCTGGTTCCATATCGGCGTCGTTTACGAGCCGGACAAGGGCGACGTGACCTTCTACCATTGCGGAAAATTCGATTCCACAAAGCATTTTGATTCTGCTGTGAAGCCCATGCTCAACGGAATCAGAGTCGGCGCAGGGTATGCCGAAAACGAATCCTTTGACGGTATGGTGGATGATATCCGTCTTTACGGCGAGGCGCTCACGCAGGAGGATATGGACGTTCTCGCGGACTATGAGCGGGATATGTGGGTAAACCGCACGATTTCGGATTGGCAGGAAAGCGATACCGTTCTGTACGTAAACGGTGAAACGGGCAGCGACCTGAACCCCGGCACGGCGGACGCGCCCTTCGCCACGGTAAAGAAGGGCGTGGAGTCGATCACCGCGCCCGGCACAAGGCTTGTCATCGCGCCCGGCTTATACCGCGAAAACAGCATAAATCTGAGGACAAACGGCACGGAGCTGCAGCCCGTTATCATTGAAGCCGAAAATCCCGGCGAGACCGTGATCTCAGGGTCGGTTCCCTTTGACGGTTGGAAAAAGACGAATGACGAAAGCGTCTATGAAAACGACTGGCGCTATGATTACCCGTTCCAGCCCGGCACGCCCGGCAATGAGATCATCGGCAGATCGGATCTGATCATCCTTGACGGACAACCGATCCAGCCTGTTCTCACGCGGGACGAACTGCAAAACGACACCTACTATATTGACAACGAAGCCGGCAAAGTGTATCTGAAAACGGATAAGGATCCCGAAAGCTGCGTGATCGAACGGGGGCTTGCCGGCGAGAACGGCTCCGGCGCGGACATCCTCGATACGAACAGC
>CAMOVW010000385.1 GCA_946627725.1 uncultured Clostridia bacterium
GGCTTGGGAGCGCCCTTGCGGAGATCCGCCGCCGCTATCATACGGACGGCAGCGGGCTTTTAAGCCAGGAATATATCGACCCCGAGGTGGTAACCAGCCCGCAGGAAGCCTTCTACGCCGCCAAGCGCAGCGTGCCGCTCAGAGAAAGCGCGGGGCTGGTGTGCAGCGAGTTTGTAATGTGCTACCCGCCCGGCATACCGATCCTCGCCCCCGGTGAGCGCATCACCGACGAAATACTGGATTATATCGAATACGCCAAGGCCAAGGGCTGCTCCATGACCGGCCCGGAAGACCCCGCCATTGAAAACATCAACGTGCTGGCGTAAGGAGGAAAACACATGGAATTATGGTTCAGCGAATTTCATGCCCCGGACGTGAAGCACAGCATACGGGTCAACCGGCATCTGTATTCCAAACAGAGCGAATACCAGCAGATCGATATCTTCGAAACCCCCGAATTCGGCCGCGTGCTGGCGCTGGACGGCAGCGTGATGCTCACGGAGCGGGATGAATTCATCTACGACGAAATGATTACCCACGTGCCCATGAGCGTACACCCGAACGTGAAGGACGTGCTTGTGATCGGCGCCGGAGACGGCGGCGTGGTAAAGGAGCTCACCCGGTATGAGAACGTGGAGCGCATCGATCTGGTGGAAATGGACGAGCAGGTGATCGAAGCCTGCCGCGCCTACCTGCCGGAGAACGCCTCCCGGTTAGACGACCGCCGCGTGCACATCTATTACGACAACGCCCTGCGTTTTATCCGCCGCTGTACGGATGAATACGATCTGATCATTGTGGATTCCACCGATCCCTTCGGCCCCTCGGAGGGTTATTTCACCCGGGAGTTTTACGGCATCTGCTACAACGCCCTGCATGAAGACGGCATTATGGTAAACCAGCAGGGCAGCCCCTTTTATAAGCACGACGCCGAGGCCATGCAGCGCAGCCACAAGCGCATTGTAAATACGTTCCCGATCAGCCGGGTTTATCAGGCCCATATCCCCACCTACGCGGCGGGCTACTGGCTTTTTGGCTTTGCCAGCAAAAAATATCACCCGGTGGACGACTTCGACGCGGCGCGGTGGAAATCCCTGAACCTGCGCACCAAATATTACACCACCAAGCTGCACATCGGCGCGTTTTATCTGCCGGCTTACCTTGAAAACATGCTGCAGGAGGTGGAGTGATGGAACGCAATATTGAAACCTTTATCGGCTGCGACGCCGATTACGAAAACGCGCAGATCGTGCTGTACGGCGCGCCCTTCGATTCCACCACCAGCTTTCGCCCCGGCGCCAGATTCGGCAGCGCCGCCATGCGGCACGAGAGCTTCGGGCTGGAAACCTACAGCCCTTATCAGGATAAGGATCTTACGGATTATGCCGTGTTCGACAGCGGCGATCTGGAGCTGAGTTTCGGCAGCGCCGAACAGGCCCTGCGGGATATCGAAGCCCGCGCGGCTCAGATTCTTGCGGACGGCAAGCTGCCCCTGCTGTTCGGCGGCGAGCATCTTGTGACCCTTGGCGCGGTGCGGGCGGCGGTCAAAAAATATCCGGATCTGCACATCGTCCATTTTGACGCCCACGCGGATCTCAGAGACGATTACCTCGGCGCAAAGCTGAGCCACGCCTGCGTGATCCGCCGCTGCCACGATCTGATCGGCGACGGGCGCATCCACCAGTTCTGCATCCGCAGCGGCGACCGGGAGGAATTCCGCTTTGCCAAAGAACATACCGAAATGCACCCCTTCTCTTTCGGCGGGCTTGAGGAATGCGCTGCCGGGCTGAAACAGAGCGGTGCGCCGGTGTATTTCACCATCGATCTGGATTGCCTCGACCCTGCCGTTTTCCCCGGCACCGGCACGCCGGAGGCCGGCGGCGTCACCTTCCCTCAGCTGCTGCAGGCCATATTGAAGATCAGCGAAACCAACGTGATCGGCGCGGACCTGAACGAGCTTGCCCCCATGCTGGATCCCACCGGCGCATCCACAGCCACCGCCTGCAAAACGGCGCGGGAGCTGATGCTGGCCCTGTTGCGCTGAAAGCACAAAGGGATAAATGATTATTTCATCAACAAAACAAAAAGGAGAACATATACCATGAGTAAAGTTTTAGTGATCGGCTGCGGCGGCGTTGCGAACGTTGCCATCAGAAAGTGCTGCCAGGTGAGCGAGGTTTTCACCGAGCTGTGCATCGCCAGCAGAACAAAAGCAAAATGCGACGCGCTGAAGGCGGCGCTGGAGGGCAAAACCGCCACCAAAATCACCACCGCGGAGGTGGACGCGGATAACGTACAGCAGGTGATCGACCTGATCAACGGCTATAAGCCCGACCTTGTGATGAACATCGCCCTGCCCTATCAGGATCTTACCATTATGGACGCATGCCTTGCCTGCGGCGTGAACTATATGGATACCGCCAACTACGAGCCGGAGGATACGGACGACCCCGCATGGCGCGCGATCTACGAAAAGCGCTGCAAGGAGGCCGGTTTTTCCGCCTATTTCGATTACAGCTGGCAGTGGGCCTACCGCGAGAAGTTTGAAAAGGCCGGCCTTACCGCACTGCTGGGCTGCGGCTTTGACCCCGGCGTGACCCAGGCCTACTGCGCCTACGCAAAAAAGCACGAATTCGACGAGATCGACACCATCGATATTCTGGACTGCAACGGCGGCGACCACGGCTACGCCTTCGCCACCAACTTCAACC
>CAMOVW010000386.1 GCA_946627725.1 uncultured Clostridia bacterium
CGGGGGCGGGCGTCTCGCGCCGCACATTGGCGGCTGGGGCCGCGCCGACCACCGCGCCGATCTCCATTCGCTTGGCCGCGTAGCCGGGATGGTAGAGCTCGTCCACGATGCCGGTGGCCAGACCGATCTGGTTGCCGTAGGAGGAATAGCCCGCCGCGGCGGTGGTGACGATCTTGCGCTGCGGCAGCTTGCCGGGGATGGTCTCGCTCACCGGTTTGAGGGGATCGGCCGCGCCGGTGATACGCATGGCGCCGTACACATAGGCCCGGCCGGAAAGCGGGTCACGGATCGCGCCGCCGATACAGGTGGCCGCGCCGCCGAAGGGCTCGATCTCGGTGGGGTGGTTATGGGTCTCGTTTTTGAACAGCAGCAGCCACGGCTCTTTTTTGCCGTCCGCTTCGATCTCTATTTTTACCGTGCAGGCGTTGATCTCTTCGCTCTCGTCCAGCTTATCGAGATACCCGTTTTTGCGCAGGTATTTCGCGGCGAGGGTGGCGATATCCATCAGGCACACGGGCTTGTGTTCCCGGCCCAGCGAACGCCGCGCGGCAAGATATTCCTCATAGGTTTTCTGCAGCGTTTCATCCGCAAATGAGACGCCGTCGATCTCGGTCAGAAACGTGGTATGGCGGCAGTGATCGCTCCAATAGGTATCGATCATGCGGATCTCGGTAACGGTGGGGTCGCGCCGCTCGCTCTGAAAATACCGCTGGCAGAATTTAAGGTCGTCCAAATCCATGGCAAGGCCCATTTCGGCCAGCAGCCCGCCAAGCCCCTCTTCGGAAAGCGAGATAAAACCGGAAATGGTTTTCACCGCGCCGGGTACGGCGTATTCCACCGCCAGCGTTTCGGGCTTTAACAGAGAGGCCTCCCGCGCTTCCACCGGGTTGATCACGTATTTTTTGACGCGCTCCGCCTCGGCGGGGGTAAGATCGCCGTACAGCGCGTACACTTTTGCGGAGCGGATCAGCGGGCGCTCGCCCTGCGAGATGATCTGAATGCACTGCGCGGCGGAATCCGCGCGCTGATCGAACTGGCCGGGCAGGTATTCCACCGCAAACACGGCGGCCCCGGCGGCGTCGATCTCATCGGAGGCGATATCCACCGGCGGCTCGGAAAACACGGTGTTCACCGCCTGCCGAAAAAGGGCCTCGTCCATATTCTCGGCGTCGTAGCGGTTCCACACACGCACGTCCGTAAGGGCTTTGATCCCCAAAAAATCGCGGATATCGCTTTTCAGCGCCGCCGCCTCATGCCGGAGGCCCGGGCGCTTTTCTACATATACTCTATATACCATAATTTTCCTCTTTATTGTTTCCCTTTCATTGCGCGGGCGCCGATATCGGAGCGGCAGTATTTGTTTTCAAATTCTACCTTTTCCATCATGGCGTAAGCGCTGCAAACGGCTTCGGGCAGGGTGGCTTCCACCGCCGTTACGCCCAGCACGCGGCCGCCGTTGGTATAAAGGGCGCCGTCCTTTTTCACCGCGCCCGCCACGTAAACGTGGGGCAGAACGCCGGCGTCGATGGTGAGCAGCTTATTCTTTTCATAGTTCTGAGGGTACCCGGCGGAGGCGGCGATCACGCAGCAGGCGTTTTTATCGCTGAACTTTACCGGAACCTCCGCAAGACGCTCTTCGGTGACCGCCAGCATGATATCGAGCAGGTCGCTCTCCAGCAGAGGCAGCACCACCTGGGTTTCGGGATCGCCGAAGCGGCAGTTGTACTCGATCACCTTGGGGCCGTCCTTTGTGATCATCAGGCCGAAATAGAGGCAGCCCTTAAAGGTGCGGCCCTCCGCGTTCATGGCGGCCACGGTGGGCAGAAAGATCTCTTTCATGCAGCGCTCGGCCACGGCGGGGGTATAATAAGGATTGGGGGCCACGGTACCCATGCCGCCGGTGTTCAGGCCCGTATCGTTATCCCCGGCCCGCTTGTGATCCATGGAAGAGATCATGGGAACCACGGTTTTGCCGTCCGTAAAGCTGAGCACGGAGACCTCCGGCCCCTCCAAAAACTCTTCGATCACGATATTGTCGCCGCTTTTGCCGAACTTTTTATCGCGCATCATGGAAACGACGGCAGCCTTCGCCTCTTCGCGGGTTTCGGCGATGATCACGCCCTTGCCCAGCGCAAGGCCGTCCGCCTTGATCACGGTGGGGATGGGGGCGGTATCAAGATAAGCCAGCGCCGCCTCCATATCGGAAAACACCTCGTATTTCGCGGTGGGGATGCCGTATTTTTTCATCAGGTTTTTCGAGAACACCTTGCTGCCCTCGATGATGGCGGCGTTCTTCCGCGGCCCGAAGCAGGGGATGCCGTGGCCCTCAAGGGCGTCCACGCAGCCCAGCACCAGCGGATCATCCGGCGTGACCACGGCGTAATCGATCTTGTTCTCATACGCGAATTTCACAATGCCGTCGATATCGGTGGCGGCAATATTCACACATTCGGCGTCCGCCGCAATGCCGCCGTTGCCCGGCAGGGCGTAGATTTTTTCCGCCTTCGGATTCTCTTTTAATTTCTTTATGACGGCATGCTCGCGTCCGCCGCCGCCGACAACTAATATTTTCACCTTGTTCTCCTAAATATTACTTTTTTTGATTTTATACGGAATAGAGCAGAATCGGGTAAATTATAATTTGACGAGAAGCATTGAGCGTTGAGCGTTGAGCATTGAGCCAGCTACAAAAGTT
>CAMOVW010000387.1 GCA_946627725.1 uncultured Clostridia bacterium
CCCGCCGCAGGAAGCAAGCACAAGCAGTATCAGCGCCGCAAGCAGAATCGGAAATACTCTTTTCATGATAACAGTCTCCTTTTTACTTTAATTTACCGTAATCCTCTGCGGATACGGGTTCGCACCATTCGGCGGCGGTTTCTTCACCGGGCACCTCAACGGCGAGATGCGAGAACCAGCTGTCGGGCGCGGCACCGTGCCAATGCTTGACCTCGGCGGGGATATTGATCACCGTGCCGGGGGTCATTTCTACGGCTTCTTTGCCCCATTCCTGATAATAGCCGCGGCCGCCGACGCAGATCAGCATCTGCCCGCCGCCGTTTTTGGCGTGATGAATATGCCAGTGATTGCGGCAGCCGGGCGCAAAGGTGACGTTGAACACCGGAACCTGCTCCGTTGATACCGGCGCGAGATAGCTCTGCCCGTCAAAGAACTGCCCGTAGGGATTTTCTTCGCCGATGGGAAAAAAGATGGAATTCTGATATTTCTCTTTTTCCGTAAGCGCGGGGGCGGCGTCGTTCCACACCTCTTTTGCAAGGCGGAACACCGCCCAGCCCTTGGGCCAGCCCACGTACATAGTGGCGTGTGTGATGATGGCGGCGATCTCTTCTTTGGTTACGCCGTGTGCCTTCGCGTTCTGCAGGTGATAGGCAAGGGACGAATCCGTGATACCGGAGGCCATCAGAGATACAACGGTAACGATGCATTTCGTTTTTACGCTGATGACTTCTTCGTTCCATACCTCGCCGAACAGGATATCGTCGTTGAGATGCGCAAACGTGGGGGCGAATTCACCCAGCTGGTTTCTGCCCGCGGTTTGTACGATTTTTTCACTCATTTTATTTTCCTCCTATAGGCTGGTCGCCGGTGGACCAGACGTGTTTTTCTTTGGCTGCGGCGGGCTTGTTCTGCGCCATCACCCCTGCAAGCGGATGCGGTACGTAAGGCGCTTCGAGATAAGAGATCTCTTCGGCGGTAAGCTCCAAGTCCGCGGCTTTTGCAGCGCCCTCGATATGGCGCGGCTTTGTTGCGCCCACCACGGGGGACGTTACTTTTGTGAGCAGCCACGCCAGAGAGACCTCCGTCATGGTAACGTCCCGCTTTTCCGCGAGCTCCGCCACGCGGGCGATGATCGCGCCGTCCTGTTGGGCGGTGGCGTCGTATTTGAATTTTGCGTAGGCGTCCTCTTCCGCTCTTTTTGTATCGTTTGCGCCGGGCAAACGGGAAAGCCTGCCGCTTGCAAGGGCGCTGTAGGGCGTAAGGGCGATATTTTCTTCTTCGCAGTAAGGAACCATCTCACGTTCCTCTTCACGGAAGATCAGGTTGTAATGCCCCTGCACGGAAACGAATTTCGCAAAGCCCTCTTTTTCCGCCAGCGCGTTGGCTTTGGCGATCTGCCACGCAAAACAGTTTGAAATGCCGATATACCGCGCCTTGCCCGCTTTTACGATACGGTTCAGCCCGTCCATAATATCATACAGCGGCGTCTGCCAATCCCACATATGATAAATATACAGATCAACGTGGTCCATGCCCAGATTTTTCAGGCTGGTATCGATCATATTCCCGATATGCCGCTGCCCGGTCACGCCCTGCCCGATCTCCTCCTGTGTGCGGGGCAGAAACTTGGTGGCCACAACCACCTCGTCCCGCTTTGCGAAATCGCGCAGCGCCCTGCCCACATACCGCTCGCTGGTGCCGCTCTGATAAGCGATGGCGGTATCGTAAAAATTGACGCCAAGTTCCAGACCGCGCTTTATGATCTCACGGGTATGCTCTTCGTCCACCGTCCAGCTGTGCTGACCGCGGGCGGGATCGCCGAAACCCATGCACCCCATACAGATGCGGGAAACGGTGAGATCGGAATTGCCGAGTTTTGCGTATTTCACCGTCTTATTTCATCTCCTTTATTATTCTTCACCCAACAGGCGCAAAAGGCATGTGAAGGTGATTTCGTAAACCGACGTATACCGGAAGGCGACGTTCGCCTGTTCCATGGCCTCCCTCTGCTTTGCGGTTACCTCGGCATAGGGATAGACGCCGAACATAAACGGAAAGAACACGTAGATAAAGCTCTGCCTTTGATCTTCACGCATCTGCGGCCGGAATTTACAGAGGATACCGTTGATAAGCTCCATAGAGCGGCCGTAGGCGGACTTGAACGGGATCAACAGCTCCGGACGGCTGTTTGCCTCCATATCATAGTTATTCATGGAGAGCAGTTTGAGCAGCTGCAGCCGTTTTTCAAGCGTATGGGCGATGCGCTCCGCCAACGCTGCGGCGGAAAACGGCCCCGGTTCGCGCAGGATGGCTTCCAGATCCGCGTTCCAGCGTTCGTATTCCCGCTGGAACAGGGCGAGAAAGATCTCTTCCTTCGTTTGAAAATAATTATAGATCGTGGGGCGTGAAAACGGGACTTCCGATCCGATTTCTTTCAGCGTGATCTCTTTGAAGCTCATGGTGCGGTACAGCTTTTCGCAGGCGTTGATGATCTCTTCCCTGCGCTCCGCGATCAATGCAGGCGTTCCTTTGATCATAGGCGTGCTCCTCCTCAACGATTATGTTGACACTGTGTCAGCAATTACAGTATACACCAAACGCTGACACCGTGTCAATAGTGATTTTTGATTTTCTGAAAAAATTGCAGTTTTGCGAGGCGAAGCCTCGCAGTGAAATCCGTTCCTTCGGAACG
>CAMOVW010000388.1 GCA_946627725.1 uncultured Clostridia bacterium
TCGGTGCTTCTGCCTTCGGCAGAGGTCTCCCCCGGAGACCCGCACCGCCCCGCCGAAGGCGGTTTCTGTGCAAACTAACTATTTAAAAGGCCAGTTTTTGTAGTCAGGAAGCCAAATAAGAATAAGGAATCGCATTGCGGGCGGTTGAAGAGGAACCGCGCTACCATTATATCACTTCGCGTTATAGAACCCAACCAAAATGCGGATACTCAGATATTTGCGAACGGCAAACGGCGAACGGCGAACGGCGTTTATCGCGCGAACAGCGCGATAAATTATAATTTAATTACACAGATTTCCGTGAAGAACCAAAAATAACCAGACCGGGCGCCGATCTGGTTTATGCAAAAAACGCTTTTGCGTTACCTTATTCAATGGTAAGGATATCCGAAAATCCGGTAACTTCAAAAATCTCGGCAACGATATCGTTTGCGCCCGTTACTTTCATCGAGCCCTGCCTGTTCATGATCTTCTGCGCCGTGAGCAGAACTCTCAGGCCGGCGGATGAGATATACGCAAGCTTTGAAAAATCAAGCACAAGCGAGGTAACGCCCTCAAGCTCGTTTTTTACGACCGCCTCCAGCTCGGGCGCGGTGGTGGTTTCAAGTCTGCCTTCCACGGCAAGGGTGAGTTCGCTGTTATTTCTGGTTTTATTGATCGTCATACTACTTTTCTCCGTTCTGTAAAGATTTACTTATATTTTCTTTTCGATCGTCATTTCCACATTGGACATAAAGCCCCTTGTGGTGTTTTTTCCACTTGTTTCAACGCCTCCGTAATGCCCGTTCCGCTGCCGGAAATATGAATGATGTCAGATTTCATGGATATTTCTCTTTTAGATGATTTACACGCATCTATTGTAACCCTTTGCGCGGAAAAAGTCAATTCTCAATCTGATTTATCTGCTCCGCAAAAATATATGGCAAAATATTTGCCCCGGGAAAGAAATCGTGCGGCGCCGAACTGTTATACCCCTTTTTTTTCATAGTTCATTGTTACGCATAAACACGCCGGACGGATTGACATTCCGCCGGTTTTATTATAGAATGGGAACAGAAAACAGACAAAAAACCGTAAAAATGACCGAGTGGGGAGGATCCTTATGAAACCTTCGGACGCACTGTATGCATTTGCGCGTGATTTTGCACTGAAAAAGGCCGCAAAGCTCCGCCGGGGCCCCGCGCCGGAGCTGCCGGACGGGCGGAAGATCTCCATGGGGAACAAAGAGAATTCAAAATTCAGCGTCGGCTTTGCCACCCGCGATATCTCTCCCGCCGATTACAAAACCCACCCCTACTGGATGGCGGGCTACAACATCGCCAAGCGCATCACCGGCTTTCTGGACCCCATCACGGCCAACGCCATGTGGCTGGACTGCGGCGACGGGCAGGGGCTGGTGCTGCTGAGCTGCGATCTGATCGGCATAACGGGGTATGACGTAAACGAACTGCGCAACGCCCTTGCGCCCTTCTTCCGCAAAAGCGGGTGCCAACACGTCACCCTGAGCTGCACCCACACCCACGCCGGCGTGGATACCATGGGCTATTGGGGCGTGCTGCCCAAATCGGGCAAAGATAAAAAATATATGCGCCGCCTGAAGGAAACGCTGCTGCAGCTCTGCGAAGAGGCGTGGCGAAACCGCAAACCCGGCAAACTCTATTACGGCAATATCGATGCGCCTGAGCTGCTGCACCGCTGGCGCGCGCCGTACTTTTCACAGGCGCTGCTGCACCGCTTCCGTTTTGTGCCGGACGACGGCGGAACCGAAACGTGGTATCTGAACTTTCCCGCCCACCCGAACACGCTGGGCGGCAGAAACAAAATGCTGAGCGCCGATTACCCCTGCTATATGCGCCGCGAGATCAACCGGCGCAAAAAAACCAACGTGATGTACGCGATCTCCGCCATCGGCGCAACGGATATCGGCGAGGTGGCGGACGACGATTTCGAGCGCACCGTGCTGGGCGGCATGCTGCTGGGCAAGAAGGCCTGCGAAATAGAAAACGAACGACTGCTCTCCCCCGCCGTAACGCTGATATCGCAGGAATTCGTGATCCCGCTGGATAACTTCGTGCTGTCGCTGGCCCACGGGCTGGGTGTGTTCAGCGGCCGCGCCTGCCCTGCGGATTCCGCCACGGGCACAGGACTGATCTCCGAGCTGGTGTATTTCAATATCGGCGGCGTACAGATCCTCACCGTACCCGGGGAGATGTTCCCCGAGCTGGTATGGAGCGGCGGCTACGAGGGCAAAGAGACCTCCGCCACCGGCGAAGGGCCGGAAGTGAATCCCACCCCGCTGAGTGAGATCTTTACCGACGAAGCGCTGATCATTTTCGGCGTTACCAACGATATGGCGGGTTACGCGCTGGCGAAAAACGATTTTGTGCTGGATGAGCGCATGCCCTATCTCAGCCGCGGCACGGACCGCTTCGGCCGCAGCCACTACCACGAAACCAACTCCTGCGGCATCAACACCGGCCACGCCATCGAAGCCGCAGCCAAACGCATCAAACGGATTCTGGACGAAAACTGAGTTTTAGCGCAGAGCAGCTGCGCAATGAAAAATTGAAAATGAATGATACAGGAAACGGTTCCAATGTCATTAAGTTAAGATAAAGACGGCGTTTCAGCTCTGAGGTAACATTCGTTTTTTGGTGCGCGACTGTAGGGACGATTATCAATCGTCCGCCG
>CAMOVW010000389.1 GCA_946627725.1 uncultured Clostridia bacterium
CAACGAAAGGTAAAGTTATTGATTAAGGCAGGTTTTCGTCGTCCCTGCGCCGGGGTATCGTCCGCTTACGCTTCCGATACCCACGCCTTGGGCCGATAGCGGCTGTGGTCAGCCGCGCTACGAGATACTGCGAAACAGCGCGACAAATTATAATTTGCATTTTCCCGTGAAGATTCTGTTTTATGCGTTTTCATAAACTCCGGCGCAATAGAAAACGCATAAAATATTGACTTTGTGCGTTTGTATGGTTATGCTTATGCAAAAAAGTCCGGCAAAGCGCTTGTTTTTGCGTATGATGCATATCTGAATATTCTGCGAAAAGATACGTGATACAAATAATCGTTTATTCCGCCGTCAGTTTTCCGCCTTCCATCCGCAGTTCAAGCTGCGCGCAGATATCTTCGGAAGAGGTTCCCAGCAGCAGGGTATGCCGCCCGTTGTGGGGGCCGAATTCCATTTTTACGTTGTAGTAGCAGAAATCGCTCTCGTTCAGCGTAAGGGCCACGCGCTTTGTTTCGCCTTTTTTCAGGCACACGCGGGTATAGGCCTTCAGCTCCTTTAAGGGGCGCGCCGTTTCGCAGCGGTGCGAGGCAAGGTAGAGCTGCGCCACCTCGGCGCCGTCGTACGCGCCGGTGTTGGTCACGCTGAAAGATACCGCAGCCCGGTTTTCGCTGATTTCCACGGCAGCGTCGGCGAACGCAAACGACGTGTAGCTCATGCCGAAGCCGAAGGGGTACAGGGGCTTGCCGTCGTTATCGCAGTAGGCGTAGCCGCGGCCGCTGGGCTTATACGCGTAAAACAGCGGCAGCTGCCCCACGCTTTTCGGGATGCACATCGGCAGCTTGCCCGAGGGGTTCGTTATGCCGAACAAAATTTCGGTAAGGGCCTTCGCACCCTGCTCGCCGGGGTACCAGGATTCTATCACGGCGGGTACGGCGTGGATCCATGCCGTCATATCCACCGGCGCGCCGTTTTGAAGGATCACCGCCGTGTTGGGGTTGGCTTTGCACAGCCGCAGTATGGAAGATTCCTGCGCGTCCGTGATCTGCTGCGTGGCCTCGTCCACGATCACGCCGCCGTCGCCGCTCCGGTTTTTGTGTTCCGTTACGTCCGGCAGACGCAGATCGCTGCGGTCGCTGCCCTCGCCCTCCACAATGGCGGTAAAATACAGGCACACGTCGCAGGCGGGGGCAAGGGTATCGATCTCATCGCTGCCGCCGCGGATCACTTCGATCTCATCGGCCGCAAAGTCCCGCAGCGCCGCAAGCGGCGTGGGGGCGTCTTCGCCTACCCACGGCGTACCGTAGGGCCCGGCGTAATTGGAGCCGATGGGGATCAGCTCCGCGCTCTGGCCGAACACGCCGATTTTTTTGATCTTCTTTTTTCCCAGCGGCAGCAGCCCGTTGTTTTTCAGCAGCACAATGCTCTCCCGCGCGGCTTCAAGCGCAATGGCGCGGTGGCTTTCGCAGCGCACAAGGGCGTCCGCTTCCGCCGGGTCCCGGTAGGGGTTTTCAAACAGCCCCAGCCGGAATTTGGCGGTGAGAACGCGCAATACGTTTACGTTCAGTTCCGCTTCGGTGAGATAGCCCTTTTCCAACGCTTCCTTTACCGTTTCGTACCGGTTATAGGGCAATATCACGTTCAACCCCGCTTTCAGCGCCATGGCGGCGGCCTCGGCTGCACTGCCCGCCAGCCGGTGCGCGGAGGCGATCCCGTCTACGCCGCCGTAATCGGATACCACAAACCCATCGAAGCCCCATTCTTTTCGCAGGATCTCCGTAAGAAGTCTGTAATTCGAGGAGCAGGGCACGCCCTCCCATGCGTTATACGCCGCCATTACGGATTTTGCGCCCGCGTCGAAGCAGGCCTTGAAGGGGGGCAGAAACACCTCCCGCATGGTGCGTTCGCTCGTTTCGGAATAGTTGGAATCCCGTCCCCCGGCGGCGTAGTTGTCCGCAAAGTGTTTGGGGGTGGCGATCACGCCGTTTTGCTGCAGCCCCCGGCACATGGCCGCGCCCATATCGGAGGCGAGCTTTACGTCCTCGCCGTAGGTTTCCACCGTGCGGCCCCAGCGGCAGTCGCGGCTCAGGTTGACCACCGGTGAAAACACCTGCCGTACCCCGGCAGCCGCGCATTCTTTGCCGATCACGTCCGCCACGCGCTCTACCATTGCGGGGTCGAAGGAGGAAGCAAGCCCTATGGGCTGCGGAAAATTGGTGCACATGCCCCACTGTGCCCCGTGCAGCGCCTCGCCGTTTTCAATAGGGGGTATGGAATGGGGCTGGGCCTCTACGCTGCGGCGCACGTCTTCGTTGATCTGCGCCGTCACTTCTCCCGGCGTGGCGGGCGTTTCGCGCGTGTAGTGCATAAAATGGCCCGGATTGCGGTAAGAGCCCAAACGCGGGTCCCGCCGGCCGGCATAATCCCCGGTGGTATCAAAAATCATATCCGCACACACCTGACGGATCTTTTCGTCAAGCGAGAGCTGTTCCAGAAGCGCCTCCGCGCGCCGTGCGTTTATATCGTTTTTCATTTGCGTAAACCTCCGTTCTGCAGCCATTATAGCATAATCTTACTGTTCGGAAAAGAGGTTTTGCGGTTTTTCCGGGGGAAAGTAAAAAAGGGTAAATTATAATTTATCGCGCTGTGTTACTATTGCGACGCGGCAGGCGGTACGGCGG
>CAMOVW010000390.1 GCA_946627725.1 uncultured Clostridia bacterium
GCTCGCCGTAAGGCGAATTTAGCTGCGGCACACTTCCTTACGGAAGGTGCCGCTTCGGCGCTCTTTTTGATTTATCCGGTGATCTGATCCCACAGATTTTCAAAGAAATCCGCGATGCGATCCCACAGGGTTACGAATTTCTGGAGGAAGCTTGCGACGGGGGCGTCTTCAAACAGTTCCAGATTGGTGTAAGTTTGGGTTTCGTAGGTGGAGAGGTCGTTCAGGTCCAGCGTGATGGTGCGGTAGCCGCGGTGTTCGTCGTTATAAGAGGCGTAGGTTGCGCCGGGGCTGGAAACCAGATCGATGCCCTGATAATCCACGCAATAGGCGTTGATGTGGTCGTGGCCGAAGAATACGGCCTTTACGTCGCCCTGCTGCAGCATGGTATCCACCTGCAGATAGCCGTCGCGGAAATTGGTGTCGGGCGGGCAGGGGGCTTCGCTGAGCCAGTTGGTTGTAAGATCGGTGCCGTCCGGCAGGGTATACCAGCTGCCTGCAAAGCTTACCGCGCCCTCGGTGCCTTCGGGCACTTCCTGCAGCGCGTCTTTGATCTGCGGGGGAACGATGTGCTGGAAGGCGAAGCTGGGCACGTTTTCGCCGCCGTTTGCGGCCTTCAGCTCGTTGGCTTTCTCCACATACCAATCCATCTGCTCGGGCAGCACGTAGCCGTAACCGCCGTAACTGTCGTCCGGGTTATAGGTGCCGGAATCGAAGCACCAGATGTTGAAAGCAACCTTGTCGCTGTCTTTGCTCTCGTAGATCGGGATGTTGTAGGTGCCCACGTTGCGCATGGTGTTGCCGCCCACGGTCTTTTCGGCGGTTACGCCCTCGCAGCCGATGAAGCATTTATACTGCTGATATACTTCGATCTGCAGTTCTTTGGTAAGGGGGGTATCCTGATCGTCGTGATTGCCGAACACCTGCGCCACGGGGATACCGTATTTCTCGAAGATATCCATATACTGGCGGATGGCGGCGGTGGCGAGCACCTTGGTTTTGCAGGAATAACCGCCGATGTTGTCGCCGGTGAGGATGATCAGATCCGGCTGGGTCTTTTCGATCACGAGCTTCAGGCTCTTTTTGCACAGGGGCGAGAGCACGGCGTTATCCTGAATATCCGCCACCTGCAAAATTTTCAGCTTGCCGTCTTTGTTAAAGGAAACGTGGGCCGCTTCGGGGATCGAAACGTCCGCCGCCGCACCGGCCATGGGTACCAGCAGCGCAAACAGCATCAGTACGCTTAAAAGCACACATAAAATCTTTTTCATTTTCTCAAACTCTCCCTTTACAGTATTGCGAAAGAAAAATCGCGCCCGGCAAAACCTTCCGGTTCGGAAAGCCGCGGGACGCGATATTTGTAACTCAGATGCGGGCTACGCCGTCTTTGATGGCGGCTTCGGCAACAGCCTTGGAAACCACTTCACGCACACGGGGATCAAAGGCCTCGGGCATGATGAAATCGGGGCTCAGCTTGTCGTCCGGTACCAGAGAAGCGATCGCGTAAGCGGCGGCGATCTTCATGTTCTCGGTGATATCGCTGGCGCGAACGTCCAGCGCGCCACGGAACAGTGCGGGGAAGCAGAGCACGTTGTTGATCTGGTTCGGGAAGTCGCTTCTGCCGGTGCCCACGATGGCTGCGCCTGCGGCCTTGGCTTCGTCAGGCATGATTTCGGGGGTGGGGTTGGCCATGGGCAGAACGATGGGATCCGGATTCATGGTGCGGATCATATCCTGGGTAAGAACGCCGGGGGCGGAAACGCCGATGAAGATATCGGTGCCCTTAATGGCTTCGGCAAGGCTGCCCTTGGTCATGCCGCGGTTGGTGACCTTGGCGATCTCTTCTTTGAAGGGGTTGAGCTTTTCTCTGCCCTCGTAGATGGCGCCGGTGCGGTCGCACAGAATAACGTCCTTCAGACCCAGGCTCATCAGCAGCTTTGCGATGGCAACGCCGGCGGAACCCGCGCCGTTGATCACGGCCTTGCAGTCCTCCAGCTTTCTGCCGGTCAGCTTCATGGCGTTGATCAGGGCGGCGGAGCAAACCACGGCGGTACCGTGCTGGTCGTCGTGGAATACGGGGATGTCGCACTTCTCTTTCAGCTTGGATTCGATCTCGAAGCAGCGGGGCGCGCTGATATCCTCAAGGTTGATGCCGCCGAAGGAGCCGCTGATTTTATAAACGATATCAACGATCTCGTCTACGTCTTTGGTGCGCACGCAGAGCGGGAAGGCGTCAACGCCGCCGAACTCTTTGAAGAGCACGCATTTGCCCTCCATAACGGGCATACCGGCTTCGGGGCCGATATCGCCGAGACCCAGCACCGCGGTGCCGTCCGTAACCACGGCAACCATGTTCCAGCGGCGGGTAAGCTCCCAGCTCTTGTTGTAATCCTTCTGGATCTCAAGGCAGGGCTCCGCAACGCCGGGGGTGTAGGCGAGGGAGAGGGCGTCTTTGCTGTCCACCTTGGCGCGGGCGACAACTTCTACTTTACCCTTCCATTCGCCGTGGAGTCTGAGGGATTCTTTTCTGTAATCCATGTTCGATATCTCCTATTCTGAATTTATTACAGGTTTTCGATGTGCGCGGTGATCTTCTTCGTCTCGGGGTAGGGGGTGTAGCCCTCTTCCCACGGGAAGGTGTAGGCAAGGCCCAGCTCGTCTCTCACGGCGTTGATCTCGCCCT
>CAMOVW010000391.1 GCA_946627725.1 uncultured Clostridia bacterium
CACTCTTACTTCTTACCTCAATTGCAGTTTATCGCTGCGCGATAAACTGCAATTTCCCTCCGTTGCCCCTTGCTTTTCCTGCAGGGCGAATATATAATAAAAATATAAACAGGAAGGAGATCATAAGATGAAAAAAAGCGTTTGTATAAAATCTCTTTGCGCCGCGCTGGCGGTATGCGCGCTGCTTTGCGCGTTCTTTTTCACCGGCGCCGGGATCAGGGCACGCGCCGCGGGGAATACCGTGCTTTATTCCGCGCAGAAAACGGAGCTTACGATCCTTGTGCCCGGCAGGGCCAACGACGCCGAGAAAGAGGCGGCGCGCCTGCTGGCGGATTACATAAAGCAGATCACCGGAGCCGACGTTCCCGTTTCGGAAGCGGGCACGGAGAATTATCTGGACGAATACTACGCCGCAGGCAACAAGGGCTCGTTTATCGTGCTGCAGCAGCTGGAAAACCCCGGGGATACCCCTTACGGCAGTTTTATTCTGCGCTCCGGTAAGAACCGGGATGAGAGCCCATCGGAGGATAAGAATCTGTATATCGAAGCCTTTGACGCCCGCGGGCTTTTTAACGGCGTATACGCGTATCTGCGCAGCTTTTGCGGCGTGAACCTGTATGCCGCGGACGTAAAAACCGTGCCTGCCGCAGATACGATCACCGTGCCGGACCCCTATTACCTGTTTTACAAACCCATGCTGGAGTATGCGGATACGGACTGGCTCAGCCCTCACAACCGGGATTTTGCCGTCGCCAACGGCCTGAACGGCATCTACAGCCCCATTGAGCCGCTTTACGGCGGCAAGGTGAAATACATCACCTTTGCCCACAGCCTGACCTCTTCCATCGTGCCCGCGGAAGAGCTGTTCGACAGCAACCCGGAATATTTCGCTCTTCCCGAAGGAGAAAAGAACAGAACGCCGGACCAGCTCTGCCTTTCCAACCCGGCGGTGGTAAACCGGGCCATTGAGGACGCGCTGCGGCTGATCAACGACAATTACGACCCGGACGCGTGCCTGAATATTCTTTCGGTAACACAGGCCGATAACCAGCATTACTGCACCTGCGAAAACTGCAGCGCCATCGCCGAACGCTACGGCGGGCAATCGGGCCTGATGCTGTGGTTTGTGAACCAGATCGCCGAGGCGGTGAGCGCATCGGCGCACAGCGACGTGCTTGTGGATACCTTCGCCTATCAGTATACCCGCAAAGCGCCTACCGGTATTGGCCCGCGCGATAACGTGTGCGTGCGGCTGTGCTCCATTGAATGCTGCTTTGCCCATGCGCTGGAAGACGCCGAGTGCGAAAAGAACGCCGATTTTATCAGCGACCTGAAGGACTGGTCAAAGATCTGCAATCGGCTGTATATATGGGATTACACCACCAACTACAGCCAGACCATCGGCCTGTTTCCCGATTTCGGCGTGCTGCAGGCAAATATCGATACCTTTGTAAAAAACAACGTTGTAGGCATTTATGAGGAGGGCGCTTATTACGCCGGTGAATGCAATACCGAATTCGCGGATCTGAGAGCGTATCTGCTGGCCCGGTACCTGTACGATCCCCTGAACGCCTACGGCACGGCGGAGAATCTCAGAGGAGGTTTTCTTGCCGCGTATTACGGCGAAGGCGCCGGGGAGATCGGGGAATTCCTCGATTATATCACCGCCCACGCCGGGGACGAGGAGGGGCACCTCACCATCGGCCAGCCGATGAAAAACACCCTGCACGGCGTTACGAAAAACGACGTAAAAACGCTGAATGCCCTCTGGGATACGGCGATCGAAAAAACGAAAGCCGCCGGGAACGACGCCGCCGCTGCGCGGATCGAACGGTCCCGCGTGAGCTGGGATTATTACAAGGCCTGCGCGGGCGTGGGCGAATACAAGCGCGGTCTGCTGTTCTCCCGCTGGATCGGCGCGAACAGCAAGCTGATCGATACACTGAACGCCCTCGGCGTTACCCGCTATAACGAGAGCCGCAAAATGGAGGAGGTATACCCTTCGCCGCTGACGTATCCCGACCAATGGACGGAGGGCGGCGTTGGGGTATATATCGCGAGCCTTGCCGCGGCGCTGGTGATTGTACTGCTGGCCGCAGGGCTTACGCTGCTTGCGATCCGGCGCAAAGAAAAACTGCTGCTGACGGCCGACGTGCTGATCTGCGCGCTGATACCGCTGGCGATCTTCTCAAGGGCGCTGTATATCGAATGGGCTCAATTCGGGCTGTACGCCCTCACGCTGCTGCTGATAAACCTGTTTACGGCGCTGTTCGCGCCCCTCACCGCCTATGCACTGAACGGCTTCAGGCGGCTGACGATGAAAAAAACGCTGATCAGCACAGGTATCGGCCTTGCGGCGGCCTTTGTGCCCTTTGAGTTTTTGCTGGTGCTGACGAACAATATCATCATGAACGGCAAAAAACCGGAGCTTGCCTGCGTTGAAGCGTATTTCTGGTTTGAATTTGTGATCCTCGCAAGCCTTGCGGTGATACTTGTAAAGCTGATCGCAAAGAAAAAACCACCGCAGGATCAATAACAATGGAACAGAGCGGCAGTTCAGCGCTGCCGCTCCTTTTTTATGGTCTTAATGGATTTTGTGTAACAAAGATAATTGCAGTTTGTCGCGCCGTTATTCCTTCGACGCGGCTGCCTTGATACAGGGGACGGTTTTGTGTA
>CAMOVW010000392.1 GCA_946627725.1 uncultured Clostridia bacterium
CGTGATGGGCGAAGACATAGAAGCCGTCCCCATGTCTGCCTACCTGAATGCGCGATAAACTGCAATCTGTTTTCCACACAAAGCTGACCTTTCAGAGCACTTCCACCAGCTCGATGGTAAAATTCAGCTCTTTGCCGGCCATTTCGTGGTTGGCGTCAAAGGTGATGTTCTGTGCGTCTTTGGCGGTTACGGTTACGGGGAAGGGCCGGCCGGCGGCGTCCTGCAGATACACCTTCTCGCCCGCGTTCAGCTCTTCCGCCCCCGGCAGCATGGCGATTTCAACGGTAAAGATGGCGTTGGGGTCCTTTTCGCCGTAGGCCTCCGCCGGCGTCAGATGGACGCTGCGTTTCTCGCCCACTTCCATATCCGCCACGGCGGCGTCGTAGCCCGAGATCATCATGCCCGCGCCGCAAACGAACTCCAGCGGCTCGCCGCGATCGTAAGAGGAATCGAACTGGGTTCCGTCGTTGAAGGTGCCGCGGTAATGGGTGCGCACGGTTTTGCCGGTATTTTTGCCTTTTTTCTCACTGCCGCAGGCGTGTTCCCCGCAGCTGTGCTCCCCGCAGGAGTGGCCGCCGCCGTGATGGTCGCAGTTTGCGCCGGTATTTACCAGCTCGCCCCTGAGATAGGCCTCCACAGCCGCGTCCGCGCTGCCGGAAGCCCCGGCGCACAGCTCTATGCCCTGCTCCGCCAGCGCCGCCTGCGCGCCGCCGCCGATGCCGCCGCAGATCAGCACGTCGATATCCTGCCCTGCCAGCAGCGCCGCCAGCGCCCCGTGGCCGCTGCCGCCGGAACCGAGGATCTCCGCCCCCGTAACAGCGCCGTCTTCCACCGTGTAAACCTTAAACTGCTCTGTATGACCGAAATGCTGAAAAACGTTTCCGTTTTCATACGTTACCGCTATTTTCATATTCATAGCCTCCGTTTTTTTACGTTCAGTTTAACACCGATCGGGGGATATGTCAAATAATATAATTTACTTGACATTTCGCTTTGATAAAATTATAATGTTTCCTTGCAATTAAACTGTTTCTTTACGGGGGACGCTATGAACAAATCCGCCGCATATATGTGCGAAGGGCCTTTGCTCAAAAAAATCATACTCTACGCGCTGCCGGTGACCTTCACCGGGCTTTTGCAGCTGCTGTTCAACGCCGCCGATCTGGTGGTCGTCGGGCGGTTCGCGGGCAGCCTCAGCGTGGCGGCCGTGGGGGCTACGGGGTCGCTCATCAACCTGATCGTTACGCTGTTTATCGGCCTTTCGGTGGGCGCGGGCGTGATGGTGGCGCAGGGCATCGGCGCAAACGATTACGATAAGGTATATAAAACCGTGCATACCGCCTTCCCCGCGGCGGTGATCGGCGGGCTGGGGCTGACCGTGATCGGCGTGAGCTGCGCCCGGCTGTTTTTAACGTGGATGGGCACCCAGCCGGACGTGATCGACGGCAGCGTGACCTATATGCGCATCTATTTCTGCGGCATGGCCTCCAGCATGGTATATAACTTCGGCGCCAGCATCCTGCGGGCGGCGGGGGATATCCGCAGCCCGCTGATCTATCTCACCGCGGCAGGGGTGCTGAACGTGGTGCTGAACCTGGTGTTTGTAACCGGCCTGCACATGGCCGTGGCGGGGGTGGCGCTGGCCACCGTGATCTCGCAGACCCTTTCCGCCGCGCTGGTGGTGATGGCGCTCACCCGGCGGGACGATATGTGCCGCCTGTTCTTCAAAAAAATGCGCATCTCCGGCGCGCATCTGAAAGAGATGGTGCGCATCGGTCTGCCCGCCGGCATACAGGGGGCGATGTTTTCCATCTCCAACGTGCTGATCCAATCCTCCATCAATTCCTTCGGCAGCGTGGCCATGAGCGGAAACGCCGCCTCCGGCAACATAGAGGGCTTTGTGTATATCAGCATGAACGCCTTTCAGCAGACCGCTACCAACTTTACCGGCCAGAACTACGGCGCAAAGCTGTATAAGCGCATCCGCCGCATCACCGGCATCTGCCTGATCTGCGTTACCGTGGTGGGCCTTTCGCTGGGAACCCTGTGCTACGCCTTCGGCAGAAAGCTGTTGGGCATTTACATCACCGATTCGCCCGAAGCCATCGAATACGGCATTCTGCGCATGGGCTATATCGCCATCCCCTATTTTTTGGACGGCATTATGGAAGTAATGACCGGCACCCTGCGGGGCATGGGCCGCTCCGCGCTGCCCATGGCGATCACCGTGGCGGGCGTGTGCGTGTTCCGCGTGGCGTGGCTGTTCACGATCTTCGCCGTGCCCCAATACCACACGCTGAACGTGCTGTACGTCTCCTACCCCATCTCGTGGATCCTCACCTTCACCGTAGAAGCGATCGCCTATCTGGCGCTGATGAAAAAGCTGCAAAGGCGGGAGAGCAGTAAATTATAATTTGTCGCGCACTTTACGCGATAAACGCCGTTCGCTGTTCGCCGTTTGCCGTTCGCATATATCTGAGTATCAGCATCTTGGTTGGGTTCCATAACGCGGAGCGATATAATGGTAGCGCGGTTCCTCAGAATTCTCGGCTGCCGCCTCGGTCGGTGCTTCTGCCTTCGGCAGAGGTCTCCCCCGGAGACCCGCACCGCCCGCAATGCGATTCCTTATTCTTATTTGGCTTCCTGACTACGAAAACCGG
>CAMOVW010000393.1 GCA_946627725.1 uncultured Clostridia bacterium
TACATATGCCATTTTTTGATCGTCGAACGGCTTGTCATTCTCGTCCACAGAAACCTTTGCAATGGCATTAACGGTATCCATCCCGTCGATCACTTTACCGAATGCTGCATAATCCCCATCAAGATATGTGGGGCTCCCAACGCAGATAAAGAACTGAGATCCGGCAGTATTATAAGCTGCTTTCGGATTATATTGATTTCCCTGCCGCGCCATTGATACAATGCCCGGTGTATGCGAAATATTGTTTGAGAAATCATTATTGCTGAATTCACCTTTGATCGTGTAACCGGGGCCCCCGGTTCCGTTTCCGAGCGGATCGCCGGTTTGAATCATAAATTTATCAATCACCCGATGAAAAATGATTCCGTCGTAGAATCCGCTGTTTGCAAGAGAGATAAAGTTAAGCACTGTATTCTTTGCAATATCTTCATAGAGCTCAAATACGATGGCTTCTTTATTCTCCATTACAATAACGGCAACGGGATGTTTATTCTTTTCAAATTCTTTGATTTTTTTCTGATAAATCTCTTCAAATGTCATATTGTTTTCCTCACCTGAATTCTTTTTTGTATATTCTTTATCGGCGTCAACGCTGTTTGTTGCACCCGCGGGATTTGTATTATCGTTTCCACTCTTATTCTTCTGCTTTCCGCATGCCGAAGCTGAGAACAGGCAAATCAGCATTGAGAGTAGCACAAGCATAGAGAAAACGGTTTTAGAAGACTTACGCATGATCATCAACCCCTTTATCTAACGTACCGTTCATCAGCTTTTCGAAATCAACGCCGTCAATCTTTTCGTTTTTGATCAGATATTCGGCAAGTTCATCAAGTTTATCGCGATGTTCTTTCAGCAGAGATTCGCAGCGCTGATAAGCGGTGGATATAATAGACCTTACTTCTTCATCGATATCCTTAGCTATCTCTTCGGAATAATTCCTTACGGTACCGTAATCCTTACCGAGGAATACCTCATTATGGCCGGAGCCGAACGTGATGGGGCCGAGGTTATCGCTCATACCGTATTTTGTAACCATATTACGCGCCATTTCGGAAGCTCGTTCAATATCGTTTGATGCACCCGTTGTAATATCGTCAAACACGATTTTTTCAGCAACGCGTCCGCCAAGCAGCGTTACGATGTCATCTTCCATATACTTTTTGGAACGGTACAGTTTATCCTCCAAAGGAAGGGACATGGTATATCCGCCTGCCATTCCTCTCGGAACGATGGACACCTGATGCACAGGATCCTGTCCTTCGAGGAAATGCGTTGCAATTGCATGACCAGCCTCATGATAGGCCGTAATGCGTTTTTCCTTGTCGGAAATCTTATGTGATTTTTTCTCGGTGCCTACAACAACTTTGATTGTTGCTTCTTCGATTTCTGATTTTGTAATTGCCTTCAAACCTTTTCTGGCAGAAAGCAGCGCTGCTTCATTCAGCAAATTTTCAAGATCTGCGCCGGTAAAACCTACCGTAGAACGCGCGATGTCTTCCAGATTCACGTCCGGCGCAAGCGATTTGTTTCTGGCGTGAACTTTAAGAATTTCAACGCGGCCCTTGATATCCGGATACCCTACGGTAATCTGACGGTCAAAACGACCGGGGCGAAGCAAAGCGGGATCCAGTATATCGGGACGGTTTGTTGCGGCTATAACGATAACGCCTTCATTTTCAACAAAGCCGTCCATTTCAACAAGCATCTGATTCAACGTTTGCTCACGCTCGTCATGACCGCCGCCCATGCCGGCGCCTCTGTGGCGGCCTACGGCATCGATTTCGTCGATGAAAATGATTGCGGGCGCACTTTTCTTAGCCTGCGCAAACAAATCCCGTACACGCGATGCGCCGACGCCTACATACATTTCAAGGAAATCCGAACCTGAAATGGAAAGGAACGGAGCGTTTGCCTCACCGGCAACCGCCTTTGCAAGCAGCGTTTTACCGGTACCGGGAGGGCCTACAAGAAGAACGCCCTTTGGAATTCTTGCGCCGAGCGCATTATACTTCTCGGAATCTTTAAGAAACTCAACGATCTCACTGAGTTCTTCTTTTTCTTCGTCCGCGCCGGCGACGTCTGCGAAGGTTACTTTTTTACCGCCCTCATTTTTGCGCACACGGGCCTTGCCGAAACTCATCGTGCGGTTTGATTCGCTCATGATACTCTGATTCATTCTGCGGGTCATCACAAACATCAAAACAGCAAGAACGCCGATACAGATCATCGTAGGAAGCAGGCTGAGCAGCCACGAATTGGAAGAACCTGCTTTGTAATTATATTGCACAGGCGTATCCGCATGCGTTTTATTATATTCCACAACATAGTCGTGAACATCTTCATAAAACAGAGAGATACTGGGAACGGAATATTTACGCTGCACTTTTTCATCCCGCAACTGATACGTCAGAACGCCGCTGCTCAGATTCAACTCATAAGAATCAATTTTATCGTTCCGGAACATTTCTACAACATCATAATATGTGAGTTCTTTCTCTTTTGAGGAAGAGTTCATAAAAAATGTTATAATACTGATCAGCAGAACAGGGACGAGAAGTAACGGCAGAACAGAACCGAGTCTTCTTTTTTTGTCGTTATTCAATGCATTCACTCCTTCTTTTCGTAAACTTCCCTTTTCAGGATTCCCACATACGGAAGG
>CAMOVW010000394.1 GCA_946627725.1 uncultured Clostridia bacterium
TGCATACGGGCGACTTTAAGATCGATAACACGCCGATCGATGGAGGTGTGATCGATTTTGCGCGTCTTGCACAATTGGGCAGCGAAGGGGTTCTGTGTCTGATGCAGGATTCAACCAACGCGGAAAAATCAGGTTATACTCCCAGTGAAAAAAAGGTAGGGGAGACGCTGGAACAGCTTTTTGTAAGAGCGGGAAAGAAGCGGATCATCGTAGCATCCTTCTCTTCCAATATACACCGGATCCAGCAGATCATCAGCACCTCCAACAAAATGAAGCGGAAGATATTCCTTTCCGGACGCAGTCTTGAAAATGTAACTTCCGTCAGCAGAGATCTCGGGTATTTAAATGTTCCCGATGGGCTGATCCTTTCAATAGACCATCTCAAGAATTACAAAGATGAAGAAATTGTGATCATTACAACCGGAAGTCAAGGGGAGCCGATGTCTGCGCTGACCCGTATGGCAACCGGCGAACACAAAAAAGTTACCGTAGGTGATAATGATTTTGTTATCATTTCGGCAACGCCGATTCCCGGCAATGAAAAAACGGTTGCCAATACGATCAATGAGCTTATGAAACTCGGTGCGGAAGTGATTTATGAAAAAAGCCTTGGAATACATGTTTCAGGGCATGCCGCGCAGGAAGAGTTAAAGCTGATGATGAATATTGTCCGTCCGAAGTTCTTTATTCCTGTTCATGGGGAGCAGAAACATATGCGCAAACATGCCGACCTTGCAAAAAGCGTTGGTATTGCAGAAGATCATATTCATGTTCCCGAACTGGGCGAGATGGTAGCGGTTTCAGAAGATGGTATTACAACGGCTTCTTATGTAACCTCCGGGCGCGTATATGTTGACAGCTCAGGCGTCGGCGACGTTGGCAGCTCCGTGCTGAGAGACAGGAAAAAATTGTCTACAGACGGAATTGTAATGGTTACTGCTGTTTCCGACGTTTATACCGGCGGTTTGATGCATCCTGTGGATATTCAAACAAAGGGTTTTGTGTTTACAGACAATGCAAATGAATTGAATTCATATATCTCAAACGTTTGTGAAGATGTATTCGACCGTTATATGCGCGGCGTTGAAATGGATACGAACGCTTTGAAGCAGCGTTTGAAAGACGCCGTGTCAAAAGCTATTTTTGACAAAACAAGACGTACTCCAATTATACTTGTCAGTGTTTTTGCCGTATAAAAACCGTGTTATCTGTTCTTATTTTTGAATCGGAGGTTCCCGTTTGAATCTTTCTGCTTTAATCAAAAATAATCCGTTCACTTTTTTGTTCTTTCTGCTTGCCTTGGTTGTAAGCGGTGTTACTTTCTTTTTTTCCTGGCCGCTTGCGATCATCGAACTTGTATGTTTGATATTGATCACATCCCTTGCGACAATGTGGTTTTCAAACGATCTGAAAAGGAAACTGGAAAAGATCGATTACCTTTCAAAAACCATGCAAACCGTAAATGCAGATGACGATACCTTACTTGCGTTTCCTCTGCCTGTTGTTCTGATCGGACCGGACGGAGAGATGATTTGGTGCAATCCGCTGTTTCATGAGCTGCTCGAAGATTTTTCCAAGCTGAAAAATCACAATTTAGGCAGCGTGATCGCTTTGGATGAATATGTAACCGTATCCGAACCGGCGATTAGTTTTGAAGTAAAGGGAGATCACGGAGAATATACGGTTTATCCTTCAAAGCAGAAAGACGGCTGTTTTGCTCTTTATTTTCTGGATGATACTTCTCTGAAACAGATCCGTACCAAGTATAATCTTTCCAGGCCGGTAGTGATTCTTGTAAATGTTGACTCTCTTGAGCAAGCCGAAGACATTATGCCGCATGAAGATTATTATGCTATGAATTCGGATATCGATCGTTTGTTAAGCAAATGGTTTGTTGACAACAACTGTGTATTCCGGAAATTTACGGACGGCAGGTTCTTTGCGATAACAGAGTATAAGAATCTGAGAAAAATGATAGATAACCGATTCGGTATTATTGATAAGATCCGAAGCAGTCATTTAGGCCCGGCGGAAGCCGATATCACGTTAAGTATCGGCGTCGGCCATTCTCAGGATATCAAAGACTGCGAAGACGACGCACGCGAGGCATTGGATATGGCGCGCGGACGCGGCGGTGATCAGGTCGCGCTTAAAACCGGCGACAGCTATGAGTTTTTCGGCGGAATCAGCAGCGGCAAAGAAAAACGAGGTAAAATTAAATCCCGTGTGTTTGCCGCCGCGTTGGATGAGTATATAGAAAAGAGCAGTAATGTTCTTGTAATGGGCCATGCATACGGCGACTTTGACTGTGTCGGCGCCGCATGCGGTATTGTTGCAATCGCAAGGGCAAAAAATAAAAATGCGCATATCGTTGCAAACAAGAATACTTCTATGGCGCTTCCCCTGATCCAGATGCTGGAAACCGGAAGCGGCGCCATCAGCTTTATTTCACCGGAGCGCGCGGTAAGTGAAGTTGAAGAGAACACCCTTCTTGTGATTGTGGATACAATGCGCGTTAAGCTTGTTGAAGAACCGAAGCTGCTTCAGATGGGAATGAAAACAGTTGTGATCGATCACCATAGGATGGCCGTTGATCACATCGAGGGAAATACATATGAGCTTCTCGAACCGCATGCCTCTTCTGCATGCG
>CAMOVW010000395.1 GCA_946627725.1 uncultured Clostridia bacterium
TAACCCCGGTAAGACTGCTGCAGCCCAAAAACGCATATTCCCCGATGCTTGTGACACTGTTCGGGATCGTAACCCCGGTAAGACTGCTGCAGCCCAAAAACGCATATTCCCCGATGCTTGTGACACTGTTCGGGATCGTAACCCCGGTAAGACTGCTGCAGCCCAAAAACGCATATTCCCCGATGCTTGTGACTCCGGTTTGGATCACAACCTTTTTTATGGATGCTATGGAGGAATACCAGGGTATATTGCTCTCAGAATAATAATCCTCCATCGGCCCGCTGCCGGAAATGGTAAGGGTGCCGTCTTCAGACAACGTCCACGTTATTTCGCCCTGCGGTATGTAATTGTAAGAAATGCCTGCGGCCATAAGCGGATCATTTCCGGCTTGGATCTTAATCTTTTCCCAGTCTGCGGCGTCGCCGGTATAATTGACGCGAGAAAGCGCGGTACAGCCATAAAAAGCATCATTCCCGATGCTTGCAACGCTGCTCGGGATCGTAACGGAGGTAAGGCTGCTGCAGCCATAGAACATATAACTCTCTATTTTTGTTATGCTGTTCGGGATCGTAACTTCGGTAAGGCTGCTGCAGCCATTGAATGTATCATTCCCAAGACTTGTTACGCTGTCCGGGATCGTAACTTCGGTAAGACCGCTACAACCATAAAACGCATAATATCCGATTTCTTTAACGCTGCCCGGTATCGTGAGGTCGGTGAGACTGCTGCAGCCAAGAAAAGCGGCATTTTCGATGCTTGTGACGTTGTTCGGGATCGTAACCTCGGCAAGATTGCTGCAGCCTGAGAATGCAGAATAACTGATGCTTGCAACACCTTTCGGGATCGTAATACCGGCAAGGCTGCCGCAGCGGGAAAACGCACCGCCACCGATGCTTGTAACGCTGCTCGGGATCGTAACGCCGGTAAGGCTGCTGCAGCTATCGAACGCAGAATCCCCGATGCTTGTTACGCTGTTCGGGATCGTAACGTCGGTAAGGCTGCTGCAGCTATCGAACGCAGAATCCCCGATGCATGTTACGCCGTAACAAATCATCGCTTTTTTTATGGATTCGCGGGAGGAATACCATGGCGCATTGCTGTCAGAAGAATAATCCTCCATCGGCCCGCTGCCGGAAATGGTCAGGGTACCGTCTTCAGACAGCGTCCATGTTACTCCGCTCTGCGGCACGTAATTGTAGGTAATGCTTGCGGCCTCAAGCTGATTATTCCCGGAACCGATGTCAATCTGATTCCAGTCGGCAGCGCCGCCGGTATAATAGACGCGCGAAAGCGCGGGACAGTCGTAAAAAGCATAATTCCCGATACTTGCAATGCTGCCCGGGATCGTGACAGAGGTAAGCTTATCGCATACCCGGAACGCATCCTCCCCGATGCTTGTGAGGCCCTCCGGGATCGTGATTTCGGTAAGACTGCCGCAGAAAGAGAACGCATTTGCCCCGATGCTTGTGACGCTGCCAAGAAACACCACGTCGGTTAGATTGCTGCATTTTTGGAACGCAAAATCCCCGATGCTTGTAACGCTGCCGAGTATCGTGACGCCGGTAAGGCTGCTGCAGTTCAGGAATACACTATCCCTGATACTTGTGACGCTGTCTGGGATGGTTACGCCGATAAGATTGCTGCAGCCGGCAAACGCCGAGCTTCCGAGGTTTGTAACGCTGTTCGGGATCGTGACGTAGGTAAGGCTGCTGCAACCGCAAAACGCAGACATCCCGATATCGACGACGCTGCCCGGAATCGTGACATCGGTAAGGCTGCCGCAGGCATTGAACGCGGACCGCCCGATGCTTGTTACGCCGTTCGGTATTGTTACTTCGGTAAGACTGCCGCAGTTCATGAACGCCTCATTCCCGATGCTTGTAACGCTGCCCGGTATCGTGACGGCGGTAAGATTACCGCAGTCATAGAACGCATAATTCGAGATGCCCGTAACGCCGGATTGGACCACAACACTGTTTATGGACGACCTTGAAGCATACCATGGCGCATAATCAAAGGTTGAAAAATTCTTCATTTTCCCGCTGCCGCTGATGGTAAGGGTACCGTCGTCAGACAATACCCATGTTACAACATCTCCGTTTGCTCCGCAGCTGCCGGATGAGGCCGCCGCGGCGGTGAGGCCGAACGGCGCATCCGATCCCCCTGAAAACATGCCCGCGTCCAGCAGCAGCATGCAGACCGTTAGAATTACAGACAAAATCCTGCGTTTTTTTCTTTTCATTAATATCCTCCTCCGCCCCACAGTATTCCCCGGGGCGTTTCGCGGCAAGGGCGGCTTATATTTTATCACCCGCCATAGAAAACTCTATGATGGGTAAACACAATAATCCTATATTATAATACATCAAAACAATCTGCAACGCAAGCCCTTCCCGGCAAAAAACACGGTTTTACACGGCACAGCCGCACAATAAAAACCGCCCGCCGCGCCTTTCGGTACGGCAGGCTTTGGGGGGAATATATTTATTTCAGTTCTTCCAGCCCCACCGCGGCGCGGAGGATGCTGCGGGCGTCGTTGGCGGTCACTTTGCCGTCGCGGTCCACGTCGCAGGCAATAAACTCGGCGGAGTTTGCCGTATAGCTTTCCAGATTCACCGCCTGCCGCAGGGCAAGGC
>CAMOVW010000396.1 GCA_946627725.1 uncultured Clostridia bacterium
CACCGTTGTTATGTGCTGCTGCACCGTTTCGTTGTCCGGATTCAGATGGTGATAATCGATATAAAACCACTCAAAAAACAACGGAAACGTGAAAACGGAAACCGCAAGCACCGCCGCAAAAAAGGCGCATACGGCCAGCGAGATCTTAACGGATAGGGTTCGGTTTTTCATAGGACGTTCCTTTCTTGGTATGATCAGCCATATCATACCACCGGTATTTCTGTTTGTCAATAATTATTTATCGAAAAACAATAAAATATTTCTGTTGCGCAGTATTTTTCATGCTGATATAATAAATATGATATCAATCCGCTTTTACCCCGAAAGGAGCCCCCATGACCGTTCTCATCGATATGGACGACGTATTAGTGAATACCACCGAAGTATGGGTGCAGCATCTCAACGCCCTGTTCGGCACAAGCGTGCACTATGAAGATCTTACCAGCTTCGACGTTTCTCTGCCCTTCCGCCCACACACCCGCGAAGAGGTGTACGCCACCCAGGCCCACGCGGAATTCTGGCGCAGGGCAACGCCCATGCCCGGCGCGGTTGCGGCGGTGGAAGCCATAAAAAAAGCAGGCCACCGCGTTTTTGTGGTGACCAATTCTCAATACGTATGTCTGCAGGTAAAAATGGAGGAGCTGCTGTTCCGGTATTTCCCAATGCTTACGTGGAGCGACGTGATATTAACCGCCTGCAAGCAGATGATCAAGGGCGACGTGCTGATCGACGACGCGCCCCACAATCTCGCCGGGGGCGATTACGAAAAGCTCCTGTTCACCGCGCCCCATAACCGGGCGTTCAACGCCGCCTCCGCCGGCTTCACCCGCGTAAACACCTGGCCCGAAGCGCTTCAAAAACTCCGCGCTCTCACGCCCAACGCCTAACTCCTCAATCTGTGATCATTCCGCATTCCGAATTGTTCCGATTTTCTTTCCGTTTCCAGCAATACTCTTTTTCTATCTACGCCCCCTGCGTAGCCGGTCAGGCTGCCGTCCGCGCCGATCACTCTGTGGCAGGGCACGATCAGCGAAACCGGGTTCCTTGCCACGGCGCCGCCCACCGCCCGCGCTGCGGTTTTTCTGCCGAGGCGCCTTTCCAACGCCTTCGCAAGTTCTCCGTAGGTCGCGGTCTTTCCGTAAGGGATGCGCGTAAGCTGTTCCCACACCGCCGTTTGAAAGGGCGTGCCCCGCAGCCGCACCGGCGGGGTAAAATCCGGTTCGCTTCCGCTGAAATACATATCCAGCCATTTCGCTGCCTGTGCAAACACGGGCAGTTCTTTTTCTTCATGGGCGTTTGGCAGGGTGGATCCGAAATGCTTCTGCCCGTTGAACCACAGCCCCGTTACGGCGTCGCCGTCGCTTGACAGCGTGATTTTCCCCAGCGGGGAAGCATATTCTTTTATATAATCCATACCTGTATCGCTTAACCTTTTTCTGCGGCGTCCCGCAGCGCCTCGTAAAATGAGAAGGGAACCCGTAAATTCCCTCTGCCCGTGCCGAGGGATATATCGGGCTTTGCCGCCCCGTGAAAATCGGAACCGCCGCTCTGCAGCAGCCCGTGTTTCTCCGCAATGCGGATCGCCGCAGCGGTTTTTTCTTCGTTGAATTTGGAATAGCGCGTTTCCATCGCCTGCAGCCCGCAAGCTTTCGCCTTCGGCAAAAAATCCTCCAGCCCGGCTTCGTCCAGATTCAGAAACGGGTGGGCAAGGATCGCCGCCGCGCCCTGCGCGCGGATAAAGCGGATCGTCTCCAGCGCGTCGATCCGTTTGGGCGGTACGTATACGCCGCTCTTTTCGCTCAGCAGCCGCTTGAACGCGTCGTTGATATCTGCGGCATAGTTCTTATTTACAAGCAAGAGGGCGGCGTGGGCGCGGTTGAAACTGTCTGAACCGGCGATCTCCCTGATCTCGTCAAAGGTGACGTCATACCCGTTCTCGCGCAGCTTTTCCACCAACCTGCGGTTGCTTTCCTCTTTTGAAAGCTTCATCTGCAGTACGTATTCCTCGATCGTCTCCCATGTGTTTTCGGGAAAAAACAGCCCCACAATGTGCAGCTCCGTGCCGTTGTAATCGGTAGAGAACTCGCATCCCGGTACGGTGATCACGCCGCTGTTTTTTCCGGCGGCCATCAGCTCCGGCAGCCCGCGGGATGTATTGTGATCCGTCAGCGCAAGGGCGGAAAGCCCCTTTTCTTCCGCCAGCCGCACCAGCGCGGCAGGGGAGAGGGACCCGTCCGAAAAAATGGAATGTGAATGCAGATCGCAAAACATAATAATATGTATTCTCCTGTTCTGATTGAATTCTTTCTTTTGTTTCAGAAAATCAGGCTGGCTTTGGTATCCCATTTGGAATACAGATGTCCGTTCGGCCGAAGGATCAGGTATTTCACCGCGCTCTTTTTTTCTTCCTGCGCCATGGAATCCTCATCCACCACCACAGAAAAGCCGTGGTAATCGTAGCGGTCCGCGCCGTATTCCAGCGTATCCAGGTATTTGCCCTTCGCTTTAACGTCTTTTTTCAGCGCTGCGATAAAATCAAGGGTTTTTGCGGTCACATGCTCGCTGATCCATCTGCCCTGTTCGGTGGCGTCGTCCGGCGACCACAGCGCGCGGAAGGTGATCTGATCCGC
>CAMOVW010000397.1 GCA_946627725.1 uncultured Clostridia bacterium
GCCTCCAGCTACGCCACCTATCAGTCGAAGCCCGCGATCCATATCATCGGCTGCGCTTCCACCGGCACGCTTTCCGCCGGCGGCGGTACGGATGAATTTGCGGCGAAAAACAATAATCCGGATAATTCCACCCTTACGATCGAAGCCGGCGCCCCCGCCCACGAGCATACCTACGACGGGGGTACGGTAACGACCCCCGCCACCTGCGGTAAGGATGGCGTTCGCACTTACACCTGTACCGGCTGCGATGAAAATACCGAGGGCCATACCAAAACCGAGGTGATCCCCGCCACCGGCGAACACACCCCCGGCGAATGGACCGAAGAGACGGTCGACGGCGAGGCTCTGCTTGTTAAACGCTGCGCCGTGTGTAATCAGCTGCTGGCGAAGAAATCCGCCGCCGCTGCCGCAACCCTGCAAAACGCGGTGCAGAGCCTGAACGACGCTTTCTACCGCATCGCCCCGCGCTTCGGTACCGATACCAACGTATGCGAAATGCTGCAAAACGAACTGCAATCCCTCGGGTATGAAAACGTCACCGTATCTCTTGCCGCCGCCGAAAACCCCGCGGACGGCGCAGCGGCCATCGAAGACAACGGCGATATCCGGTATTTCTATGCGGATCCCGGCAGCAGCCGTTTCGTGTGGTTTGCGTCCATCCCCGTAACCTTCACCCTCTCGCTGGAGGACGCCGAAGAATCCTATTCCAAAAACGCCGTGATCAACTGGGACGCCGACAAAGCCGCCGCAGCCATTGAAACGCAGGTGGCTTCCAAAGTGACGGCGGATACGATCAGGGGCGAAAACGCCTCGCTGGATGAAGTAACGGACGAGCTTGTGCTCTATAAGGCGGTAAAGGACGACGCCGGCAGCGATATCCTGTGGTCTCTGATTACATGGACCAGCTCCGATCCCGCCGTGATCTCTGTGGACGATTCCGCTCAGGGCAGCGCCGATACGCTGTTCGCCCCCTATAAGGGGATCGTAAAGCGGGGGTTGGAAGATAAGACCGTTACCCTTACGGCCTCCTTCAGCTTCCAGCGCACGGCTTACGACGAAGCCCCCATCACCTATGAAAAGAGCTTTACCGTAACCGTGAAGGGCGTTGGCGATGAGATCCGCGCGGCCATGCAGCAGGCGCTGGATGAAAATTACCTTGCCGAAAAGCTGACCTATATCGGCACCAAAGCGCCGGTGGACCCCGCCAACGTGACCGGGGACGTGCAGCTGCTTCTGCCCCGCACCAGCGGCATTCCGGAAAATTGGAACTACACCTTTACGGTGGAATCCGATTCCCCCGCGGCTGAGGTAAACGCCTACCGCCTCAACGTAAACCGCCCGCTGCCCGGCGAAGCCCCCGTGCCCGTGACCCTTACCGTTACCATGAAGCATAAGGATTACAGCGATATGGCGGTTTCAAAGCAGATCTCTCTTATTATCGCCCCGCTGGATCAGGCGGAGATCGATTCTGCCGTCGCGCTGATGGAGCAGGCCAAAGCCCACGTGTTCGACGGCCTGAACGACGGCGCCAACGAGAGCCCCGAAAAGGTGCTGAACGATCTGCATTCCTTCTACGAAGTGGTTCCCGACGGTAACGGCGGACTGAAATGGGTATATACCAACGCCGAAGCCACCGGTACCGGCATTTCCGCCATGAGCATCGATCTGAGCCATCCCTCCGAGCAGTGGGATCGTTTCCGTTCCTCCAACCCGGACGTTATCTCCCACGAAACGCTGCTGGTGAACCGGCAGCAGAAGGATACCTCCGTTGTGATCGAGGTCTGCCTTTCCGCTGCGCAGTATGAACGGTATGCCGCGCTGTATCCCGAAAATGAGGATCTCGCCAAGCTGTACCGCCAGACCGTAAAGGTGGAGATCACCGTACCCGGCACGGCCCCTGCCGAGGATCCGGATACGCCCGATGCCCCCGTAACCCCCGATACCCCCGCTTCTCCCTCCGAGAACGGCCCCTGCAGATGGTGCGGCGAAACCCACAACCAGAAAACCCTCTCCGGCTGGCTCACCGCCTACCTCCACGCCATCCTCACGGTGCTGTTCAAACTGACCCAGTTCATTACCCTGCAGTGGTAACGACATAGAACATACCGTAAATGTTCCTGCTGTTCCTGATGTTCCTGCCCAAAATTATGCGTCTGAAAATCGCTTATATAAATATATATAAAAACAGGTACATCAGGAACATATCATAATATTTGTTGTAATACCAACAAAAACGGCGGTTTACAGGCAGGAACAAAACCAGGAACATGGCAGGAACATTCTGAAAAAACAGGAACACACCATGTGAGAATGCACAAAGAATGACCGGATGATGTGTTTAATATAACCAAAAGTAAAGAGGATTCCTTTGATGGGGTCCTCTGTTTGGTTTTTCAGGGAAAGGTGGAGTTTGTAAATTATAATTTGTCGAGAAGCATTGAGCGTTGAGCATTGAGCGTTGAGCAGCCGTAACAGCGCGGGACGTGCAACGGTAGGGCGGCATTTTATGCCGCGTTAATTATTGTGTCTGCGGGTTCAGCTATGTGAACGCGATCAGCTTTATCAGACACAATAATTTTATAATCAATATAACCTTATTTTGAAAACCTGA
>CAMOVW010000398.1 GCA_946627725.1 uncultured Clostridia bacterium
ATCTTTCTTGCGTCCGCAGCCGTCACCTTGCCGTCGCCGTCCACGTCGCCGCATAAACAATATTGATCCTGCTCCGCCGCCGCGCGGTAAGGCAGAGGCCCGCCGCACAACACCGCCGCCGCCAGCAGCGCCGCGCCGATTTTATAAAACAGAGGATGCGTTTTTTTCACGGTAGTCACGGTCCTTATCGAAATTGTTCCTTTTATTTGCATTATATCATGGAACGCCGCGTATTTCAACATGGAAACAAATTGCAGTTTGTCGCGCCGCAGGCGCGACCGCCGTTCGCCGTTTGCCGTTCGCCGTTCGCAAGAATCACAGCCTCCGCAATAAAGCTACCATTATATCGCTCCGCGTCATGGTACCCAACTAACATACACATACTCAGATATTTGCGAACGGCGAACGGCAAACGGCAAACGGCGTTTATCGCGCGAACAGCGCGATAAATTATATTTTTCCGCTCAATCCTTACCTTCAAAACCAAAAAAAGCTCCCGCATGTTTTGCGGGAGCGAACGGGGTCGTTGTGGTTTTGTTACGGCTGCGTTGTTTCTGCTTCGGTTGTGGTTTCGGTTTCCGTTCCGGCGGTGGTCTCTTCCGGGGTTTCGGACGGTGTTTGAGCGGGGGCGGCGGTATCGATGCTCTTTGCATTCGCTATGCCGGTTTCGGCTTTATCCGCAGTGATAACGGTAACGGTATCGCCGACGTTCAGCAGCATCACCTTGTTGGTAACGCTGGCGGCCACGTAGTAATACAGGCCGGAGTTGTTCAGTTCGATATAGTAATAAGTTGTGCCGCCGATCACCGCGCTGCGGATATCGGTCACGGTGCCGGTCACTGTTGTTTCATTGGAGGCGTCGGGGTTTTCGGGGTCGGTATCCTCCGGCGCGGTGTATTTATCGGAATCGAAGGCGAAGTCGATCACCACGGGGGGATTGAGCTGCGACATGCCCTTGATATACGCCTCAAGGCAGCTTCTGAGATCCGTGTTCTGGTTCGAGGGGATCGCCACTACGTTATATTGCTCCACGTTTACCATCGCGTAGGATTTTACGATGTTGGACTTGTCTTTCAGCGCGGTGAAGTAGGTGGCTTCGCCGTCGATGTTCAGCAGGATCGGGAAGGACGCCTGCCAGTCCATATCCTGCACCTTGCCCTGTGCGGACAGCTGCGCCGCGGCCTCGGTTGCGCCGGTGGTGGGATAGAAGAGCGCCTCTTTGGTGCGCTGGTTGATAAAGAAGAAGCCGAGGATGGAGTCGTCGGTGGTAACGCTGGTAACGCCGGTGTAAAGGTACACGTCGTCGCCAATGGCGAGGAAGGAATAACCGGTAGAGGTTTTCTTCACGCCGCTCTGGCCGATGAGGGAGTTCCAGAAACCGCCGTTGTAGGTGCCGTAATAGTTGTACTGCTGAATCAGCAGATCCGCGTCGTAGGCCTGGTCGATCCACGCGATCTCGGAATTTTCCGCCTTGATCTGATCGGCGGTATAGTATTCGGAATCGCCGGTTTCGGCGTCCACAAGGATGATGCCCTGTACGTCGTCGCCGCCCAGAAGGCCTACGGTCTTTTTGATGTGCTCCACCACCCAGAAGGGCTTGCCGGATTCATCGATCTCAAAGCTGATCTCGCCAAAAATATAGGTGGGGTAGCGGAAGCGCAGATGCCGCTCCAGATACTCGCTGAAATGCTCTGCGGTGGAGTATTTGATATCGTAATTCGTGATCAGCTCCGCCTTCTGGGTGTTCAGGTTTACCCTTACGTAACCGGGAATGCCCTCGTAGGATTTGCCGACCGCGGAATTGAGGAACCATTTGAAAACGTCGCCGTACTGAAGCGGATAGATGCGGTAGGGGCTGCCCTTGAAGTTGATCTGGGTGCTGTCTTCGGTGAGCAGCTCAAACTGGCTTTCCAGATCCAGCGCGGCAAAATCGCCCAGCGTTTTATCCGCAAGGGCCTGGGCGGCGGTTTCGTCGATCAGGGGCACGTTATTGAAGTCGCTCATGCTGTCGATCAGCGATACGGTGTTTGTAAAATCGCCGTTATCGATGGAAAGGATCTTGGCAAAGCTTCTGGCGCGGAAGAAGGGGCTGCTCACAAGATACCCCACGGCCACCACCAGAACGATCACGCCCGCGATGATCACGGGGATACGGGCGCGGCGCTTTACGTAGGGCACGTATTCGGGCTTTGCGAACGCGCCGGAGGTAACGAAGGCCGATGCCACATAGCTGCCCAGCACGATGAGCCAGTAAATATAGAACTTATAATCGTGCGGATTCATGGGCGGCAGCAGGAAATAATACGCGATACCCGCGGTGAGCAGCATCACGATGACGTTGATGACGATCTTGATACCGGCTTTCTCCGGCGGGATCAGCACGCTGCGTACGCTCTTCTTTTTTCCGCCTTCGGAAAAATCAACTTTGATAGGCTCCATAATAAAGCTCCTTTAACGTTAATCTACATCAGTATAACATAAAAAATACAGGCTGGCAAGCGGTTTTTGTATTTTAAACGCGCATGTGGGGGGGAGGGGCTTCAAATTATAATTTATCGCGCTGTGTTACTATTGCGACGCGGCAGGCGGGACGGCGG
>CAMOVW010000399.1 GCA_946627725.1 uncultured Clostridia bacterium
TGTTTGGATTCAAAGGGCTCGTCAAATTCCTTCAGGTGTGAGAGCAGACGGATATCGTTTGAAAACTTCGCCGCGCTCTGGGCGATACCGCACAGAACGGAGAGCACGTTATAATCTACCTTGCGGGTGTAGGTCTGGCCGGAAACCGCCATGCAGGCGTCAAAATCCATCTGCCGCGCGATCAGCTTCTCAAGCTGTTTTACTTTGTCGTGATCGCCGCCGAACAGCTCTAAAAAGCTGGCGCCGGTTCCGGTGGTGCCCTTGCAGCCCAGCAGCTTCAGGTTGGCAAGCTGATAATCAACCGCATCCAGATCCATCAGCAGATCCTGAATCCAGAGCGTGGCGCGTTTGCCCACGGTGGTGGGCTGCGCCGCCTGAAAATGCGTATAGGCGAGGGTAGGGGTGTTTTTCCATTTGTCCGCAAAATCCGCCGCGGCTTTGATCGTGTTCACCAGCAGCTTTTTTACTCTGCGCAGGCCTTCGCGCATAACGATGATATCCGTATTGTCGCCTACGTAGCAGGACGTTGCGCCAAGGTGGATGATCGGGCGGGCGGTGGGGCAAAGATCACCAAAGGCGTGTACGTGGGCCATCACGTCGTGGCGCAGCTGATGTTCGTATTTTGCCGCGGCGTCGTAATCGATATCGGTGATATGGGCTTCCATTTCGGCGATCTGCGCATCCGAGATCTCTATGCCCAACGTTTGCTCGGCCTTCGCCAGCGCCACCCAAAGCCTGCGCCATGTGGAAAACTTATGGTCGTCGCTGAAAATGAATTTCATTTCTGTGCTTGCGTATCTCACGCAAAGCGGATTCTCATATGTGTTTCGCATCGTAAATACCTCTCTGCATCTTCAAAAACAAACTTTATTGTATCAAAAGTGAAATGGAATGTCAATGAATTCGACGATTTCGTTGTTTACTTTTTTTTGATTGTATGTTATGATTCTTAAATGAAGATTACAGAAAAAGAGGTATACAATATGAATGAGAATATGGATCTTACGGAAAAAAAGCTCTCTTCAGAGCAGGTATTCAGCGGCGTTCTTCTGCACGTGTTCAGCGATGAGGTTCGTCTGCCGGACGGCTCCACGGGCGTAAGGGAATACATCCGCCATCAGGGCGCGGCCTGCGTTGTGCCGGTTACGGAGGCGGGCGAGGTGATCATGGTGCGCCAGTTCCGCTATCCTTTCGGCAGGGTGCTGCTGGAGGTGCCCGCGGGCAAGCTGGATCCGCCGGAGGAAATGCGCGACGCAGCCTTGCGTGAACTGCGGGAAGAAACCGGCGCCGAAGCAAGCGAAGTGATCGATCTCGGCACGTATTATCCCACCTGCGCCTATTCGGATGAAGTGATCGGCATGTTCCTTGCGCGGGGGCTTTCGTTCGGCGATACCCATCCGGATGCGGATGAATTTATCAATTGGGAGAAGATCCCGCTAAAAACGCTGATCAGAGAAGTAATGGCCGGCAATATCCCGGACGGCAAGACCCAGACTGCCCTTCTGAAGGCGTATTATTACCTTCAGAATGAAAAAAACGCGTGATCAAACACTTCGCGTTCAGCATTATTTAAGACATGGCGGCTACAATACATTTTGCAGCATCATGAGGAGGTACGTTTTATGCAGATTCTGGTTGTAGAAGATGAAAAAAGACTGGCCGAAGCCCTGCAGCAGATCCTGAGTGAAAAAAAGTATATGGTGGATCTTGCGTTTGACGGCGCCGACGGTTACGATATGGCGTCCAGCGGGATCTATGATATCATTATTCTGGACGTGATGCTGCCGAAGATGAACGGGCTGCAGGTGGCGCAGCAGCTCAGAAAAGAGAAGATCTCCACGCCGATCCTTATGCTTACGGCAAAGGATCAGATCTCGGATAAAGTGACGGGGTTGGACGCCGGCGCAGACGATTACATGACAAAGCCCTTTTCTCCCGATGAGCTTTTTGCCCGGGTGCGGGCGCTTACCCGCCGGCAGGGGGAAGTTGTGCTGGAGGAGCTTACCTTTGATACGCTGGTGCTCAATCTCTCTACCTGCGATCTGGTAAACGGCAATAAGAGCGTGCATCTGAACTATAAAGAGTTTGAGATCATGAAGATTTTGCTGCAGAACCCGCAGACCGTAACGCCAAAGGATGATCTGATCGTAAAGGTGTGGGGATACGATTCCAACGCGGTGGATAACAACGTGGAAGTATATATCTCGTTTTTGCGCAAGAAGCTGGAGTTTGTACACGCAAACGTAGAGATCGTCTCCCTGCGCAAAGTGGGGTACCGGCTGGAACTGAAATCGGAAAAAAAGAAGGAAGGATAAATCCGGCGGGGCGGAAAGAACCCTGAACGCCCGGGAATGCGCCGGAAGATAATCGATTATGATCAAAAAACTGCGGAACAGGTTTGTTCGCCTGAGTATGATACTGATCTCCGTTGTGCTGATCCTGTTTTTCGGAGTGATGACCGGCGTACTGTTTATGGAAGAAACCAACAGCGTGCAGGAAACGCTGAAAACCTACGCCTCTGAAACCTATTTCAGCCGCTATTTTGTTTTGGGAAGAAATAACGAGGATCTGAACAGCTTCGCGATCGATCCCGCC
>CAMOVW010000400.1 GCA_946627725.1 uncultured Clostridia bacterium
AACAGCTTCTTTCTCGGACGATAATCTAATCTATCCCGTAACTGCGGATTCCGTAATAGACGTCGCTCCTTTTCCTTCAGGGGTAGCGCTTCTTACTTCCGGCGCCGTTGAATACGTGGATCAGTACGGAAATCTTATTAACGCCAACGAGCATCAGTATACAAATCCTGTGATGACGCTGGCCGGTAAAAATATGCTGCTGTTTGACAGGGGCGGCACAAATCTCAAAATAGAAAAGGATTCCGTAACCTATAAAGAGTTGTCGCTTGAAGCTCCCGTGAGCTGCGCGGATATTACCACAAACGGTACGTATGCTTATGTCCTGAACGCGGACGGTGGATATCAATCACATTTGTTTGTATATTCTTACAAGGGAAAACTCTTGTTCGAGTGGGGCAGTTCAGATTATGTACTTGGCGTTTCGCTGTCTCCGAACGGAAAATGCGCGGCCGTGAGTGTTTTATCTGTTATAAATGCTGAAACGATCTGTAAAGTATATTACTTTAATTTCAATAAAGATGAACCTGCCTATACTGCAGAATTCCCTGAGGAAACCGTATATGATATAGAATTTGTTTCATCAAAAAATGTTGCGGCCTTTACAGACAACGGCGTATATCTTCTTGACCCATCCGGATCTTCTTCCGAACTGAATCATTATTCGGAGAATGAGCTGAACCATTCCGATATTCTGAAAAACGGAGTCGGACTTTCCGCGATCAACCATTACGGAAACACCAATAATGCAGTGGTGTTTTATATGGATAAAGGGTGCAAAAAAACATACGAACACAATTTTCAGAGTTCGATTCTCGGGGTTTATGCAGGTGCGGCAAACGCTGCGGTCGTGTTTGCAGATGAAGTACAGATCATAGGCTCCGGAGATTCTGTTACAGGCAGAATCAACTTGCCTGAAACCTGTATCCATTGTGCGATCTCCGGTCGTTATCTTTACGTTGTTTCTTCCAGCGGCCTGTATCGGTTCAATACACACAGCACAAGCGGGGCGTCGGAATGAATATTATTGATATCACCTGTATTGTTCTTGCGCTTCTTTTTCTGTTTTTCGGATTCAGAAGGGGATTTGCGAGCGTATTGCTGCGATTCATTGCGAATTTGCTTTCGGCTTTTATTGCGAGGTTCGCAGCTCTGCCGGCAGCGACGTATTTGTATACTGCTTTTGTTCACGCTCCGGTGCAAACAAAACTTTTTGAGCTTTTCCCAAGCGGAAGCGTAGAAGGCAATATTGCTGCGATTATCGATTCCGCAAAAGAATCCGTGCCGGATTCCGCATATAAAATTGCCGATTATTTTCAGATGTTTACCGACGAATTGCTTGATCCCGATAAGGTCCATACGGTTGCACAGCTTGAAAGCGCATATGTTCAGCCGATTCTTACAAAAGTAATTGTAATTATTACAACCGTCGGTTTGTTTCTTGTTCTGTCTGTTATACTGGGTTTGATTGCCAATATGATCAATAAACACTTCTTTGAAAACAAAGACGGTAAGCTTGGAACCGTGAATAAAGTTCTTGGCGGTGTATTCGGCTTGGCAAGAGGTATGATTCCGATTGCGGCCGGATGTATGATACTTAATGTGTTGGCGTCGCTTGCAGATCAATCTGCGTTCTCTATGCTTGTTCAGAATTCCGTTGTATGCGATTTTATCGCAGGACGGTTCTGATGAAAAGAAAGGATGGTTATCATGTCTGATACAAAAAACAATAAAAAAGAAATTAAAGAGGAAGGGATCTTCAGTAACGTATGGACGATTCCCAATTTGCTTTCGTTTATTCGCATTCTGCTGATTCCGTTATTCGCGTATCTATTCTTAAAAGAAAATCTTTTATGGGCGGTTTTTGTGCTTGCGCTTTCCGGGCTCAGCGATTTCTTCGACGGGAAAATCGCCAGAAGGTTTAATCAAGTCAGCGCCCTCGGTAAACTTTTGGATCCGGTTGCGGATAAGCTTACGCAGGCAACCATTGCGGTTCTTTTATTCTATAGGTTTTTTAATGCCAATAACCATACACTGAAGCTGTTTGCCTGGGTATTTTTACTTTTCATTGTAAAAGAGTTGGTTATGCTGATCGGCGGCGGTCTTATGATATATTTCGGAATTCGCCCCGGTGCTGCCGAAATATACGGTAAAGCCGCAACAATGGCATTCTATCTTGTTATGATCACAATTATGGCATTCGGACCGGAAGTGGGCGCGTTCCGCGCTGAACCCGGCGCTGTAGCGCAGCTCTTTACACTGCCGGATTCTGTAATGATGGTGCTTGTTGTTATTGCTGTTATCATGACTTTTGTAGCATTTATCAGCTATATGCCCGAAACGCACCGGCAGGTGCAGGAGCGCTTCTCTCCGGAAGGAAAAGCAAAAGCAAAAGCCGAAAAAGAAGCAAAAGCAGCGGAAAAAGCCGCAAAATGATCAATGGACCATACTTTATCGGAAAGGACAACTAAATGACTACAAAATTATGCTCCCGGTGTAAAAAGAACCCCGCGGTGATTTATATCTCTAAAATAGAAGGGGATAAAACTACCCAGGAAGGACTTTGCATCAAATGCG
>CAMOVW010000401.1 GCA_946627725.1 uncultured Clostridia bacterium
GGTCCGAGTGGCGAGACTTGAACTCACGGCCTCTTGACCCCCAGTCAAGCGCGCTCCCAACTGCGCCACACCCGGATGTGTTCCCTGAAGAACACAGGTATTCTATCACATTCAAATTAAAAAATCAATAGGTATTTTGCAATTTTTTTAATTTTTTTTCTGCATTGCGGTTTTTTGTTGTTTCCCTTCGATATTCCTGTTTTTTTTCGGATCCTGCCGGGGAGAAAACGCAAGAATATCGTCGGTGATATCCTCATGCTGCGAAATCGAGCAGCAGCTTCTTGCTGCAAAAATCAGATGATCCATGATCCTGATCCCCATCGGCGCAAGCAAATCCGAAAGCTTCTGCGTTGCGATCAGATCCGCATAAGAAGGGGATGCGGAACCGGCAGGGTGCGAATGCGCAAGTATGATCTTTGTGCTCTTGTGCATCAGGGCTTCTCTTACCACTTTTTTCTGATCGATATAGACGTCGTCTCCGGAGCCGTCCGCAAGAAAGACGACGTCTATCGGGTAATCTCTGTCGTTCAGAAGAAGTAAAAAAGCCTGCTCATAGTTATATCCTACAAAATAAGGATACATATAAATCTGCGCATCCTCGGGGCTTTTGATCTGTTTGCGTTTCGGGCGGATTTCAAGAAGCATCTTCTTGCAAAGCGCGGGAATCGCCTTCAGCGCCAACGCGGCGTTTTGCTGCAAAAAAGGAAACTGCCGCAAAGAATCATAGCGCGCGTCAAGTACGTTGCGAAAAGAACCGTAATGGTCGATCAGTATATTTGCCGCCTCAACAAAGTCATATTTTTTTACGGAATAACTCAGAAATATGGCCAGAAGATCGGCGTCATTCAATTGGTCGACCGGCGTTGTGCGGAATTTTTCCCGCAGCTGCTGTTTCAGGTCTTTGTAATAGGCCTCTTGCCGCAGCTCTTCCGGCGTCTTTTCGCGGCGTGCCATCCGTTTCCTCCAAATAGTTTATCTTGCGCTCAGTACGGTTGCTTCATATGCTTTGATCTCCGGCAGATAATCGGAAACAACCTGTTCTCTTGCCAGAAACTCTTCCCATACGTCGCCGAAGGGGGCGGTTTTCAGCGCCTCCTGCTGTACCATAAGGGCGGTAAAATCGGAGGCGTCCTGCAGTTCCTTCAGGCTTGCGGGCTGCAGAAGCGCAAACAGCAGCGATTTCTGCACGTTTCTCACGCCGGTCACCCAGGCGGAGATGCGGTTGATGCTCGCATCGAAATAGTCCGTTGCAATAAAAACGCGGTCAAGGGCGTCGTTTCTTACGATCTCTTTTGCGATCTCTTTTGTTTCGTCGTCGAAGAGCACCACATGGTCGGAATCCCACCGAACGGGGCGGGTAACGTGCAGCGCGATTTTATCGTTGAACAGCAGCAAAGAAGAGATCTTGTCGCTTACCATCTCTGTGGGGTGATAATGGCCGTTGTCCATCAGCGGGGTGATGCCGTTTTTCGTGGAGTAGGAAAGGCAGAATTCAGCCGAGCCCACGGTGTAACTCTCAAGGCCGATGCCGAATACCTTGGATTCAAGCGTAACGTAAACCTTTGATTTGTCGTAGGGGGTGGCAAGGATCTCATCCAGCGATTTCTTGAAACGCGCGCGGGGGCCGAGCCGGTCCGCAGGGATGTCTTTGTAGCCGTCCGGGATCCAGATGTTCATCACGCAGGGCTTGCCGGTCTCGTTTGCGAAATACTCCGATATTTTCAGGCAGGCGACGCCGTGGCGAACCCAGAAAGCGCGCACTTCCTCATCCGGAGAAGAGAGGGTGAGGTTATCCTTTACCATGGGGTGGGAGAAAAACGTGGGGTTGAAATCGATGCCGAGACCGCGCTCATTTGCAAAATCCACCCACTTTTTGAAGTGCTTCGGTTCAATGGCGTCTCTGTCGGCGCGCTCACCGTCAAAAATGGCGTAGCTTGCGTGCAGGTTCAGCTTCTTTTTGCCGGGCATCAGCGAAAACGCCTTGTCGATATCCGCCATCAGTTCATCCGGCGTGCGAGCTTTGCCGGGGTAATTGCCGGTGGTCTGAATGCCGCCGGAAAGGGCCTGATCTGAATCGAATCCGATCACGTCGTCGCCCTGCCAGCAGTGTACGGATACGGTCGCGTCGCGCAGTTTTTCGAGTGCGGCTTCCGCGTCCACACCGAGACGGCTGTATATTTCTTTTGCTTCGGTAAATCTGCTCATGTATGATACCTCCTGTTTTATCCCTATAAGTATAGCATACAAGCGAAAAAAAACAAACCTTTTTTTCCTTATTCCATGGCAATTTTTTATTTGATGATTTTTATTTATGAATAATTTTTTTGATGTTTTTTAATTTCCGTATTGAATTTACCAAAATGGTATGTTAATATTATACAGAATAAAAAGATATTGAAAGGATTGATACCAATGGGCCTGACCTCAAGCTGGGGCGTTATGCTGGGTCGTTATACCTTCAAACGCTTCAACGAATACACAAAAAAAGCAATGGAAACGCAGAACCACATTCTGCAGCAGATCCTTCATGACAATCAGGATTGTGAACTGGGCAAAAAATACGATTTCGCA
>CAMOVW010000402.1 GCA_946627725.1 uncultured Clostridia bacterium
GTGGCAGCTTTATTGCGGAAGCTGTGATTCTTGCGAACGGCGAACGGCAAACGGCTGTCGCGCCTGCGTCGCGACAAACTGCAATTTCCCGTTTCTGCAGCCCGGTGATTCCGTGAATATCCACAAAATAATTGACACTTTTTAGCGAAATCGTTCACCTGCTATTGACAACACTTTCGTTCGGTGCTATGATAAAACCATCAAAAAAAGAATAGCTTGCGATAGAGGCGCGTATGCCATCAGTAGCCGGGGTAAAAAAGGCTGAATTCCCCGGGGAAAGGGGCTTACGCCGAAGAAACGGCTGCCTGCCTTGGGCGCCGGATCTGGGATGCGGTGAAACACGCCGCGTACTGTCACATGAAATTTTTCTGTGGAGCGCTATCATAAAACAAACAGTTCTATGTTCCGCTTTGCCAAGCGGTTCTTTTTTTTGAAAAAACAACAGGAAGGAATTGTTTATGAAAAGAACGACCCGTAACATCATTCTGATGCTGATCTCACTGGCGTTATCGCTCGGCATTCTGCTCAGCGCAAGCTTTGCCTCCGCCGCAGACAACAACGGGGCAGGCGAAACCGCAGCCGTAAGCGAAGCGAACGACCCCGACGCAGCCGTGGAAGAAGCCGCCGACGAAGGCGAAACCATGGTGCTGTTCTCCGATTCGGAAGACGCCGACGCGGCGAAAGAAGCCGACCCCGAAGCCGCCTCCGACGTCACCACCATCGGCGCAGCCGCAGACGTATTTGTACTCGGCGAGGGCGACGACGCCGTGGAATACGACCTCAGCGACGCCGACAGCGCGCAGGAATACGTTGACGGCTATGCCGACAACCTTGAGGCCGACCCCGACTTTGAAGCGCACGTTGCCACGGCCATTGCAAAGGTACGCGAAGAGAACAAGGCTTACGCTACCGCCCTCAGCCTTCTGCCCGCGCTGATCGCCATCGTGCTGGCGCTGGTTACCAAAGAGGTATATTCCTCGCTGGCCATCGGTATCATTGTGGGCGGCGTGATCTATGCCCGCGGCAACTTCATCGGCACCGTAGAGCACGTGGTGAGCGACGGCTTCATCGCCAGTCTTGCGGATTCTTACAACATGGGCATTATTCTGTTCCTTGTGCTGCTGGGCGCGCTGGTTGCCATGATGAACCGCGCCGGCGGTTCCGCAGCCTTCGGCCGCTGGGCCACAAAACACATCAAATCCCGCGTGGGCGCGCAGCTCGCCACGATCTGCCTCGGCGTGCTGATCTTTATTGACGACTATTTCAACTGCCTTACCGTGGGCAGCGTTATGCGCCCCGTAACCGACGAGCACAAGATCAGCCGCGCAAAGCTGGCGTATCTGATCGACGCCACCGCGGCCCCCGTTTGCATCATCGCCCCCATCTCTTCCTGGGCAGCGGCGGTTTCCGGCTTTGCAAGAGGCGCGGGCGCCGACAGCGGCATGAGCCTGTTCCTTCAGGCCATCCCCTACAACTTCTACGCGCTGCTCACCATCGTTATGATGGTCTTCCTGGCCGTTTCCAAGTTTGATTATGGCCCGATGAAGAAGCACGAAACCAACGCGAAAGAAAACGGCGATCTGTTCACCTCCGGCACCAAGCAGGCCGTGGAAGAGATGACCGTAAACGAAAAAGGCCGCGTGATCGACCTGATCTTCCCCGTGATCGTGCTGATCGTCTGCTGCGTGCTGGGCATGATCTATTCCGGCGGCATTCTGGACGGCGCAAACTTTATTGAAGCCTTCTCCGATTCCGACGCTTCCGTGGGCCTTGCCTACGGCGCGGGCATTGCGCTGATCATTGCGGTGATCTACTTCCTGATCCGCCGCGTGATCAACTTCAAGCAGATCATGGAATGCTTCCCCGAGGGCTTTAAGGCGATGGTTTCCGCCATTATGATCCTTGCCTGCGCGTGGACGCTGAAAGCCATGACCGACTCTCTCGGCGCCAAGATCTTTATCTCGCAGCTGATCGAAGGCAGCGCCGGTTCGCTGGCGAACTTCCTGCCCGCCATCATCTTTGCCATTGCGGTGGGCCTTTCCTTCGCCACCGGTACCAGCTGGGGCACCTTCGGCATACTGATCCCCATCGTGCTGAGCGTATTCCCCGCAGGCAACCCCACGCTGATCGTTGCCATTTCCGCCTGTATGGCAGGCGCGGTTTGCGGCGACCACTGCTCCCCCATTTCGGATACCACCATCATGTCCTCCGCGGGCGCGCAGTGCGACCACATCAACCACGTTTCCACCCAGCTGCCCTACGCGCTCACGGTGGCAGGCGTTTCGTTTGTAACGTATATCGTTGCCGGGCTTGTGAAATCCTGGGTCATCAGCCTGCCCATCGGTATTGTTCTGATGATCGGCACCCTGTTCGTGATCAAAACCGTAACCGCAAAGAAAAGCGCGTAATCACGCTTAAGCTTCCCCGCTGCTTCCCCCGCGAAGCGGCGGGGTTTTTACGTTCAAATTAGAATTTATCGCGCTGATGCTCGAGTTCGCTTCGCGAACGGGAGGGTGCTCACTACGTTCGCGGGAGGGTGTT
>CAMOVW010000403.1 GCA_946627725.1 uncultured Clostridia bacterium
CTGAATAATGTTTCATTTGTTGTTGAAAAGGGTGAATTTGTTTCGGTTATCGGTCATACCGGTTCCGGAAAGAGTACTTTAATGCAGATGATGAACGGTTTGATCAAGCCCGAACATGGCGAGATCATTCTGGACGGGAAGAATATCAATCAAAACAAAAAAAGCATCGGCGAAGCCCGTTTTAAGGTCGGCTTGTGTTTTCAATATCCCGAATATCAGCTTTTCGGCGAAACCTGTTTTGAAGATATTGCATTCGGGCCAAGAAATATGGGGCTGCCTGAAGATGAAGTGAAAGAGCGTGTTCTGCGGGCAATCTCTTTTGTTCGATTAAAAAATGAGTATCTTGAGAAATCTCCGTTTGATCTGTCGGGGGGGCAGAAACGACGGTGCGCTATCGCAGGCGTTATGGCAATGTTCCCTGAAGTTCTTATTCTGGATGAACCAACCGCCGGGTTAGACCCCGCGGGACGAGAATCCATATTGGAAATGATTGCCGATTACCGTAAACAAACTGGGGCGACGGTTTTTCTTGTTACGCACGGTATGGAGATCGCAGCGCAAATGTCCGATCGTATTCTTGTTATGAATCAGGGCGGCGTTGCGTTTCTCGGTACGCCGAAAGAGATATTTTCGCACGGTGAAGCGTTGGTTGGAATGGGTTTGAATGTGCCCTCTTTTACGAAAATAATACTGGAATTAAAAAAACGCGGATTTCATCTTGATGAAGTTTACACGGTTGAGGCTGCAGCGGGGCAAATTGCTTCTATACTGCGCGGAGGTACGGGCGTATGATCAGAGATATTTCTATCGGTCAGTTTTTTCCCGGTCGATCTCTGATCCATAAATTGGATCCCCGGGCCAAAATCCTGCATACGATATTGTTTATTGTAACCCTTTTTATTTGCAGGAATTTCTTTTCGCTGATATTGATGTTGGGATTTGCGATCCTCTGCATTCTCATTTCCTCTATTTCGCCGAAATTGGTTTGGAAAAGTCTTCGGGGAATCATCTTTATCGTAATTTTTACTTCCGCCCTGCAGCTGTTTTATAATGATGACGGCAAAGTTTTATGGAAACCGTTTGTCGAGCGTGATTTCAGCATTACGACAGGCGGCGTTTACAGCGCCATATTTCTTGCAGTACGTATAGTATCCCTGATTTTGTTTTCATCGCTGCTCACATATACAACATCGCCCACCATGCTTACAGACGCGATCGAGCGGCTCCTTTCCCCTTTGAAAATCTTTAAAATCAAAGTACATTCTCTTGCAATGATGATGACGATTGCGCTGCGGTTTATTCCGACGCTGATCAATGAAATAGACATCATTATGAGCGCGCAGAAGGCGAGAGGTGCAAATCTTGACAACGGCAATATCGCCAAGAGAATGAAAGCCATGACGTCTGTTTTTATCCCTCTGTTTGTTTCGGCTTTTCGCAGAGCTGCCGATCTTGCGGTTGCTATGGAATGCCGTTGTTATACCGACGGTACAAATCGTACCCGGTTAAAGGTTATGCGATTTGGTGTTCTTGATTATTTATCCTTTGTGCTGATGGCGCTTCTGTGTTTTGCCGCTGTTTTTACTACGTTTTATCAGTTTAGCGACAGTTTTATTTTCAGGGCGGTGATCTGATGAATTATTTGCTGACATTAATGTTCGACGGAACGTCATACCACGGCTGGCAGCGCCAGGAAAACGGAATCACCGTTCAGCAAAAATTGGAAGATGCCGTATCGGAACTGTTCTGTACGGATGTTTCAGTTACCGGCTGCAGCAGAACAGACGCCGGTGTGCATGCTCGCTGTTTTAAGGCAAACTTTCATTCGGACGTTGAACGGCAAATGAATACCGTGATATCCGGATTGAATTTTTATTTGCCGAACGATATTTGTGTTACGGCATGTGAGATTGTTCCTGATGCATTTAATGCGAGATTCAGTTGTGAATCAAAAGAATATCACTATGTTTTTTATGATTCTTCGGTAAGGAATCCGTTCCTGATAAATAAAGCAGTTCACGTGAAACATGATCTGGACGCAGACATGATGAATAACGAAGCGAAAGATTTTATCGGAACGCATGATTTTTCTTCTTTTTGTGCGGCAGGTGCAGCCGTTCGATCAAACGTGCGTACCGTGAAAAGTGCCGGCGTATTCCGAGATAACGAAAAAGTAGTGTTTTATGTGGAAGCAGACGGTTTTCTTTATAATATGGTACGTATTATGGCCGGTACGCTTTTGTATATCGACGAAAAAAAGCTTGACCGTGGGAGTATCCCTGCAATAATTCAAAGCAGCAATCGTCTCTGTGCGGGAAAAACAATGCCCCCTGAGGGGTTATACCTGAATAAAGTTGTATTTAAAAGGAGTGCGTTTGATGGAAATTGAACATGTTGAAGCCCACAAACCCGAAAAGAATACACGTTTGCGTTTCAAAAAAAACAACGCACTTGTGAAGCTGATCGGTCTCGGCGTGCTCGTTATCATATTGATTGCGGTTGTGGCCGTTGTAATTGTAAGCAACCGGAAACCCTCAACA
>CAMOVW010000404.1 GCA_946627725.1 uncultured Clostridia bacterium
CACAATAATTTTATAATCAATATAACCTTATATTGAAAACCTGAAGTACCGCAAAACGCCTTTTTGTCCCTTGTTGATATAAGGTACGCGCCTGCGGCGCAATTGAAAATTACAAAAGGATGCAGGCTGAATATGTCAACAAAAGTTTATTCCGTCCTTTTGTAATTAACGCGGCATGAAATGCCGCCCTACCGTTGCGGCATCGCGCCATACTGCGGACACTCAGATATTTGCGAACGGCGAACGGCTTTTATCGCGCACAGCGCGATAAATTATAATTTTCCGATCCACCCTCCCCCGTAATAATCAAAAAAAGAGCTCCGGTTTTCCGGAGCCCCTTGGGTATCATTGATTTACCACTGGAAATCAGTGAAGTTGATGGTATCAAGTCTGGTAACGGTGCCGTCGCCGGTCTTGAAGCCCTTGGAGGAGATATCCACGCCGTTCACTCTGCCGTCTACAGCAAAGTTGTAGGTGCAGCTGAGGGAGATGGATTCAGCCTTGCCGGTAGCGCTGTCGATCACGATCTTGGCGGTGGGAGCGCTGTAAGAAAGCGCATACTTTCTTACGCAGTTCAGCGTGCGGTTATCGGAATTATCAACCAGCTTGAACCAGCTGTTAGAGGAGATCGCATCGTAGAATACCTGACCGTTCACAGCGGGAACCACTCTCTTGAACGCGGCGTCTGCGGGGGCATAATCGGGCGTCTGCAGCGTTACGCAGGCATCCTGAACGTCCTCGAATACGATGGTGATGTAATACTTGCCGTCAATGATCTCGCTGGAAGCGGTCTTGATGCTGCCGGTAGCAAGAAGATCCGGAACGATCAGGTTGTCGATGGCAGCCTGGGTATCGGAAGCGTAGGTGTTCTTGCTGTTGGTCATGTTCTTCTTGGCAATGCTTTCAACCTTGCTCTTGTGCATCAGGTTCACGTCGGTACCGGTGATGGCGTTGGAAACGGTCTTGGTGTAGCCAACGTTATCAACGGCAGCCTTCTTCACGGCGGCGGTGTAAGCCATAAGGATCTCAACGTCGGTTCTGGGCATGTAAAGCAGATCTTCAGAGGTTACGTCCTCAAGCTCAACAGCCATTCTCAGAATGAATCTGGCGTCGGAAGCGGTAACTCTGGTATCGCCGTCCACGTCGGCGGAAGCCTTCATGATATCATCGGCGGAATCGAGCTTGGTGGCGATTCTCAGCGCAAGTCTCGCGTCGGCAGCGGTCACTTTGCCGTCTCTGTCAAGATCGGCGAAAGCGGGCATTTCGGTTACAAGATAACCGGCCTCGGTAAGAGCGTCCATAGCGGCAGTGCCCTTATAGGCGTAAATTCTGGGGGAATAGGTGGTGCCGTCTTCAAAGGTAGCAAGAGCGAAACAGTTTTCGCCGCACTCGGTTACGGAAGCGGGAACCACGATAGAAGAAATAACGAAGGAATAGCCGTCTTTCTCGTTATAGGTATAGCAGCCGTCGAAAGCGCCCTCGGCAACTTCCTTTACGGTGTTGGGGATGCGAACGAAGGATACGTCGCCGCCCTTATACTTCACAAGGATATCGCCGATGATGAAGAACTCGCCTTCGTAGTTATCATAGTAAGGCGTGTTGAGGAACGCGTTTTTGCCAACCTCGGTGATCTTGCCGATGTCGGACCAAACAACCTCTTCCAGCGCGGCGCAGTCTGCAAAAGCGTTGTTGCCGATGGTATCAACATAGCGGGAGATGATGATCTTCTTCAGCGTGTTGTTGCCCTCGAACGCGCAGGCGCCGATGGTGGTGATGTTCAGCGGGATGGTCTCTTCTTCGTCCGCGCCCTTATAGGCGATGAGCGTGGTGCCCACGGTAACGAAGTCTACGGTGTAGTTCTTGAACCAGGCGGTATCGTTCAGAGCGCCGCGCTCGGCGTCAAAATCTTTACCTTCGGCATTCACAAGCTCTTCCATGGCGGTGCAACCGGCGAAAGCATATTCGCCCAGATAAGCGGAACCGTCGAAAATCACCTTCTGCAGGGTTTTGCAGCCGGAGAAAGCGTTTTCGTCAAGTACGACGTCGCCTTTGAATTCCACGGTCTTCACAGCGGGAAGATTCGCGAAAGCATAGCTGCCGATCTCTTTTACGCCGGCCTCAACAACGATGGAAGTAACGTTGTTAAGGAAAGCAAGATCGGAATTGCTGCTGCTGTACATAAACGCAGCGGGAGCTACAGAGGTGAGCGGGAGCTCAAGGAGCTCGTCCTCATCGCTGACGGTGAAAACGCCGTTTTCAATTTCGCCGTTGAAAACGGTGATTGCGCCCGTTCCGTCTTCTTTTACGTCGTAGGAAAAGTCGCCGATCGCGGCAAAAGCGCAAAGGGCGGTTCCCATAAGAAGAACGAGAGCGAGAACAACGGAAATCAGTTTTTTGCTTACCATTCTCATAGAAATTCCTCCTGTAATTAAACATATCATTTCACATATGAATGCATAATGATACTATTTACCCGACCATTATAACGCATCTTGAAATTGATGTCAATCTCAATTTTTAGATTTTTTTAATGA